>JBFESJ010000104.1:0-12372 GCA_041548585.1 Desulfobacterales bacterium | reverse complement strand
GAACGTGTGATATCCTCTACTTTTGCACCGTTAGGGTTTATTCAGCTAACTCTGAAAATAATGAATACCTACCGTTTGTCAAGTTTACTCATTTGTTAGCATACACCATGACACACTGATAACAGTCCGGCGGAGATATTGTCATCAGAAAAATATTGCTTATTTTGATTGAAGACAATCAATCGCCAACAAAAAATACAAGGAGAATCAAAAAGAAGGTCGCGGCATAAGTGTATCATACATTGTCCTATGACACATTAATGTATCATAAAAACAGTTCCGACCGAATGGTTTATAGGTTTTTTGTCGCAAAATTATGCTGTTATACATAATTTCTCTTTTGGTATGTTTATTGCTATTTAAACGTTTAGTTTTTGTCGTTTGGATAAAAGTGATCATTAATTCTTAAAACATCAAATTGAGAAAGGAGAATATCATGGAAGTCAAAGATTATTGTTCAAATGTAGATATGGAACTTACCTTATGGAAGGCAAAAATTTTTGATGTCATTCGAAAGGCCGATCAACTGGGATCCGGGGAACTGGAAAAAGTTCTTCCAAACATTCAAGACCTCAAGATCGTCATCACTGAGCTGGAAGATAGAATCCATGAACTCAGGACAGAATGTCCTATAGAGTGGAAGCCGATAAGGGACGAAATCGAGGGGGTCAAGGGCAACCTAACCAATACGTATGACGAAGTCATTGATTACATCGGCGGAAGGGCCGCGCCTGTCGATGTGCCGGGATAAACTTCAACCTTAATTGAGCATAAACAATTCCGGGAACCATCATAATTTTTGGACTTAATGCGTACTCCGATGATTCGATTACATTTCAACATATGTACATTTAATGAAATATGAACTTTGTACTTTATCTCGATGTTGTTTATCCTCTGGGAAAGCCGATTATACCCCATGTCCTTTGTTATCAATGGATCACAGTAGATGACTACGGCTTCACCCTTGATGCCTCGGACATGGGACATCCTCGATTTTCTCTCAATTAGGGTTCAGCAAGATTAATTCAGCTATACGTAACCCTAAAGCATTTCTTTTTAATGTCCGATAACCTCTATTTTTAAGGTTATCGGACGTTCATTAAGGTCAGCATCATGTTTATTACAAGGGTGCGTGAAATGTTTTCGCATATCCCGTCAGCTCCACATATCCTTGGCCGTTAACCCGGTTTTCTCCTTTGTAACCTTTTACAAACACACTCCCTTCCCAATATGTTACTCCCGTACTTTCAGCGGTTCTCATTTCCTGGTCTGCCAGGTTGGGAGAAATAATAAGATCCAGGGACAGCGACGGAATCCCCAGCTGCCATCGGGCCGGGTAAACCGCTCTGGAGTTCGGGCTATTCCAGGTATCCGTGACGGTTACTTCAATTTCACGCCTGGATAAATGTCTTGTCTTCCCATTGGAACGGATATATGTGCCGCTGGAAGCAGGATTTAACTTGCCGTCTTTTTGTCGCAAAAGATAGATCATAATTTCCGTGTGATCGGATAACTGAAGGCTGAACCAGTCCCATCCGACGAGTCCGGGTTCCAACGGCGCGGTGCTGAATTCATGATCCATCCAAGACAGCCCGCTGACGGCAAATGTTTTTCCACCGAGTGTCACCTGGCCTTTGGTCTCGAGCCGGGAAAATGAATAGTAGCAGCTGGCTCTTTCGGGCGTTGAACCTTTTTGGCTGTAACCCTCTTTTCCATGAAACACGGGCGGTTTGACAGGTGTTAAATTGAGATCAAAAGAAAATGGGTCGGAAATCACCTTCAGGTGGTGCGCTTTTGGGCCGATTCGGGTGGACCATTTTTTGAGAAAGATACGAACGATATTATTGTGCTGGAATTCACCGGCAATCCCCAGCACCCCTCGCCCCATGCGTTGGTCATAAAAATGGCGTTTTTCGTCAAGATCTGATATGGCCGCATGTGCCAGATAGATCTGGCTGGTGCGCCAAGCCGATGCGGGCGTGGGCCATTTCCTTTCAGATTCTGAGGGAATGATACGTCTGCGAAAAAAAGTGAGCTGAAATCCATAACGATTCCCGACTGAGGATTTGATATTGCCGGTATAGTACCACCATTCTGTTCGATATCCTGAATGTGATGCGTGATCTTTAGGGAATTCGAGATTACAGGGACCGGTTACAGTGTTATACCCCTTTGTATCTTCGGCCATTACCCATGCATGAGTAAAAACAAAGATGATCAAGACGTAAAGTACACATCGCTTTTTAAAACACATCATGTTCATAGCCCAAACCACATAAAAAAATATTCGAAAATCCAAACAATGGCTTATCTTTTTAGAAAATAGGAATTAGGAAATAGTTAACCGCAAATGGACGCAAATGGTGTTAGAAGATGAGAAGGTGAGAAAGTGAGAAATTTGGAAATCAAGAAAATGTGCCGACCTTCTGATCTCGGATCGCCTCTCCTTAAGAGTCCGGAATCCTTCGGACCGGCGCCCCCAAAGGCGGGTAAACTTCTCACCTTCTTACTTTCATATTTTTCAAAATATTTGTGTTTATTCGTGTTCATCCGTGGTTTCCCTAATCCTCTTTCCTCCTTTCTCTTTCCTCATTCCTATTTCCAGATAAGCGGGTTATTCTTCTCTGAGTAGAATTGCCGGTGACTCTCGAAACACCATTTTGATCGCCGGATACGCGGAAACCAGAGCTGTCAATATAATCAACGGCAATGACATCACCAGCGCCACCCAGTCGACTTCATATAGGAATGTCCAGCCAAAGGATTGGCGGTTGATGACATACACCAGGATATAAGACAGAATAAATCCACAGACAAGCCCTGCCAATTCTCCGGCAACGACCATAAAGGCCGCTTCCCAAAGAATCATGGACCGAATCTGCCTGAAGTCGGCACCTACGGCATGTAATGTATTTAATTGCCTTGAGCGCTCCAATACCAGTACTGTCAGAGTCGTGGCAATGCCCAGGGCGGCGATGGCCAACGCTATGAGTAAAAGAACGGTGGTAATGGCAAAGGTTTCATCAAAGACCCTTAAAATGGTGTTTCGCAGTCTATTGCCGCTAACCATATCCAATGTGTTTCCCCAGCGTTGCACGATTTCATTTTGCAGTGAGGCGACAGCCGCTTCCAGATCCTGTTTGCGATCTTTGAAAAAAATACGACATCCTCCCCATTGGATGTCATGATAGCGTTTTTTAAAATGGGTCAGAGAATAAAAGACCACCCCTCCCCGGGTCCGATAGTCTCGAATAATTCCCAACACCGGGAGCTCAATCATCGATGCCTCAATCTGGGATCGAAACCTGTCGCCAACCGTCAATCCGGTACGATTCGAGAATACTTCAGAAATCACAACCCCTTTACCGTGCTTCAACGACGTTCGCACCTGATCAGAATCGCCCTTTAACCAGACGAAGTCTCCGTGACGCAAAAAGGTCTCGATATCCAGCAGATCGAATTCATACGGAATATTGTTATGGCTCAAAAAATATCGGCGGCTGGGAACAATGTCCACCAGGCTATTGAATTCCTGGAGTCCTTGAACAACACGTCGGGGTATCGGGTAGCGAAACTGATTGATATCTCCCATCCTTGTTGTGATAAACAAATCGCCACTGACGGTCTGATCAGCCCACAACTCAACCGTACTGCGGAAGCTGAAGATCATGATGACCAAAGATGTAAACAATGCCACAGCAGTAATGAATGCGCCGACAGAAACTGCGGTTCGGGTTCCGCTGTCCCGCACATACCGGCCGGCAAGATAGGCAGGAATCCCGGCAAATCGCAGGAGTGTCGGTGACAGGGCCTTCCCCATTTGATTGAGGCCCCAGGGAGAAAGCAGGGAAAACCCACCAAACAGAAGCAATATGGCAACATATCCCGGTAAGGGCATATTCAATACCTTCGGAAGCAGGGACAACGGCACCACCAGGAAAAGACACCCTATTCCTACCAGTGCAAGTTTATAGGGAGATTTTTTATATTGCATGCCATGCTGGGATATTTCGAGTGCCTCATTGGGTGTTATTTGCATGGCTTCCCGGGCCGGCTGTAAGGCGGAAATACTGGAGGTAAACACGGTGATACTGAAACTCAATATGACTTCCCACGGGCTCAAAGAAAGTGTGTCTACCTGAACTCTGACGAACAATATGGAAATCGTCTGGCTGACACCCTGCAACAAATACTTTACCAGTAGCGTGCTGATCGGAAGTGCTGATAGCCAGCCGAAAACCCCGAACAGCGCACCTTCGGCCAAAAACACGAAAAACAACAGATAGGGCGATGCACCGGTAGCGCGCAACACGGCCAGTTCGTGACGTCGAGAAGCAGCATTCAGTGCCACCAAGCTGTATACCAAAAACATACCCACAAACAATGAAGCAAAACTTAAAATCGTAAGATTGAGTTGATAGGCTCGAATCATTGACTGACCGCTCTCTTTTGCGGCAGAGGGGGAGCTGAGCAAGATATTTTCAGGCAGTATTCTTTGGATTTCTTCGAGCGCCCAGTTCTTGGCATTCGACGCAAGCTTTAAGTCAATACGATCTACCCATCCGTGAAGTTCGGTAAACTCCTGAAAGGTGGCGATGTCGGTTAGGGCAATCATCCCCCCTTCCGTCATGGCCAAACCAGTGGGTGACAGAATCCCGACGATGTCAAATTTAGCGGTTCGACGGGAATGCTCAAGGGTCAACAATTCGCCGCGACGGCTCGCGGATTTATTCGCCAGAGACGGTCCGATGATCAGGGTATACGGTCTTTTGAGCAGTTCAATCCAGCTTTCGGCATCTTTTTCCTTGCGTTCAGAGGTTTGCCATCTGCGAAAGCTCCGATCCATAACAGGATCAACACCGATCAATAAAAACGGCTCGGATTTTTTATCGGCCAAACGGACATATGTGGTCAAAACAGGTGAAGCCTCCTGGACAACGGGAAGCTGCATGAGTTTGGCCACCCATTCTTCCGGCACTCGACCTCCGGGTTGGACCAGTACCCGGTCTGCACTGCCGGCAATCACGTCCATACTGCGGGTGAACGAATCAAGAGCAGCATGAATGGAAAGTCTCACACTGGTGAAGACTGCGGCGCCCAGCGCGACCCCCAAAAGCACCGTCAGTGCTCGACCCAAATGCTTTTTGATGTTTCGCAGGCTGAACCAAATAAAAAATCGAAAAAAAAAGCCTATATGTCGCATGTTTGATCGATAATCATTCCATCTTTCAAGCAAATGGTCATGGTTGCCGATGAATCTGCAATATCGCTGTGGGTGGCAATCATCACGGTTCGGTTCCAGTTACGATTCAATTCCGCAAACAGCTCCACCACAACTTGGCCGTTACGACTGTCCAGGTTGCCCGTGGGTTCATCCGCCAAGATAATCTCCGGATCATTGATGAGTGCCCTGGCGATTGCCGTACGCTGCATTTCTCCACCGGAAAGCTGGGCCGGCAAATGTTTCCATCGGGTCGAAAGACCCAACCAGTCCAGCAGTTCCATGGCTTTGGATTTTATCCGGTCTGCAGATTTTCCAGCCAGCAATCCCGGCAGGCAGGCATTTTCAACCACATTCAAGGTAGGCATTAAATTGAAAGATTGAAAGACCATACCCACGACTTCACGACGAAAATGCGTAAGATCGGATGGTGTCGCTTTGGTGAGTTCATGATCAGCAACATTCAGATATCCCCGGGTGGGGCGATCCAGACCGGCGATGAGTGACAAAAGGGTGCTCTTACCCGAGCCGCTGTTGCCTTTGAGCACCACCAACTCACCGGGAGCAATATCAAGGCCGATATCATTGATACCGATCACTTCGTTATCACCCAGTCTGTAGATGCGCGTCAGATGTCGGGCATCAATGACCGGTCTCGTTTTTTGCTCTACCATCTTAGCTATCCTGCCAAATATTTTTTCTGAACGGCGTCATCGATGAATAGTTTAACAAGATTCCACAAAAACGGATATCCATTCAATTGCGTCCGAGGGATTCAGCATGTTGAATATCCTTTACAACTAATTGATGGGTTTTATCTCGCTCTTTTCACAATGGTAATGTTGTAATTCTTAAAATATGATCATTTGAGGTATGGAATAATGAAAATAAATGTATTTCTGATACGGCATCAAGTCAAGCTTACTCCTAAATTTTCGCCAGACCTTTTTGTATGACGAAAAAGCACCCCGCCCCCTCATTTAGTCCGAACATAAGATTTCACAAGGTCCAACGATTCATGTCGGTTCTTAAAACGAATTTCTGAATAGATCCTTCTGCAATCTTCAAATTCCAAACCATCCACAAGTCTATTGGCCTGGGCTTCGTCCAAACTGTGAGGCGTCATATTGCTTTGGTCGGGAAGCATTTCTTCTGTTTGAATCAGCTGGGTATAGATCAGGCTTCTTGCAGCCAACACATTGGCTTTGTCTTTTTTGATCGGCAGATTCAGAGCATAATACAAGGTGAGAATATCTCCGGGGCCCATGTTGCGTCTTTTGCATCTGAGTTTTTCAAAAACCGGCTGCATCAAATAAACGACCCGTATATTTTGATTGTCTTTGAGGTCGTGTATTAGGCATCGGTAAAGAGGATAATGGATGTAACCGGCTTCCACATAAATCTTTTTCGCAGTGTCCAGGTTTGCAATTGCTCTGGCTCTCAGTATGGACCGGAGCTTTGAACGCTGAGCATCCGCATTTGCAAATGCTTTTACGGATTCAATCACCTGCTTAAAATCTTTTTCGATACTTCGGGTATAGTAGTCAATCAAAGCACCGGTGGCTGCTTTTTCCATCAAATAGACGGTTTTCAAATCATCCATATTCAAGACGTCCACCGGTGTCATGCCTTCTGCAAAATATTCATGGATTTCGAGTAGTCTTTCCAGATAAGGTTCAACTTGTAATAGCTTTTTTCCATTTTGTTTCAGGCTTCTTAGCTCTTTGCACATCAAACGCTCAAACTCGGGAAAGCCAATATCGATCTCCATCAAATAGTCAGAAATTGACAGGCTGCCATTGAGCATGTCTGCAAATTTTGGATGTGGGGGTTCTTCCAGAACAATGATCTGGTGTTGTTCCATGATGTGGCGCGCAAAAGGAATGGTTTCAGCGCGATGAGATGTAAAGCCAATAGTTATCATAGATGCTACTCATACCTAATTGAGCGTTTTAAATTTTGAAAATTAACTGTATTGTAAAATATCAAAGGAATTATGCCATTTTAGATTTTCAAAATTTAAACCCCGTTGGGATTTCCGATTTCACCATATCTACGGCGTTAGATACCGTCCCGCATAGTGGACTATAGCGAAACGGTATCTTCCTTGTATCTAAGGCAAATTTGAAAATTGCTCAATTTAGGTCATATTAATTTTCAAGTGAATTAAGAATTATTAAATCAAATCTTCATTATGTTTACACTCAAATTGGGTGAAGACCAATCATAAACATCTTATTAATAATTTCAAATCACTGTTTCTTGGCAAAATCATATGGAATAGTCAGAAAGACATATTCCTTTTTGACTTTGTCTTTTGATGGAAATAAGATATAGTAATGTTTTAACCCTATCACAAATGGTTTTTTACATCTTATTCGGCGTTTCGGAATACCCGGAAAGGTAGGAGGTGTTTCAATGAAAACATGCAATCTGTCCGATTTTATGAAAGCGCTCACTCCCTGGCTTGACGATGATTATATTCGTAAGGCCTATGTGGATGACAACGACCATTTTGTATTGCTGTTTACGGATGGCGTAAAAAATGTCTATCACATTGAAGATTGTGAAAAATCCCAACTAAAATCGATACTTGAAGACCTGAAAAAGAAAGGTGTCCCCGTCGAATTGACATAGCAAATTTGTTCGTGGCCGCTCATTGTACTATAACATATTCGAATAACAAAAAAATACACCAATAATTCATGAATACGCCTCTAAGTTCAGATCGATTTGGGGGCTTATGCTCTTGCTCCTCTGCTTGTTTTGACAGGAGGAAAATATATGCGAATTGCAATTATCGGTTCCGGCATTTCCGGCATGGTATCCGCATATTTGCTGAGTCAAGATCATGACATTGTTCTGTATGAGGCCAATGACTACATCGGCGGGCATACCAACACCGCCGATGTATCCATCGAGGGTATTTCCTATCCGGTGGATACCGGTTTCATCGTATTCAATGAAAAGACCTACCCGAATTTTATTAAATTAATGCGGTCACTCGGGGTGGCCTGGCAACCGTCGAACATGAGTTTCAGCGTTCAATGCGATCAAACGGGACTGGTTTTTTCCCCCAACAGCTTGAACGCTTTATTTGTTCAGCGAAAAAATCTTCTCCGTCCCTCATTTTACCGGATGCTTTGGGATGCACTTCGGTTCCGGCGTGAATCGTCGGAACTCATTCGATCCGATGATTACCGCATCACCCTTCAGTCCTATTTGGAACAAAAGAAATACAGTCATGCCTTCATCGAACATTTCATTATTCCCATGGGCGGAGCCATCTGGTCGGCAGATCCTGTTCAGTTCAGAAAGTTTCCGGCACGATATCTGGTAGAATTTTTTAACAACCATGGTTTTCTGAGCGTACGTCATCAGCCGCAATGGCTGGTCATCAAAGGGGGGTCGAGACAGTATATCGGACCCTTAACCCGACCCTATAAAGACCGGATCCGTCTGAGCTCACCGGTTGCATCGGTCAAACGATTCCCGGAAAAAGTCGAAATAATCACAAAGGCAAGAGACACGGCATACTTTGATCAGGTGGTCATCGCCACTCACAGCGACCAGGCGCTCCAGATGCTTGAGGATCCCACGAATATGGAGAGAGACGTTTTGGGTTCCATCCCCTACCAGGAGAACCTTACCATTTTGCACACCGATGCATCGCTCCTTCCACCCCAAAGAACGGCCTGGGCCAGCTGGAACTATCACCTCCCCAAAGAAGAAAAAGGGCGAGTTGCGCTGACCTATAACATGAATATCCTACAAAACCTGAAGGCGACGGAAGTGTTTTGTGTCACCTTAAATATGCCGGACAAAATCCATCCGGACCGTGTTCTGCAACGCATCATTTACCACCATCCGGTCTATGACCCGAACAGTTTAACCGCGCGCCGAAAACAAGATGAAATCAACGGAAAAAATCGGACCTATTTCTGCGGAGCCTACTGGGGTTACGGGTTTCATGAGGACGGCGTGAACAGTGCCTTGTCGGTTTGCAAACATTTTGGGAAAACATTGTCATGATAAAGAGCGCGATATATGAAGGCGCTGTAAGGCATCGGCGCTTCAAACCCCGGCCGAACACGTTTCAATACCGTCTCTTTTTTATGTTTCTCGACCTGGAGGAACTCCCCACACTTTTCGACATTCACCCCCTGTGGTCATACCAACGATGGAATGTTGCTTATTTTCGCCGAAAAGATCATTTTGGCGATCCTACCGTACCCATGGACACCGCTGTTCGGGATCTTGTTCAAACGCAGATAGGAAACCGGCCAGCCGGACCGATTCGTCTGCTGACCCACTTAAGATATTTTGGATATTGCTTTAATCCGGCCAGTTTTTATTATTGCTACGACGCTTCTGATATCAGGGTCGAAACCGTTGTGGTTGAAATTCACAATACCCCCTGGGGAGAACACCATTGTTATGTGCTCGGTGATACGCACAATGAACACCCCCTTCATCATTGGCGTCGCTACCGTTTCAACAAGATTTTTCATGTTTCACCGTTTATTGATATGGATATCCACTACGACTGGCGATTTCGCGTGCCCGGCGAAAACATTCGCGTTCATATGATCGATAGGGAAAAAGGTGAAATGCTGTTCGATGCCAGTCTGATGCTGAAAAGGCGACCCATCAGCCATAAAGAACTCACCCGCGTGCTTATGAAATACCCGTTGATGACGATGAAGGTGACAACAATGATCTATTTCCAGGCTTTGCGGCTGTTGATGAAAAAAACCCCATTTTTTACCCATCCCCAAAAAAGATCACTTTCATACAAAGGACATGACCCGTGACAGAAACATTCATGCCTTATAAAGTATCGGCACTGGAAGATCTTCGGGAAACATGTATCGACAGACTATCCCGAAGACTTTTTTTCGTGCTCATGAAAGATTTTAAGATTGGAAATCTGACCCTGACCGATAAAAACCGGCACTACTCATTCGGCCAATCAGCCAAAGAGGCTTCTTTGCAGGCCACCATTCATGTGCACCATCCACGATTTTATACAAATACCGTGTTTGGGGGCAGCATCGGTTCTGCCGAAGCCTACATGGCCGGGCTGTGGTCAACGTCTCAACTGACAACGGTCATTCGCCTGGTGATTCTGAATCATCAGGTAATGGAAAAAATGGACAAAGGCTGGTCTTGGATCTCTGATCCTGTTCATAATTTGTATCACTACTTTCGACGCAACACCCTGAAAGGCAGCAAAGAGAATATCGTTGCCCATTACGACCTGGGAAATGATTTTTACAGGCTTTTCCTGGATGAAACATTGACTTACTCCTGCGGCATCTTTGAGCACGAAAACAGCACGCTGGAAACGGCTTCCATAGCAAAATACGATCGAATCTGCCGCAAACTCCAGCTTCATCCCGAAGATCAAGTCATTGAAATCGGCGGCGGATGGGGCGGTTTTTCCATACATGCTGCAAAAAATTACGGATGTCACGTGACAACCACAACCATTTCCGATGAACAGTTTGCGTTGGCCGAAAAACGCATTGCGGCATCCGGCTTGTCCCATCGAATCAAATTGCTTCGAAAGGACTATCGACTTCTTGGCGGCAAATTTGACAAACTGGTTTCCATTGAAATGATCGAAGCGGTGGGCCATCACTTTCTGGATACTTTTTTTCAAATCTGCAGTCGGTTGCTCAAGGCGAACGGTATGATGCTCCTTCAGGCCATCACCATTGTCGATCAAGAGTTTCACGTTCACAAACGCTCGGTCGATTTCGTCAAGCGGTATATCTTTCCGGGAAGCTGCATTCCCTCAATCCATGCCATGATGCGTGCCATCGCCCGCAAGACAGATCTGAAGCTGTTTCATCTTGAGGATATTACACCACACTATGTCCGAACACTTGCCGAATGGCGAAAACGATTTTTTGATCACATCGATGACGTTCGTGAAATGGGATTTTCGGATGCTTTTATTCGAATGTGGGAATATTATCTTTGCTATTGTGAGGGGGGCTTTGCAGAAAGATATATCGGGGATGTTCAAATGCTGTTGACCAAGCCCATGTGCAGACGGGAACCCTTGCTTCCCTCTCTGGTCTGAACAACGCACCCGTCCGGTTTCATAAAAACCCTTAGTCATTGACGGACACTAATTAAATGAGCCCTCGGGGAGTTTTTCTTCTAAGTCCTTTGATGTTAGCGGAATGGATGATCTTTTTTTAAAGCGGGTGCTGTTTGAGTGGCTTAGGGATGGTGAGAAAGAACAGGCGCCTGGAGGAATCGAATCTTTAAAATAAATTACAGATTGTGTAAAAGACCTATTGATTTTTCAAAGATTGGTTCCTGTTATTTCTTTACGAGCCCTTGTCACGAGTTCACGCGTTTAAAAAAAAGATTATCCATGGAGCGACTATTTAGAAAAACTCCCCGACTCCTCAACCAAATTGTTTTCCGAGTCTATCAAACATCTTATTTTTTCTTTGCTTTCGGAAACCAGGGAAAAAACGCATTGGTTCGCTGAATATATTCTTTGTAGCCCGGCCGGTGGGTTACAATGGTTTTTTCAGTGAGTGGAATCCCTGTCATCTTCAGCAGCACCGCAGTGATGATCAGCGGACTCAAAACGGTCCACCAGCTGTTTGGTGTTGAAAATGCAATGAGAAAAATCCCCCACCACATGAGACATTCTCCAAAATAATTGGGATGTCGGGTATAGGCCCATAATCCCCGATCCATAACTTTCCCCTTATTGGCAGGGTTGGATTTAAATACCGCCAACTGCCAATCTCCAACAGCTTCAAATATAAAACCGATCCCCCAAGATAATAAACCAATCAGATCCAGCCAGGTGATCATTTCCGGTGTCTTAGACGCCACGCCGTACTGAATTGAAATGGAAATCGCCCACAAGAACAAAGACTGAAGCAAAAACACCTTAAAAAGGCTCACGATCCAGAATTGCTTGCCGCTCTTTTCACGCCAGGAGCCATATCTGGGATCTTCCCCCTTTCCCCAGTTGCGCCACGTCAGATAAATGCTCAGTCTCAAACCCCAAAACGTTACCAAAAATGCAATTAACAGCTTTCTTCCGAAATACCCCTCCGTTAAAAAAAAGGTTGCCCAGGCAATCATGACAAATCCCAATCCCCATAAGCTGT
>JBFESJ010000103.1:0-12563 GCA_041548585.1 Desulfobacterales bacterium | reverse complement strand
TTCCAAAGAGGCGACCATTTTTTCGGCATTGGTCACAAAATATGGCGATAGGTATCCTCGATCAAACTGCATACCTTCAACAACTTCAAGTGTTGTTTCAATGCTTTTGGCTTCTTCAACGGTGATGACCCCTTCTTTACCAACTTTGTTCATGGCTTCGGCAATGATTTTGCCGATGGTTTCATCATTGTTCGCCGAAATGGTGGCGACCTGGGCAATTTCGCGCTGGTCTTGGGTGGGTTTGCTCAAATTTTGAAGTTCTTTCACAACGATTCCAACCGCGGCCTCAATCCCCCGTTTAATGGCCATTGGATTATGGCCCGCCGCCACCAGCTTCTGCCCCTCTTCATAAATAGATCTGGTCAAAAGCGTAGCAGTGGTTGTGCCATCACCGGCCATTTCACTTGTTTTGCTGGCGACTTCCTTTACCATCTGGGCGCCCATATTTTCGAATTTGTCTTTCAATTCGATTTCTTTGGCCACTGTGACACCGTCTTTGGTGACCGTCGGCGATCCCCAAGATTTGTCGAGGACGACATTTCTTCCTTTGGGACCCAAGGTAACAACAACCGCATCAGCAAGGGTTCTTACCCCGTTCAGCATCGCTTCGCGGGCTTTTATGTCATATTTTATTAGTTTAGCCATCTTGTCTTAACCTCCATTTTAGTTTTTATTCGATGATACCAAGCACGTCATCTTCGCGCATGATAAGATATTCTTCACCCTCTATTTTTATCTCATTACCCGAATATTTGCCAAATAGAATCCGATCGCCTTTCTTGACTTCAAGCGCTATTCTATTTCCCTCTTCACTGAGTTTACCAATTCCGGCAGCAATCACTCTGCCTTCAACTGGTTTTTCCTTGGCCGTATCCGGGATGATGATCCCACCCTTTGTTTTTTCCTCTTCTTTAACCCGTTGAACTAAAATTCGATCCTGTAATGGTCTGAGTTTCATGGTTCAAATTCTCCTTTTTCACAAAAAAATATGTTGTTCGAACCTGCCTTCCAAATTGATCGCAGATGCGATTGATGGAATTAAATCTGACTTGAAAATAGATAAAGAATGTAATCTTCTGAAATAAGTCAACAAATGAAAGCGCGCAATGTGATTAGCTGTTGCGAGGCTGGTTCCGGCTAAATTCAAACCGGCGTTAGTTAAAAAGTAGAAAAGAGAAATGTTGGGATAGTCTATTTAACTTTATAATATAAGTATATATATGCATTTTGTCAAGCTGCGTCAGAATGAAAAGCTGCAAAAAAAATCTGGTGATTTGCTTTCAGAAATTAGATGATTAGCTGCGCTCAATCGACACCTCGCCCACTGATGAGGACACCCGAATCCAGGATCTTGTCCAGTTTTGATCTGAGCCTTTCTCATATTGAAGGAGTATATTCAACCAACTGGTTCCTGCCAGCTTCTTTTGCTTGATAGAGGGCTTTGTCTGCCAACTCCAAGATTTCAATGGGAGATTGATCCATAATACTATTGTATGATGTTATTCCCATGCTTATAGTAATATTAAACTGGGATAAGTTATGTTTAAATGGATGCCCGGCCACAATTTTCCTGAACCTTTCATAGACATCCTTGGCTTTTTTGACATCAGTATCAGGCAATATGACTGCAAACTCTTCACCTCCATAGCGACAGGCCAAATCGCTCTGTCTGATGCATTCTGTGAGTATTTTTCCAATCTCAACAAGTACCATATCTCCAGCTGTGTGACCATAGGTATCGTTGACTCGCTTGAAATGATCCAAATCCATCATACACATAACCAGAGAAGTACCATACCTTTTCGCCCTTGCCATCTCCCGCTCAAGGGCCTCCATGAAGTACCGGCGATTATAAAGCCCGGTTAATTCATCCGTGGTGGACATCTCTGCCATTTTTGTCATGGCCATATTTATCTCTCTGTTGAGGCGAAACCTTTCAAGAGCATTATTTATGCTCCGAGAAAGGGAGCTTTCGTTGATATTCTCTTTGGAAAGATAATCATAGGCACCTGTCTGGATGGCCTTGGAAGCAATCGCCTCATTCCCTTGCCCTGTAAGCACCACCACAGGAACTTGTATATCCTGTCCTTTCATGAACCTTAACAAATCAAAGGCATCACCGTCCGGCAGCTTGTATTCTAACAGGGTGAGAGCATAAGTATTCTCTGTCAATAGCGCTTTTGCCTTCTTAATATTCATAGCCTGGGATACCTTGGTCATTCCAAGGTTGCTCAACATTTTCTTTAGCATTGAAAAGTACATTTTGTCATCTTCTACCGAAAGGATATTTAAATCCTGGTCTATACTTATGATCTCGCTCCCGTCGGAATAAGCCTTTGTTTCGTAATGACGAATGGTTTGAATTTTCTTCACAATATCGGAGATCTTGTTTCCGGCATCCTCTATGGCGGCAACGCAATCAGACAATTTTTCAGAATCGCTCTTGTACATTCCTATCAACTCAATATTACCCAGAAGGACCATAAGCGGTTGGTTCAGTTCATGGGCGGTAGCTCCTGCCATCTGTAGCAACACTTTGAGTCGTTCTTCGTCAATAAGCTCTTTTTGTTGTTCAAGAATCTTTTGGTTGGCCTTTTTTAACTTCGACCTCAGCCGATGTCTCTCAACAGCATAATGTATAGCACGAATCAACAAACCACTATCTATTTGTCCCTTGACTAAATAATCCTGAGCCCCCTTACTGATAGACTTGATTGCTAAGTTTTCATCTTCAAGTCCTGTGAGTACAATCACGGGAATTACCTGAGCTTTGGCATGTGCTTTGACGAATGTGTCTAATCCTTGGCTATCCGGCAAATTCAGGTCCAGAAGAATCAGGTCGATTTCCATTTGGACTAAATGTTCCAGACCTGTAGAGAGACGATCAAAATGTTCTAACTCAAAACAAGCACTCTTGGATTCTATCAGCATTTTCCGAATCAGATGTGCGTCACCGGGGTCGTCTTCGATCAATAGAATTTTGAGTTTTTTGTTTAGCGTATTGGATTTTGAGTTCATGATCTTTGTCTTTTGGGAATTGATATCTCTTAATTTATGGTTGGCAACATGAATTTCGTTATTTTCAACATACTTTAACTATAAATTATTCACATCGGGATCCTCAAGCAAGTTTTCCAGTACCAGGAGGTTCTCCAGCATGTCATCTACAATACGTATGTTCTGTTTTTCTTCTTTAAGGCGTTATTATTGTATTTTCCATAGCCTTATTTATCGTCCTTTGGAGGCAGAATAACAATCTGGAACCAATATTCCTCTAAGGTTCGAACCACATTGAAGAACTGGTCCAGATCTACCGGCTTGGTTATGTAAGAATGCACACCTAAATCGTAGCTTCGGGTGATATCTTCTTCCTGGTGGGATGTGGTTAAGACCACTACTCTGATATTGCGAAGTTCATGGATTGAACGTATTTGCTCTAAAACCTGTCTGCCGTCTAATTTTGGCATATTAAGGTCAAGCAGAAACAGATCCGGCCGAGGTGATGTTTCCGGATCAGTGTACCTTCCCCTTCGGAACAGGTAATCCAAAGCCTCCTCGCCATCTTGTACGATATACAGTTCATTCTCGACCTTTCCTTCTTCCAAGGCACGCTTTGTCAACTCTTGATCTCCGAGGTCATCCTCGGCCAGAAGAATGATTGCCGGCCTCTTAGGCGTTCCTGCCATGATCTCCCCTCCTTATTGTAAACTTGAAATGAGCCCCTTTGCCGGGCTCAGATTCAACCCAAATTTCTCCGGTGTGCCGTTCAATCGCTTTTCGGCAAATTGCCAGCCCGATTCCTGTCCCTTCGTATTCAGTCTGGGAATGCAACCTCGTGAAAGGCAAAAATATCTGTTCGGTGTATGCTGCACTTATGCCAATACCATTGTCCTTAACGCCGAAAATAGATACTCCGTCTTTATTTTCAACCGTAATTTCAATCCTCGGATGCTCTTTATCTCTAAACTTCAGGGCGTTGCTGATTAGATTTCGATAGAGTTGGGTCAATAGTATCTTGTCTCCCCATATTTCCGGCAATTCTTTGCAAACGATTTCAGCTTCAGCTTCTGCTATCTCGCTTTCTAATTCCTTCAGGGCAAGGTTTACACAAGTATCCAATGAAAACCGTTCAAATTTCATATCCATCCGGCTGGTGTGTGAAAGCTTCAAAAGATCCTGAACAAGGGTTTGCATTTGAAGGGCCGCATCAGCAATAAAAAATAAATCTTTTTCTGCTTGTTCCGAAAGATCTTCTCCCAAATCCTTTTTCAGGAGATCACAAAAAGCGGATAACTTGCGCAATGGTGCCCGCAAATCATGGCTGGCAATGTATGTAAATTCATTCAGCTCCTCATTCTTTCGTCTCAATTCCTTATTAAGCCTTTCCAATTTAAGAGATTTCTCAGCTAATTTCATCTTTGCCTTCTTGCGCTTGATGATTTCCTTCTCCAATCCCCTCGTGCTTTCTTTAAATTTCAGGTTAATCAGTCCCAGTTCTCCAATCATAACTGCAATTTCGCTCAAGAAAGAAAGAGCACTTTTGAACTGCTCCTCCGTTACGATCGGAACCTTATTCAATGCATCCAGATACGCATCTATATCATAGCCATAACTTTCAGCTTGCCTTCTGAATCGTTCGATATCGGGTTTTTTAAAAAGGATCTGTCCGGTAAGTAGACTGGCTATATGTTTACCCTTGATAATGATCGGTGTTGCTCCTTCTACTAAACCATTTTTACAAGGCCTTACGTTCAACTCCTTCAATTCTTTTAGGTGGCTCGTCAAGGATCTATTGCTCTTTTTACAATGTTTCTCAGATTCAGGAAAGACGCGATGATATTTAGTGCAGATATCTCTCCATCCCGTAATTAGAAGAGGCTCCTGTTCAGGATATGAAACCAATCCTGTAGTAAATCCGGTGGCATTGGAAAACTTTTCTAAGACTCCACGAAGATGTTGAATGTCAATCAGATCCTTAATTGAATATTTGCCATTAACTAAATGTGGGGTTTCCGATTCGGCATTAAAAATGTCAAGTTCATTTGCATTTGTTATGAGAGACTTCTTTGCCCGCTTGTGTTTAACGACTTCCCTTTCTTGTTCCTTGACCTTTTGTTCCAATTCTTCATATGTCGGTTTATTAGCCATTTGGACATCCTCCAATTGAAAAACAAAAAAGATCCATACAATGGTACAATTGAAATCCAATTATGAGCCTTTATATCACATAGGGCTTACTCTTGGAATTTTATTACATTTTAATCAACGTTTAAGGTAGATTCATTTTCACAGGAATGCATATTGCAGCGCATAAACAGGAACCTTAAAATCATATTTTTGAATTTAATCTAAAATAACATTTGTAAAATGGAACTGCAAATATTAATCATAATGGGAATGATGACATGGGGTCTAATTCGGTCAGGTGAGAGGTTGCCTCTCATAAAAATACGAGTGTTCAATGCTTTTATACTGCGATTCACCACTGGTGATACATTGCAAAAAGTCCAGATATCTAATGATTCTATGCCGATGTGATACTAATAACCTATCTATCACTCAGTTTCAATATTTTAATAAAAACCTGCTCATTTCCTAGACACTATATATTGTATAATTTTGTTCCGATCCAAGCCGATTTTAAATTCATGATGCCTTGCCTTTATTAGTTCCCCATTTAATTCAGTCGGGATGATGATTCGATCTCCTTTTAACCCTGATGAATATTCAGATAGTCATCCAAAAGATGAAGATATCATCCACATCAAAAACCTGCGATATGTCTGACTTAGCCTGATTAAATATCTGCAATTTTCAGTAGGAGAAATTCTTTTTGGAGGTTTTGCCCTATTTTGCATTTTTGTAACAAATACGATTAATGTAATTCGAATTGATCAACCCTGGGTTGTTTTTCCGGCAAGAGATCAGAGGATTTGACAACTCCGATTTTTGCCATGTATTCTCAATATATTTGTAATTGACGAATATTTGGATTCCTCTCAACACAAAACACAATCCTAATCAGTTTTACCTTCCAGCCATTTTACAGCCCGCCCATTTTAAAGTATTAAAAGAATCCAATATTTAAATTGCTCCATACACTTGATCAAGATACAGAAGTGTCTCACATATTATCAAACTGAAACACATTCATTTCATTTTTTTAACGTTTTATCTTCTTAAATATTAGATGCTTAACCAGGCAATGATATATCGGCATGGCTTTTGCTTTTTTTTAAATAGAGTTGGACTGTAATGATCTCAATCTATCTATAACTTTAAGATTTTAGACGAACCACAATTTATAGAATTTTTCCATTGCCTTGGAATTGTCACCATTAGGAAGGAGGAAACCATTATGAATAAAAACAAATTGTTTATCGCGACCATCGCCATTGCCCTGGTGTTGAGTTTCACTTTGACGGCTGCACCCTTGTGGTCAGCAAGCAAAGAAGAAATCAAAAAGAAAAAAACCGACATCCGAAAAATGGCAAAAGAAACGCTGGCCCGTTTGTACAAAGCTCAGCCTTCTGCCAAAAAAGCAATCTCCAAGTCGTCCGGTTACGCTGTTTTCAGTAATTTCGGTACAAAAATATTCATTGCCGGTGGCGGTAGTGGAAAAGGTGTTGTTTACGACAACAAAACCAAAAAAGAAACGTTCATGAAAATGATCGAAGTTCAAGCGGGATTGGGCTTCGGTGTTAAAAAATTCAGGCTTGTGTGGATATTCGAAAAGCACAAGGATGTGAATGAGTTTATCAACTCGGGGTGGGAGTTCGGCGGTCAGACATCGGCAGCAGCAAAGCTTGGTGATAAGGGCGGTGCTTTTGCCGGGGCGATATCTGTATCTCCCGGAATTTGGCTGTACCAGTTAACCGATGACGGGCTAGCATTAGAGTTCACCGGTAAAGGCACCAAATACTACAAGGATGACGACCTAAATTGATTCTCGGAATGATTAGTGTTCTATCAAATTATCTCATTGGTGTGCTACCTAATATCAAATCCAAAATACCCTTTTTAGAAATAATGAGAAAGCACGAATCGATGATAAGAATTCACCCTTTTCTTATTACTGAAGTGACAAGAGACAAACATCTGTAATAAGGAATGGTTGATAATTATTTTGAAATCAAAGAAAGGAGCCTAATCATGAAAAAACTAATTGTGTTGGGGGTTCTTTTTGTTGTCTGCCTTGCACTATCGTCCTTTGCTGTGGCAGCTCAGACAAAAAAAATTGATGGATTTGGAGGTGTTATTGCTAAAAAATACGGAGATTCACAAGAATGGTGGGCACCGGAAATACGTCCTCCTGAAGGTGCACCGAATGTCATTATCTTTTTGCTTGACGATGTCGGATTCGCCCATATCGGCAGTTTTGGTGGTCTGATTCAGACGCCCCATATCGACAAGTTGGCAGAAGGCGGTCTGCGTTTTAACAACTTCCATACAACGGCTCTGTGCTCCCCTTCCCGCGCATCTTTGATGGCAGGGCGCTACCCCCACTCTATTGGATTGGGCAGCCATGCCTTAACAGCGATGGGTTTCCCCGGCTACAATGCCATCATGCCGGAGTCAGCCAAGTCGGTCGCCAACTATCTTCAGGAACATGGATATGTGAATTATGCCCTGGGCAAGTGGGATCACACGCCTTTATATGAAGTGTCTCAGGTTGGTCCATTCGATCGCTGGCCCAGCGGCGAAGGATTTCAACATGCGTACACGTTCATGGCTGCCGACGTACATCAATTTGTTCCTGTCATGTGGAATGACCACACCCCCGAGCCTTACCGTAAATCGGTGCATCTTGACCAGGATTTGGCGGACCGCGCCATTGAATGGATCACCGGACATAAATCCATCAAACCGGACCTGCCCTTTATGATGTTGTGGGCTTCCGGCTCGATGCACTCACCCCATCATTCACCGGACAGTCATATCGATAAATATAAAGGCAAATTCGATATGGGTTGGGACAAGGCGCGTGAGATGATTCTGGCCCGTCAGAAAAAGCTGGGTATTGTACCTGCCAATACCAAACTCACCGAACGTATCGACCCGATCCCTGCCTGGGATTCGTTGTCTGACAAAGAGAAAAGCCTTTATGCACGTCAGATGGAAGTGTTTGCCGCGCAAATGGAGTGGGTGGACCTTCAGATTGGACGTATCGTAGAAGAGCTCAAGCGTATTGGTGAGTTGGACAATACCCTTATTTTCGTGACTTCCGATAATGGTGCCAGTGGTGAAGGTGGCTTGGCCGGCACTTTCAATGAGACCTATGTGCTCAATGGCCTGCAGACGCCCCTCGAAGCGAACCTAAAAAACCAGGAAGACTGGGGCCGAGAGAACACCTATCCACACTACCACGCAGGCTGGGCTATGGCCGGTAATACGCCGTTCCGCTATTTCAAGCAGAGTGAGCACCGCGGTGGTCAACACGATGCCCTGGTCGTGCACTGGCCCAAAGGTATTAAAGCCAAAGGCGGGATACGCAACCAGTACCATCACATCAGCGATATTGCACCGACTATCATGGAAGCGGCTGGTATCTCTGTTCCGGAAACCTACCATGGTGTGAAGCAGCAGCCCATGGATGGGATTTCCATGGCATACGCTTTTGATAACCCTAAGGCGCCAAACAAGAAAAAACGACAGTACTACGAGATGTTTGGCAACCGTGCGATCTGGATTGATGGCTGGAAAGCTGTTTCATTACATGCCAAGAGGATGCCCTGGGATGTCAATGTCGTGTTGCCCTTCGACCAGGACGAATGGGAGTTGTATCACGTTGCTGAAGATTTCTCCGAGAGCACCAATCTCGCCAAAAAGCACCCGGAAAAATTGAAAGAACTCGTCAAGATTTTTGACGAAGAAGCCTGGAAATACAACGTCTATCCGCTCTATGACGATATGATTAAACGCATCGGCGCGCAACAAGATCGTTTGTTTGGCGACAAGAAGGAGTTTGTTTATTTTGCGCCGGGCGCGGTTCGTATTGCTGAAAAGTCATCAGCACCGGTCAAAAATCGCGCGCACATCATTGAGACGCGCATTGACCTCAAGGCTAACGAGGAAGGGGTCATCGTTGCATGCGGCGGCATGACGGGTGGTTACACAATGTTCATCAAGGACAACCGCCTCTACTACGACTACAACTTTCTTGACGGCGTGCACTACATCTTGAAGTCGCCGCCGTTGCCTCAGGGCAAAACCGACCTGAAGTTTAATTTTATAAGAACCAAACCGTTTGGTGGTAAAGGTGAGCTTTACATCAATGGCAAAAAAGTCGACGAAGCTGAAATGCCGCAGATGCATATCAGCACCTACTCGCTGGCTGAAACGTTTGACATCGGACGAGATACGGGCACTCAGGTCTCTGACCTATACAACGGGATTTTCAAGTTCAATGGAAAACTCGACAGGGTCATTTTCAGGATATCAGACGAAAACACTGTGCTGCCGCGTAAATTACCGGCCATGTATTACTAATGATGTTTCATGAGAACGCTTTCGCTTTGCGATTTGATATACGCATTAATTATCCGTTAGAAGTATAACAATAATGGCGGGAGAATGGTCTCCCGCCATTGTTCTTTTTGGAATCGGCATTTAAAAATCTACTAATTGTATCCTGAGCAAGAGTTGTCATCACACAATATATTGGGGCCTATCCGGCATAACATATTTGATAAGGGATAAAGCGTTTAAGAAATGAGCCAGATAAGGCCTTAAAAGAGCATTTTTGGTGCCAAAAACACACTTCTAAGAGAAAGAAACTCGACATACAGGCAAAGGCTTGCAAAGCTGGACATCAGATATCCATCCAAAAAATGAAAATATCAGCCACCTCAAAAACCTGGGATATGTCTGACCTCTGACTGTTTTTTTATTAAATTTCAAACCTTTCTCTCATTTCTTCGATTAGATTAAACCCAAAGGGCATCTTCAAATACATCTCAGGTATTAAAGCAAAGATCGAGACCTATCTCTATTTAAGCAGGGTCGGCTTGATAAATTTGTAGTATAAGCTGAAATAGTTATTAACAAGTTATCAACAAAAATCCTCAGCCATATTTATGCAATTTTAATTACTTGTGTTAATTATTGACAAAATTGACAATTTACAAAATGTTCAAAACGATAAATACTGAAAATCCAGGGTATTGATTATTATGCAAATCTTTTTAATCCCATCATGTTCAAACTTCTATCGAAGGTTTGGAACAAAGATTAATAATCTGCATTCCGATCATGGCACAAATTATTCAATACCAAAGGCCTTGACTTCACTATCAATCCTAATATGACAATAATCTGATAAAAATTTTTTTGAAATTAACAGATATTCAACGTAAATTGGAGTATATGGAGGATAATATAATTGTTAATAACTTAACCACAGGTCTGGATATGATTGAAATGCCTGTGGAAATATAGCGTTCAGAAAAGCTCGAATCTCAGAACGTTTGATTTTTAAAAGAAATTAAAATCTGTTAATACAATAAGATAAAATTCCTCTGCAATATGTTAATAGAAAAATGAAAAACCAGAATTATCGGGTTTGACATAAATAAAATAGTTCGCTAAATATGCTTCAACTTGATTCGGTATTAAGCTGGTTTTTCTGATAATCTGTGATAATACCCCTATATCGTTCGATTTAGTTGGTTTTCCTCTGTTCACTTCCTATAAAAAAAGCAGATAAATCTGTTTTTTAAAATAACAAACATTAACGGATATGAAGAAAGTTTGGGACGAGGCAAAAGTTTCTATCAAATCAGGAATTCCTGATCACACGTTCAGGATGTGGATTGAGCCTCTGCAACTGGCAAGGTGTGATGAAGACCGCATTGTTTTATATTCACCAAACTTTTTTTTCAGGAAGCGGGTTCTTGAGAATTATGGTTCCCTGATAGAGTCCGAAATAAAGAATGTTCTGGGAAGAGAATGCCAGCTCTCCATCGAGATCTCCGCAAAAAATGCCCTCCCAAAACCGAAAGCATATGAAGACCCTCAACTTCTGCTTCCCAATATAAATGTGTGTCCGCGTAATGGTCGTCTTTTGAAAAAGGATTTCACTTTTGATCATTTTGTGGTCGGAGAGAATAACGACTTTGCCTATTCAGCTTCCTTGTCAATGGCTTCTCGAAAGAATGCTTCCCAAAATTGTTTGTTCTTACTGTCAAAGACAGGGTTGGGAAAAAGCCACCTCACCCAGGCCGTCGGACACCACATCCTGTCCGAACATCCCTCAGACCGTGTCTATTATATGACCGCAGAGGACTTTAGCAATGAAATGGTCGATGCTTTTCAGCATGGCTCCATAAATTCGTTCAAGGAAAAATACAGAAATCAATGTGACGTACTGCTGCTTGAAGACGTCCATTATCTCAGGAACAAGGATCGCACCCAGGTCGAGCTTGCGTTTGCCCTTGACACACTGTTTGAGGCTGGCAAGAAAATAATCTTTTCAAGTTGCTATCTTCCGGGAGACATTCCGAAAATCGATGACAAATTAAGATCACGCCTCTCATGCGGCCTCATTTCAAACATTAATCCCCCTGATTTCAGGACAAGGGTAAGGATACTGCAGAAAAAAGCAAAGTTTAATGGTTACGATGTCCCCGAGGAAGTGATCCAGTACCTGGCCAGTGAACTCACAGAGGATGTGAGACAGCTTGAAAGCGGCCTCATAGGGGTTGTTTCAAAATCACTGCTTTTGGGAGAACCCATTGACCTTGGGCTTGCTCAAAGTGTCACCAAACATATCGTTCGCCAGCGGAAGAATGTTACTATAGATGCTATCAAGAAACTGGTTTGCAAACATTACCGTATTTCCATCAAGGACATTGTCTCAAGCTCACGAAAGCAACCCATCGTTCGACCACGGCAGATAGCGATTTACCTTTCCCGTAAATATACGGATGCTCCCCTCCAGGTAATAGGGAAGAGCTTTAACAGATATCATGCCACAGCCCTCCATTCCATCGGTATCGTCGAGCGGGGAATAAAGAAAAACAGTCCATTGCAGAAACAGGGGGAATTTCTTTGCAAAAAATTAGAGTCGGGAAAGTTCTGATTTCTATTATGATAGATTAAAGAGGAACAGTTTTCAGATCAGGAAATGAATATCACATCATCACCTGCCTACCTGGAATTGAATATATCACAACAAGTTGCTCTTACTTAAATCGAAGGAGTCAAGATTTCCTTCTTGGCTTGATTCACACCTCCATCCTTTAAATCCTATTAGGATGCCACTATCTAACAGGGTTTTTGTTTTCATTCCTTTGGACTGGCCGGATACAGACTACTTATAATTTTAGAATGTTGTAAAATTAAAGGGCAATATATTGCTGCCTATGCTCCTGTTCATAATGGCAATGAGTATGGTCAATTTGTATTTCTATGAGTTATTCCGAACTCACAGGACCGATCAATAGATACACAAGAAACACATTGGGGTTTGCGGTATCTGTCATATTGCTATTTGGCGCCGGAGGAATCTCCAACGTCTATGCACTTAACCCTGATTTCATGTTACTGCAATGTATCTTGAGTTC
>JBFESJ010000102.1:0-12563 GCA_041548585.1 Desulfobacterales bacterium | reverse complement strand
CGGAACAGATTTCAGTCTTTTTAGAAAACAAGGCTGGACGATTGGCTGAAGTGACGGCCATTCTTTCAGAAGCCGATGTGAATATCAGGGCGCTTGCCCTGGCGGACACATCCGATTTCGGCGTTCTTCGTCTGATCGTAGATAATAATGTAAAAGCGGTAAAAGCACTTAAAAACCGGGGATTTACCGTAGGCAGAACCGATGTGTTGGCAGTAGAAGTGGAAGACAAGCCCGGAGGTCTTCATAGAATACTGGATATGTTGCACAAAGCCCAGATTAATGTGGAATACATGTATGCATTTGTTCAGCATAGCGGTGAAAATGCCGTAATGATATTCCGATTCGATAATATCGATGAGGCCGTTCGGGTACTTGAAGAAAACAATGTAAAGGTTATCAACGGCAGTAAGGTTTATACCCTATAATACCGATGAGCGTTTTAAATTTTAAAGGGGATCAAATTCCTCTTATTTTAAATGATTGAAATCGAATTATATTTTAAAATTTAAAACCCTTCGGGATTGCCGATCTTACCGCATCTACTGCGTCAGATGCCATTCCGCATAGCTGACTATAGCGAAACGACATCTTCCTTGTATGTGCGGCAACCTCGACAATCGCTCAACTTAGATTTTAATGCAGCTGATGCAGGAAGATCTCCTTTTTTAGCTTAGGTTTCAGATGAGATCCATTTGAAATCAAATAACGTTATTCCAGTATTCCAATACCCCAACTGGGTAACATTATCGGATGGACGAAAAGACAAGTTTGATTGTAAACGAAGTAAGGTTTCCAACGAAATGGTATTGTAAAACATTTGAAAAAGGAGGAGCAGATGACACTCAAGAGAATTTCTATTTTTGCATTAATCTGTCTATTCTGTTTGGGGCTGCTGGTCAGCCCGGCAATGGCCTTTAAGGGGACCTATAAAGTGGGTGCCGTATTTTCCGTAACCGGTCGAACCTCTTTCTTAGGAGATCCTGAGAAGAAGACGGCTGAAATGTTAGCTGAAGAGATCAATAAGGCCGGCGGCATTAATGGGCATAAACTGGAACTGATTGTTTATGATACCGAAGGCGATGCTACGAAATGCAATTTGGCGGTTAAAAAACTCATTACCCAAGACAAGGTCTGTGCGGTGATCGGCCCCTCTTTAAGTGGGACGTCTTTAGCCGTTGTGCCTTTGGCTGAAAAATACAAAACACCGCTGGTTTCCTGTGCGGCAAGTTACAAAATCGTTCATAATGACAAGACCGGCAAGCCCTATAAGTGGGTTTTTAAAACGCCCCAGACCGATACCATGGCCGTGGAAGCGATTTACACACGGTTGCAAAAAGCCGGTATAAATAAGATTGCCATTATCAGTGTGACTTCGGGGTTTGGCGCCAGCGGACGTGGCGAACTCATGCGGCTTGCACCCAAGTATAAAATGAATATTGTTGCCGATGAAAAGTACGGTCCGAAAGATACGGATATGACGGCACAGTTGACCAAAATCAAGGGGACAGCGCCCCAGGCCATCGTTAACTGGTCTGTGGGGCCGACCCAGGTTACGGTACTCCGCAACTATAGAGATTTGGGAATGACCAGCGTTCCGTTTTATCAGAGTCATGGCTTTGGAAGCCGCAAAAATATTAAGCTGGCCGCAGGGGCGGCAGAAGGCGTTTTTTGTCCTCTGGGTTCATGTAATATCGCAGAGCTCCTAAAGGCAGACCATCCGCAAAAGGGTGTAACCACCAAGTATATGAAAGACTATATGGCCAAATATAACGAACCGTTGTCTTCATTTGGCGGACATGCGTGGGATGCCTTGCAGATGGTGGTACAGGCGCTTGAGAATGTCGGTGGCGACAAGGCAAAGATCCAGGGCTATCTTGAAAATCATATTAAGGGCTTTGTGGGTCAGCATGGTATTTTCAACTACTCTGCCGACGACCATAACGGCCTGACGAAAGATGCCTTTAATATGGTCGTTGTAAAAGATGGAGACTGGGCTTTGGCGGACTGATTTTTACCCGTATTGATCGTAAACAAAAACGGTTGATCATATAGGGTTTTAGATTCTTTTCAACATTTTTTAGTGAGGGTGGTGTTCTATTTTACCACCCTCGCTTTTTAAATTTGAATTTCCCGCGACTTGTTGGAGTGTAGCGGAAATCCCGTCTCTCGGAGCTATGGGATATGATTTTTAGCCCGCCGGAAGCGGGTAAACCTCTCACCAATAAGATCTCGCAGGTTTATCCGCCTCTGGAGGGTTCACCTGCGGGAGTTTCATAAAATCGTAACACGATTTTATTCTATGGAAACGATAACACTAACAGGACAGCTTTTTCAATATTTGGTCACAGGGCTCACCGTGGGCAGTATTTATGCCATGGTGGCTGTGGGATTCAATATTATTTATAACGTGACCGAGATCATCAATTTTGCCCAGGGCGAATTCGTCATGCTGGGGGGGCTGATCATGGTTTTTTTTCACGTTGTCGCGGGACTTCCTCTGGTCATGGCCTTTCCGGCGACCGTCATCCTTGTTACATTCGTGGGGATACTCCTGGATCGCCTGGCCATCAGCCCCATTCGCCAGCCTACCGTCCTTACATTGATTATCGCGACCATTGCCGCGTCAATTCTGATCAAAGGTGCGGCCATGTTTATTTGGGGAAAGGATCCTTATGATCTGCCTGCCTTTTCAGGGCGTATTCCCATCACTGTTTTTGGCGCCGTGATTCAACCTCAGTATTTCTGGGTGATCGGCTTTCTGGTCGTCATCGTCATCATTTTGTCGATCTTTTTTGATCGAACCATTATCGGAAAGGCCATGAGCGCTTGTGCGGACAACCCGGATGCGGCCAGCCTGGTGGGGATCAATGTCAAGCAGATGATTTTGCTGTCCTTTGCCCTGTCAGCCGCTATTGGAGCGGTGGCCGGCATTACAGTGACCCCCATCTCTCTGATGGAATACGACCGGGGGGCCATGCTGGCGGTCAAAGGATTCGGGGCGGCGATCCTCGGGGGACTGGGAAGTTTTCCGGGGGCTATCGTCGGGGGGCTTATTATGGGAACCATCGAATCATTCGGCGCCGGTCTGATCAGCTCGGGATACAAAGATGCCTTTGCATTGATTGTACTCCTGATCGTCCTGTTTTTTAAACCCAGCGGGATTTTGGGCAGCATAGAGATCAGCAGGATCAAGAGGTTTTAGGCATGTTACGAATTGCCAAACTTCCCATGGCCGTTTTTGCCCTCTTTGTCATCATATTTCCATGGGTCGTTCGTCAAATTCCCGCCATAGATAATTATACCGACATCATGATTTTTGCAGGAATATACTGCCTGATCACTATCGGTCTGAGTTTGCTGATGGGCTATGCCGGCCAAATCTCCATCGGACATGCGGCATTTTACGGAATTGGCGCCTATACTTCAGGGATTTTGACGGTTCAGTACGGTTTGAATCCCTGGCCATGCATATTCTTCGGTATGGTTATATCAGCGGTGGTTGCTGTTTTGGTGGGAGCGCCCTCTCTTAAATTAAAAGGTCATTATCTGGCCATGGCAACGCTTGCCTTTGGCATCATCGTTTATATCATTTTCAATGAAGAAACGTCTTGGACCGGCGGTCCGGACGGTATGCCGGGCATTCCGGGGTTAAGCCTGTTCGGATTTGAATTTGATTCTGTTGAAAAATATTATTATTTGGTCTGGGTTTTTGTCTTTGCTGCATTTATTTTTACCGTCAATATAATTCAATCGGGCATCGGGCGTGCCTTAAGGGCCATTCATGTCAGTGAACCGGCGGCCAGTGCCATGGGCGTGGATATTTCCAGGTTCAAAATCTTGGTTTTTGTGTATTCGGCGATTTTGGCATCTTTGGCGGGCAGTCTTTATGCACATTATCTTAATTTTATCAATCCATCGACCTTTGACCTTTTCTTTTCGATCAAACTTCTGATCATGATTGCCCTTGGCGGGATGTACAACATTTGGGGTGCGATTATCGGTGCCGCCATCATCACCTTTTTAAGCTATGAATGGTTGCATTATTTCGAGGAATTTGAAGTCATCGTATATGGGGCCATCCTGCTGCTGGTCACCATTTTTTTGCCCAAAGGTCTGGTGGGGGTCCCGGAAATTGTAAAGGGCTGGTTCAGGGAATGACGTCCATATGAATGCTGTTGAGGAAGAAAAAATTCTGGAAGTAAATCGCTTGGCCATGGCCTTTGGCGGGTTAATGGCGCTCAGCAATCTCAGTTTCCAGGTGAAAAGGGGGATGATTAAGGCCATTATCGGTCCCAACGGCGCGGGAAAAACAACACTGTTCAATGTCATTACCGGATCGTTTCCCCCCACAGAAGGATCGGTGAAGTTCAATGGATTGCCCATCGAACGTCTCAAAGCCCACAAAATTGCAGACCAGGGGATTTCCCGGACGTTTCAGACGGTGGAGCTGTTCGGCAATATGACGGTTCTTGAAAATGTGATGCTGGGGTGTCACACCCGAGTCCGGACATCTTTTCTGGCTTCGGGGTTTCGTATGCCCCTGGCCATGCGGAAAGAGGAGCGGATTCGAGAGAGCGCCATGAAGATTTTGAAATTTATCGGACTGGCCGATAAACTCAACGACCCTGCAGACAGCCTGCCCTTGGGAGAGCAGAAGATACTCGAGATCGGACGGGCACTGGCCAGCGAGCCTGAGCTGATCTGTCTGGACGAACCCGCAGCCGGTCTGAATGAAACCGAGACTTACGTGGCATCTTCTCTGATCCGGGCCATCAATGCAAAAGGAATTACCGTTCTGCTGGTGGAGCACGACATGAAGGTAATCATGAACATATCCGATGAGATCGTGGTGCTGAACTATGGTCAAAAGATTGCCGAAGGACCGCCCGAAGAGATACAGAATAACCCCAGGGTCATAGAAGCATATTTGGGGGGTGAGGCTTAAACCATGCTCAGGATTGAGGGGCTAAACGCTGCATATAACAGTATTCGCGTACTCAAAAATGTTTCCATTAAGGTGCCCAAAGGAAAGGTGGTTTCCATTATCGGGGCCAATGGAGCCGGAAAATCGACCCTCCTGAAGTCGATCTCGGGTTTGATGAAAATCAGTAAAGGGAGTGTTTTTTATAAAGACAAGGATATCGTTGGAATGCCTGCCAACCGGATCGTGGGGTTGGGGATATCCCAGGTGCCGGAGGGGCGGCAGATTTTTGCCCATTTGAGTGTTTTGGACAATATTCATCTGGGGGCATATCTCTATTTTAAGCGCAACAACCGCCTTGAGATCAAAGAGCGCGTCAATCGCATATACGAGATTTTTCCGATCCTGAAAACACGTTCCAAACAGATCTCCGGCACCCTGTCCGGCGGGGAGCAGCAAATGCTCGCCATTGCCCGTGCCTTGATGGCCAAACCGGAACTGCTTCTTTTAGACGAGCCTTCCATGGGCATCGCCCCATTGATCGTCCGGGAAATTTACACTGTCATTCAACAGCTCAACGAAGCCGGGACCACGGTCCTTTTGGTGGAACAGAATGCCCGGGCTGCACTTAAAGTCGCCCATCACTCCTATGTGCTTGAGAGGGGCGAAATTGTAATGGAAGGTCTTGCCGGTGAGTTATTGGACAATCCCAAAGTTAAAGAAGTCTATCTCGGTGGCTAGCCCAAATATCTTATGACATAGCACTTCAGTTTTTTATAAACATTACCGCTTCAGCTATAATTAAATTTTTGCTGAAAGAACTAACCAAATAGTAAATAGTAAACAGTAAATGGTAAATAGAATAAAGGGTTGGTAGGATCATGCGGATGGAAGGACTGAAGGAACGCGTGCCTGATTTAACGTTTCACTCGACCCCTTGAATCCTATATATAACCAAAAGATAAAGAAAACATCATGAATTCGAAAAAATTGAACAACAGCCAAAAAAGTCCCGTGGATAAAAGCAAACTCATATTTCACATCATCTATGGTATTGTGCTGACCCTTGTGGGCATCGGTGTGTTTTACAGGATACCCCAGGTCATGCCCAGGATCGAACAGATCAAACAGTTTTCTTCGGTGATGTTCTTTATCCGTTTTAGTTTTTATCTTCTGGGTGTTCTCCTTATTGGCGGCGGATTGAAAAAAATTTATGAGAATTTTCAAAAATTAAAACCCTGACCCACATATCGTATAAATTCCAGCTACAAATAAAATCGTGTAACGATTTTATGAAACTCCCGAAGGTAAACCTTCGGGATCTAATCCGCCACACAGCATAGGCGGATAAATCCTCCAGAGGCGGATAAATCCTCCAGAGGCGGATAAATCCTCCCGAGGCGGATAAATCTCCACTGCGTTCCGACCCCGGTAGGCGGGATTTACGCTTCGCTCCAACAAGCCGCGGGGAATTCAAATTTAAAGTTTGTCTCAAATCTGCCGATATAAAATTGGATAACATCCCGATAAAAAACAAAAAGAATTGGCCCGAATATCTCAACAGCTTGATTCGTTCCTCAGATACATTTTTTTGAGAAATTCGGGTTGGAATTCAATCCGTCAACGGCCTGTCCGTCGGAAATAAATGGAACCCATGATGAACGCCCATCGAATTCTAATTGTTGATGATAGTGCCGTATTCCGGACAAGCATGAAAAAAATACTGGGGTCCATGAACGCCGAAATCATTTTAGCGGAAAACGGACAAGAGGGCCTTAATTTGGCATTACGCGAAAAGTTCGATATTGTCGTCAGCGATATCGATATGCCAAAAATAAACGGCATTGAATTGTGCCGCAGCCTTAAAAGTACCCAATCGACCCAAGGAACGCCTGTGGTTATGGTAAGTACCTTCGACTCCGACACCGATGTCGACAAGGGTTTCCAAGCGGGAGCATCAGCATACTTGTCAAAGTATGAGATACAGCATCGTTTACTTGAAACCGTGGAAGGTGTCTTGTCGAAATCCAAGTTCAAGGGTGAACATCTTGTCATGGTTGTGGACGATTCTAAGGTTGTGCTCCGGATTGTCGAGAAAGGGTTGGCAGAGGCTGGGTTTAAGGTGATAACCGCCGAAAACGGTAAAAAAGCCTTGGATCTGCTGGAAACCATCCGGCCGGATCTGATACTCAGCGATATCGAGATGCCGGATATCGACGGCTTTGATTTCTGCCAAGCGGTTCACACGGATCCCGATTTTTCGTCCATACCGATCGTTGCTATGAGTTCAAAGACCGACCGCGGTTATATGAAGCGGATGCTTCGAAACGGTGCCTCAGCATATCTTTGCAAACCATTCAATATCGATGAACTCGTCATCCTCGTTGATAAGATGTTGTCGGATCAGTTTCACTTGTTGATGATGGAAAGAGAGCGGCTGGATTCCGAGCGGAGTCTGATGATTGCGAGCATTACCAGCCTTGTCACCGCACTCGAGGCCCGCGACAATTATACCAAAGGACATTCTGAGGCGGTCGGCATCATTGTTTCCGGAATGCTGAGCATAACCGGAGCCAGCCGGAATGAAATCGAAACCGTCACCATCGGCGGAAGACTGCATGATATCGGCAAGATTGGCGTCCGAGACGAAATCCTTCTTAAACCCGGACGGTTGACAGAAGAAGAGTTCGCTCACATAAAAAAACATCCGGTCATCGGCGCCAATATTATAAAGTCAATTCCAAGTTTTTCGGATGTCATTCCCATTGTCTTTTCTCACCACGAGCGTCTGGATGGCAAAGGATACCCTCAGGGCCTTAAAGGAGACAATATCCATTTATGGGCGCGGATGACTGCCGTTGCGGACACCTATCATTCTTTGACAAGTGACAGGCCCTACCGGAAGGGAATGGCTCAGGGAAAAGCGCTTCAAATTATTGAAGATGTCAGCGGCACCCAACTTTGCCCAAATTGTGTGGGTTTATTTTTCAAGTGGATTTCGAAAAAAGGAACATGGAACGTGGAAGACGCACCTGACAAGATCGAATAAAGGTGTCCGGAATTTGATAGACATCTAAGCGTATAACCGGAACGAAAAGAAAAAGACTAACCCATCAACCCCGTTTTACATATTCACGCTAATTCATCCAGGTGCTGGCGATTTTCTTTGCAGGTGCGAACCTCTTCAAAGGCATGATCGCCGGAGATTTGCCGTCTAGTATCGCCTCGGCTTCATTGATATTTGGGGCGTAGTGTACCGGAACATACGAATGTATGTTTATGCTGATCGACGGCATTGCATTTCCCTTGGTTTGATTGTTGCGAACATAAGCCACTTTGCTGACACCATACGCTGAAATCAAGTCCGTGGTGTTAAACAACAAATCTTTGTCTATTTGTCGGATGAGTCCGTTTTTTCGCAGAACCGCTACACAAGTGAAACCCGGGACCAATGCTTTGCAGGCGGATTCGATTTTCTGGACATAAACCGGCATGTCCCCTTGATCCCAATCTTCTAATGTAATGTACAATCTGTTTTTTAAGAGATTTATTTGAACCTCCGGCATATCCGCCTCCTTTCGATTTTTATTTGGGTAGCCCCTAACCATCCGGACACCAAATTTGAGCCATTGTGTTTGAAAATTCGAAAGCCGTTCGTATCAAATCATTCTGCTTCGGGTTATAATTTAAACTCTCGGTCTTTTTGATAAAGCACCGGAGACAAAGCATAATGGGGATCGGCATTGTGCGGCGGATACATGATTATGGGGATGGGTTGGGCTTCATGGATGTAACCGCACTTCCGGCAGGACCAGTAATGCCAATGTTGTTTAGAGGCAAGGTTTAAACAGTCGCCGTAATAGGGGCAAAAGACGTTTTTTTCCCCTTTTTCGCATATCGGATTAGTATGAGGCGACATATCGTTCCTTTCTTCCTGTGGATATTCCGAAACAGGATTCATCGCAATTTCAAGACGTTTTCAATTTATCCTAACCTTTTTCAAAAAGTAAATAGGGAAAAGACCTTATTTTAATAGGGAAAAATGCCCGGTTGTTCGAGCTTATGGTTTTAATCTGGGTTTTTGACTTATAGCTATTGAAAAACGCGGGATGGAAGTATTCGTATCAAAGGAAAGGTTTAACGTGTCGATCCGTATAAAGGGTTCTTTATGGTTTACTTACAACGGTCGACCAATTTGAATAATGAAAAACGGTCCCTTCTGATTCAGATAATCCGGCTGTATGAAAGGCCAGGATACCCCGATACGAAAGGACGATAAATTTCCCCAGGCAATTTCCATGGAGGTGATCAACTCAAATCCGCCGCCAACCAGCAGGTCGTCGTTGGAGATGTCTTCGCCGGCAAACCCCGCATCCACAAATGTTCCGAGCCTCAAGCGGTGAAGAAAAAGAGGTAATGTCTGGTAACCGGTCTGCAAATTGGCCATTGGCCAGAACACCTCAACCCCCCCGGAAGCCGCTTTGGGGGCTTCCAGGATGTTGGAATCGAATCCTCTTATGGGAAAAAGTCTGGATGGTCTGCGGGTAAAATAGCCTTCAATAACATTACCTCCGATACGAAAGGTATTGTGGCCGTTAACAGGGTCCCCCCAGGTTTGTCCTGCCATCATGTGAATGGATGTAAGGATCTGGTCTCCGAACAGAAAACGTACTCCTCCGGATAGAGATTGTCGGTTTTCGGATAAAAATTCCAGATTCCCCCAGGCTTGCGCGATGCTCCATGATTTTGTAAAAGCTAACGCAGACCAGGACTCGTCTTCGGTGGGGCCTTCCCCTGAAAGAGATTTATAATTACGCCAGTTGAATGAAAATTCAATGCCTTGAAAGTTTCCAATTTTATCCCGAGCGCCTAATTTATCACTGAGTTTGGTTTTATCAAATCCTATAGGCCTCCAGAACAATTTTATCTCGTTTCGAGATTCATCGACCGTTTGGGCCAGTGCAGTTGCATATGAAAGCGGGTATCTTGCAAATCGAGTGCCGATGTTTTTGATTTGGAATGCCGCCTGGATAGCGATATACTCCAAGTCAAAAGAGTACCGAATGCCGCTATCGATTGCCCAGTCGCCGGCGACGTCCCTACTTTTGGTGGCAATACCCAGTTGAAGATCATTCACTCCGGCGAATATGTCCGGCCGGATATAGTTGGGCCAGAGGCTTTTAAAGGGATTGTAAAGGTTGGTATCTATGGGTATGGGTTCGGAAGCTTTTTCAATGGGACCTTTATGTGGAGATTGAAGTTCAAGTAAAGGCAATCGGCTGCTTTTATAGCTCTGTATCTGCCATCCCGTTTCTGTGAGATTGAGAAACTTACCCTGTCTCGGCAGTGTTGCGCCATGTTTGGCATGTGTGACCTGGCCTTGACCTGCTTCATGGATCTGAAATTCTCCGGAAATGTTCGAAGCATACATCAGCGTTTCATTGTCCCACCATGGGTCCATTTCAATTGACGGTGTATCCGTCATTCGGTACCATTGACCGTCAAAGACCCATATATCCCAGTTACCTGCCAGATTGCCGGCAACAGCGATACGGCCGTGTCGATCGCGGACAGGTCCGGAGAGCTGGATGATGCCCGGAGGGGCCGGTATCATTGGGAATTGGTTTTTTTCTATTTCTTTTAGACGGCCAAACCCTCCTTTTGAATCATCCGGCCAAATCATAATATAGGGTCGGTGACCCTTTCGGGTGATTGCCACGCCACCGGGTCCCGGGTCCCAGATATGATTCAGATCGGTAGATACGGAAGATCCTTTTGAGTATTTGTATAGTGTTGATGCTTTGTCATATTCAGAAATCCACAATGTACCATCCGGTTCAACATAACCGTATCTGGAACGCTCCCGTATTTTGAGTTTGCCCGGATATACGCCGGACTGATTCCAAAACACGAAGGGTTCATTCCAATAGCCGGATATGAGAAGTCCCGGTGTGTCGCTTGTCTTACGTGTATGCTCCTGCTGGAATTGTTTCCACAACATAATTCCGGTTTTGCCGAAAACTTGTCTGGCTTTTAAATCAATTTCGATAGGAATTATGCCCCGACCATGCACACGAAGAAAATCGAGAATTTTTTCCCAGCCGTATTTTTTATTAAGCCACTCTAAAAATGGTTTGCCGAAGATTCTATAAGCGTAATGCCCGGGCCAGATTTGAGGGTGATTGCTGACAATATCAAGATCCGGAACTGGCGATGCTCGGAAAATTGCCAATTCAAACGGGTCCTGGATTTCTTTATGCCGGTACTTCGCATACAGTAAATTGCAAATGCCGTTTTCCACCCAGGGCGGCATAATGGCATTCGGAGAAATAATTTCACCGAAAACCTTGTGCAAGAATTCAGGGATACCGGACCGGATTCCGTAGATACCTTGAAGACACAAGCCCTTAAACATGAAATATGTCCAAGGGTCGGATTCTGTATGCCCGTCCTCCAGTATACCGGGGGCACGGATGGGAATACGAATTTCCTTATGTGGAATTATGTGGACAATAACTTCGGGTGCATCTAATTTGTCGTCTAGAATCACATGCAAAGGGCGTTGAACCGGTAAATCCCAAAGCGACAGGAAAGCCTCCATTTCGGGGAGTTCTTTTGTTAATCGTGTGGCAATTTCTTTTTCATCTTCAGGAAAATACAAAAACAGACCGTTATCTTCTGTATAAACCAGTGCGAAGGCAGCGCCTTTTAACATGAAGAGCGTAAAAAAAATAAACAGCAGTGTTCGCATTATTGTTTTCGTTGAGTTCAGCACGAGAGGATCAAATTAAAATTTATACCATAATCAAAATAGAATTCGCCACTTGGATCCGGGATGAGTTGAACACACATACACACCTCCTCCTTTCTATTAACATTATTCAAACAAGTGCTCAAGCAACACTTTTTTTTTAAAAGGCACTAGTTTTCAGTAAAAAGAAATATCGAGGTTGTCATTTACCCTTTATTCCGATAATAGATTTGAAGAAAAAACCAAGAGATTTGGATTTTTTTTGAATACCCTAACTTTTAGTATTGATTCATATTGAAAGACGTTACGATGCCGAATAATCGTCGCTTTTCAGGAGGCGGAAAGGTTTTTAAGCCCTGGTTTGCAAAGTGCAGAAAAGGCCTGATGTTTTTTTCTTTGTTTTATATGACGCTTTATCTGCCGTTGGCAGGCGTATTCTATTTTCCGCACTGGCACTTGCTCTATAGTGGTTTTAACCAACGCTGTGAAAAGATCGGCTATGAAATTGCGTATCAAGGCATTAAGGAAATGAATGCCTTTTGGTGGCATCAGGGAGAACTGAAAATGCGCTACTGGTCGGATAAAGAGAAGCAGCATCTGGCCGAGGTGCGCCGCAAGATGAATCATATGATGTTGATCTTTTTTTTATCCGCCACCATCTTAATGCTTACCTTTGATCAGCGCCAAATACAGCGGTTTTCCGGTATCAATGCGATCCTCATTGTTTCTTTGTTGGTTGTCTTACCTTTTTTTGCATTTTTTTGGCAGCATATATTTCATCCGCTGCTGTTTTCAAACCGGTTGTGGCTCAATACGCCCAATGATTTTTCATATTGGATTATGCCGCGAAAATATTTTAAATATACGGTTGCGCTTTTAATTCTCTCTTCG
>JBFESJ010000101.1:0-12598 GCA_041548585.1 Desulfobacterales bacterium | reverse complement strand
TCCACTTCCTGCGCCACAGGTCCGGCTTTCGAAGGCGCCGAAATTTCCGCCGGAATGCGTGCTGCACCGGGCGCCATCGAGCGTATCGCCATCGATTCTGATACCCATGAAGTGATGTATAAGGTGGTCGCAAATGACGCCTGGTCTGACTATGTAAAGACCGGTGCCCTAAAAACTCGCGGTATCTGTGGCTCGGGGATTATGGACATACTGGGCGAGCTTTACCGGACGGGGATTATCAACAAAAGCGGGGCCTTCCGAAAGAACCAGAAATCCCCCCGCTATCGTGTCAATCCTGAGACCCGGCAGAAGGAGTTTGTAATTGCCTGGGCCAAAGAGACGGCCATCGGCAGAGATATAACGATAACACAAAAGGATATCCGTCAGATCCAGCTTGCCAAGGCTGCCATTTATACCGGTTGTAAATTGCTCATGCGTGAGTTGGGAACGGATCGAGTGGATGTGATCAAGATTGCCGGTGGTTTTGGACTTCACATTGATCCTGTTAAGACGCTGATCATGGGGATGATACCCGACTGTGATCCCAAAAAGATTGTTCCCATCGGCAATGCTGCCGGTACGGGTGCCCTTATCACCTTATTGAACAGAGAAAAAAGATCAGAATCTGACTGGGTGGCCCGTATGGTCGAATATGTTGATCTGGCCTCACTGCAGGGTTTTAAAGATGAATTCGTTGAAGCGCTGCATATCCCTCACAAGAAAGATCCTTTTCCCCATTTGGAGCCGATTGTACCGCTGGAGATTCTTTTTCAAGACTAAAACGCCGTCTTCAAGATAGATTAAATCCAATCAGGATGGTCCCCAGATCCCGTGCTTTTGTATCCCAGCCATACCGCTTTTTTAAATACACATCTGCTGAACCGATGGGAGAAGCTGAAAGGACATCATAAATTCCGCCAATATCCTCGATTTCGGGGAAAGGTAGACCGCGAACGACGAAGACCGGCATCTGACCGCGAGTTGCTTTCATCCTGTCAAGATGGAGAACGAATTTTTTTCGAAGAACTTTGACGGTGCCTTTTTCGATGAGGCTTTGCAGGCGTTTGGCATCAGTCACTTCCTCTCCGATCACTGTATCTCCGGCGACCCAGAAAAGAGAGGGCGCAGTGGCATGCCTGAACTCATTGTTGTTCAGAACTACACACACGTATTTTCTGGAAAGAACTTCTATCACACCTTCATTATAATAGCCCCCACTTTTCGAAAGTCCCTCTTTATGGACCTTATTCTCAATTTCGACTACTTTTGTCCGGACCTCCTGGTCGAGCCACTTCACATCAAGGATTCCTTTTGTAACTCGCAATATAGGTTCGACCTTTTCAGCAGGGTGTCTCATGATTTCATCCGGATAAACATTTATTTTCCACTTTGCCGAATACTGTTCAACAAATGTTGATCTTCTTGTTTTAAAATTATTTCGCCATCATTGTTTTTGATGGTTTTTTCAAGGACTTCGTCGATCAGACTCTTTTCCACTCTTTCTTTCGATAGAACCGCTGCCAGTTGAAGGGCGCACCAATTCTTTTCATATGCATCCTTACCTTGAAAAATTCCTTTCTGAAGCAGTATGATAATTCCATCAAGCGGATATGGAACCATCCAGTTTCTGAAATTGTCAATATGGGCCAGAAGGGGTTCGGCTTTGGTTCGAAATGACGCTCCTTCTAGTCCTACGATACCCCATTCTTTTTCCGTTTCAGGATACCTTGCAATAAAAGCCACGAGATCATCTCTGAATTCAGATAGCAAATCTCTTGATAGGGGATATTTTTCGGGATCGCTCAAATAGGCCCTATGAAGTAAAGCTTTCGTTATGGGCAACATGGTTTCGTAGTCGATCCTGGATCTTGTCGATTCGATCAGAGAATAAAATGCTTCTTTAGTATCCGGAGCAATCGTCCAGTTTTCACACTGCGTATAAAACAGATACTCATCAATGTATGCAGTGGTTTCCGAGTTTATAAAGTGTTTCGACGGTATGTTCTTTCCAAAAAAGAAATCTTTTCCGGCCAGGTAATGAAGTTTGGGAAAGTCCAGAGACTGAACGCCCGAGTCCGAATAATAATCGGAAATGTATGAAGTGGTCCAGCGTTCTTTGATGAGAAGGGAAGCCAGTGATGAAACGTTGATTTCCTGAAGGGATTTTTTCACTTGCTCGTTGTTTTGAAGTGTTGCTTCGGCAGCCAACAAATTCCGGCAAGATATCGGTTGGTTTGAACCCAGTATCAGCAGATCTGAGCCTCCAAGAAAGATGTGGGAGTATTTAAATTCCTGTTGAAGGGTGTTAAGAAGCATTTCAATCATTTGAGGACCGGCGATGATGGTGTGAACCCACTGCATTAGGACGCCGTTTTCGGTAAGATGGTTTTTAACAAGACGGTAAAATTCCTGGGTGAAAAGCGAATCGACTCCTGTAACCCATGGATTGCTGGGTTCGGAAATGACGATGTCCCATTTTTTTTGACTCCTTCCAATAATGCGAAAAGCATCTCCAAGGTGTATTTTGACTCTCGGATCATTTTGAACATCGTGAGTGAAACCATGAAAGAAGGGCAGTGCTTCCACCACCGATGGAGAAATTTCTGCGACATCGATACGTTTTACATCCGGGTAGAGGGTAAGTTCACCGGCGGTGACTCCTGTTCCGAGGCCAACAACCATCACGTTGTTCCTTTTATCCGCCAGCAACGCGGGGATGTGGGCAAGGAGTTTTATGGTATAAATATCTCCAATGGTGGAGGAGTCGGATTTGCCGTTGATGAACAAAGCCATCGATTTTTTGTCAAACAGCGGAAATGTATGTGTGTCTTGTGTCACCGCAACCGTAGCGGTTGGCCCGTCATTGTAGTATTTTAATTCGAATCCTTCATGAAATTTTTCAAAAAAATAGTTGGAATTGGTATAAGAAAAAGGCAAAGGCGTCCGAACGCGAAATGTACCCGTCGTGAAATTTTTTTCATTATAAAAATAAGAAGATAATCCTACGAAACCAATGACAACGAACAATACCGCGGTTGGGACAACATATTTTTTAGATAAATGCCACCCGGCAAGCCCGGCCGATACAGCCGCTAAAAACGTGGCCGTTAAAAATACCCCTCGGTTGTTTAAAATGTAGTACAAAACGATTCCACCGATCAGGCTTCCGATTAGGTTGCCGGCGGTGTTCCATGAGAAAAGCATGCCCGAGTGCCTGCCGACGTTGGCCAAATCCCGTTTCAATTCATGAAAAATTATCGGAACGGTAGCACCCATAAGGCCTATAGGTATAATCAAAATACAAGCCAGCCCTAAAAACACATAAACGTAATACCCCCAGAAACCGGAAATATTCGACTGAAACGATATCCGTACCAGATGCGCCCAGTAGGGCCATTTATCCAGTATTATAAAAATTATCAGCAGAAATATCGATATAAAAATCTGATTGGCATATAACAGCCATCTTGAAATTTGTTTAAGACCCCCTACGACGAAGCTCCCGACAGCGATTGAGAGTATAAACACCGATACGATGATCGAAAAGGAATAAGAAGAACTCCCCAGAGACAGGTTTGTGATCCGAATCAAAACATTTTCCAAGCTCATGACATAAAAACCGCTCAGAAAGGCAATCGAATAAAGGATAAACGGTGGGAACCTGCCGATGTCTGAAGAAAGTCCGGGGGTCATTTCCTCAATATATTCTTCGGGTTTTTCCGGGAGTTCGGCTCGCTTTAAAAATTTTGGTAAGATAAGAAAAAAGAAAAACGCTCCCAGGTTCAGAAATGAAGTCTTGACCATGGTCGCCGGCAACCCGTGGTTGGGAATCAGATAAAAGCCGGCCAGAAGGGTGCCTATAAACGCTCCGGCAGTATTGACCGCATAAACTAGGGCATGGATCCTGGTCGCTTCTGTAATATTCTTTGATATGCCACGGGTGAGAAAGGGAATTGTTCCTCCCATACAAACGGTGGGCACTCCCATCAGCAAGGCAGAACAGAGTATCCCCTGGATGATTATGGATATGGGAGGAGAAAAACTCCAATATTTTGTAAAAAAATCTACACCCTTGAAGAGATAGGGAAAAAGTAAACACCACGCCCCGATAATACCTTCCAAAAGCGCATACCCGATAAAGTGTTTTTTAATTTTCGTTGTTAATTTTCCACAAAGATAATATCCTAATGATAAGCCCCCTAAGAAAGTCGCCAGTATGATTGCCGTGGCCACACTGTCGCTGCCCAGAAGTCTGCTAAGATATTTCTGCCAGGTTACCTGGTAAATCAAGCCGGCGGCGCCGGTTAAGAATATGAAAAAATATATACAAATCGATAATAGTTTTTTTGGCATGATACTCCCTGTCTATAGATTTTATATACTTCATACTGTTCGGCTTCCGGAATGTCAACCGTTCAGGAATGATACCGGATATGGGGCATCTTCGACTTTCGCTCAATTGAGGTATTGTTGCAATATTTGGGCCAGCAGCATACAATAAAATCTGATGATTTCTTTTTTTTAACAAAAACTTAAGTCCATGTTCAGCCGTAGTCATCCTGTTGCTTGGCAGCATATAGATTTTGTACACGAAGGCTGTTTTACAGATGGGTACCCAGTCATGCAAAAAATGAATATGACCCGCCTAATCTTTTTTTTGACTGTCATTTTGTTTGCTGTGGAGATATTTCTGATAGGGTGTAGAGCGGTATCTTCGTCACTGTCTCTGCCAAATCGAACCCAAGCAGATGATTTCTTTACTCAGTTTATAGAGAAAAACCTCGGCACGGACTGGTACGGAATTTACATACAAGAATGCAAGGCTGGGTATCTAAAAACTACGACCCGTCTTGAACGGGCACCAAATAGTACCAGCTATATAATACAACTGTCAGGAACAATACATACCCCATCGAAAGCTGAAACCGATGAGATGAAAATACAAACGGTTGCCGTATTCAGTGCGCAGCCGCCCTATTCGATGATACGTTACTCCGACAGGATAATACATAAAGATGATATCTCGGAAACCAAAATTACTTGGACATCAAAAGGATATCAGGCAAGCGTTACTCAAGGCAAGGAAACGCAGACCCGCATGATCGGGGCCTTTGAATACAGCCTCAAAGACTATACAGCCGTTCAACGATGGATAACCCGGAATCCCAAAGCAGGTGCCAAAATCAATTACCCGTATCTAAATTTGGAAACACTGACATTGGAAAAAAATACATCACGCATCGCAGCGACTCATGAAGCCCGTATTGCCGGTGTAAAAACATCCTATTACGACGTGGTTACCACAGGCTTCGACGGACTTGAAGTACAAGAGGAATTCGGTGCCGATGGAAAGCCCTATCGTATTGTTATAGGGGGACTGTTTGAATGCCGACTCGAACCCCAATCGCTGGCGACCCATATGGACATATCCATTGGTTTGTTTGTCAAAAATACGGTGCCCATCAACCAGCCCTTGGGTGATTCTGAAACGGTGACGCTTTTGAAGCTGTTAATAGATAAAAAATCCGGAGCGCTGCTCAAAGATGCTCCGGGGCAGTCGGTTACACATGACCCGGCCAATGATTTCTTTATTGTAACCCTAAATTCCACAGGTGGTTATCAAGCCATAGCGACCGATGAAGAAATTGAAAAAAATCTGGCGGAGACACCCCATGTTCTTATAAACCATCCCAAAATTATCGGTTTGACTCACAAAGCGGTCGGTGATGCCGAAACCCCCACCGAAGCGGTCGACCGGTTGGTTAAATTCGTCTATCAGTACATTGAAGACGATTACACGGCCAACCCTTTGACGCTACTGGATATTATTGCTAAAAAAAAAGGCGATTGCAGTGAACATGCCAAATTGTTTACAGCGATGGTGCGCTCCTTCGGGGTTCCCTGTCGGACCGTCGGGGGGTTGGTATATCTCGGTGATGAGTTTCAGGAATTCGGACTGCATGCCTGGAATGAGGTTGTCATCGACGGTGTGTGGGTGCCGGTTGATCCCACTTGGGGACAAACCTCGGTTGACGCTACGCACATCCGTTTTCCGGTGGAGATATCCAAGGAATGGCAGGTCATGGCCGCCATTCCAAAAATGAAGCTAAGGGTTCTTCACATCGAACACAAAAGATAAATCAGTTCAGTACACATGCTTTCAGTCTTGCAAGAAATACATCGGGATCGACATTCCATCCTACAAATGCCAGGCGCGTTTCGGAATCATCCTCCCAGGGTGCCCACTCCGTTTTACCCCCCACCGAATTGATCATCATTGTACGATTTCCAAAATTCACCATCCCTTTGAGGCGAAAAAGCTCGTAGGGCAATTCCCGAATAAACCGGTTAAAAGCGGTTTCATTCAGCGGATGGGATTCGGAAAAAGAGAAAGTAACAAAATTCGTGTCCGCAAATATTTTTTCTTGATGACCGCCGGTTCCGGTTTTATGGTCGAAATAGGGAAAAATTCCGCGATGATTAGAGCGTCGATCACGACGATTTCTATCAGACGTGTTCTTAACCATACGCGACAAAGAAGGTTTGAGCCATATAATTTCCGGTTCAATCCGACAGTTTACCGCCGGGATGACCTGTGAGCCGGGTAACTCGTTGTGAATTTCATTTAGGCACTGAGGAATGTCATCTTTTTTCAAAAGATCTATTTTGTTGAAAATAATGGTGTCGGCCTGTTTCAGCTGGCGGTAGAAAAGGGTTCCGAAAACTTCCCGGACCTTCCAACACTCGGCATCCATCACCGTTATAATTTTATATAACTCAACCATATCTTTAAAATTAGACGTTGCGATTACGTTAGAAACCGACTCCGGATCTGCCACTCCGGTAGCTTCGATAATAATATAACGCGGCCCAAAACGCTGTAGGATTTCTTCAATGGACTCCTGCAAATCGTCGCTCATCGAACAGCAAATACAGCCGCTGGTGAGTTCTACCACATCAGAACCGAGATTCTTGACCAACATTCCGTCGATCCCCACCTCCCCGATTTCGTTCATAATAATGACAATGTCCGACATGTCGGTATCGAATGACATGATGTGTTTTAAAAGCGTCGTCTTTCCGGATCCCAAAAAGCCTGATAAAAGGATTATTTGCACTTTTTTATTCATGGAAATGATTTGGTTTCGGCCATAGCTTTCGCAAAGAACTCACGCCTGATGCGGGTGGATTCCGCCGGTGACACCCATTTGAGAGCAGCGGTAGTGCACCCTGTTACACAGGCCGGTTCGAGTCCTTCATCGATTCTATCTTTGCAGTAGTCGCACTTAAATACTTTCCCGGTTTCCGGATTCCATTGCGGTGCACCCCATGGACAGGCCGTAATACAGGATTTGCAGCCGACGCATAGAGAAGAATCGACGAATACAATTCCATCCTTCGCCCGCTTTTGCATTGCACCGGTAGGGCATGCCGAGACACACCAAGGGGTTTCGCAGTGAAAGCACGGCATGAATATGAAATTGATTCTGGGAATGCCTCCTATCAACTTTGGACCTACGGGTATGATCATACAGAAGGCCGGGCCGACGGGCAGGTCGTTCTTGGTTTTGCAGTGCACTTCACAAGCGTTGCACCCGATACATCTTTTCTTATCCTGATATAGATAGTAGCTACTCATTGGACTCGCTCCTTCCTTGTCTCGCCTCAAGCCTTTGTCACACGCACAAAACAACCCGCGATCGGACAGTTACCCCCGACAGTTACTTCCAACAGCCCCTTCATAAAAATGTTGTCTCTCATGCCCTTCTTATAGGCTCTGGTTTGAAAGGGGATCTCGCGACCATAGCCGTGCAGCGTGTATACCACTTCCGGGTGTATGTAGTCGCTTACAGCGGCTCGCGCGGTCTGAGAGACGCCGTCGCAGGAAACCTCCACAAGATCGTTATCCTCGATTCCGAGCTTTTTAGCCTCGTCACTGTTCATCCACAGCCGGTTCTCGGATTGGATTTCGTTAAGATATTTATTGTTAAGGGTGGTCCCCTGGGTATGAACCGCAATTTTGCCGGTAATAAGCCTGTAGTTGCCCTCAGGGGGCGGCGCCGGGCTTTGATAAGGAGGAAAGGAGGGGATTCCATTCTCCTCTAATATGCTGGAGACGAATTCGAGCTTCCCGGACGGAGTTTTAAAAGCCAGGTCTGTCTTACGGTTGAAAAGGATCTGTTTTGGGGTAAGTTCCACGTATCCTTTTTCGTCAAAGTCCGACAGTTCAACTCCCATATCCTCCAGCTGCCAGGCCATCAGTTCCTCAACCGTATCATAGGGAAAATACTGGCCAATTCCTAAACGCTCAGCGAGTTGTTTGATGATCCACCATTTTGGCTTACTGTCATATCTCGGTTCCACTGCCTGTTGTCGAATCCAAAGGGCCGGTTTCGGTCCGCCCTTGACGATCACCGGGTCGGTCCTTTCAAGGTACATCGCTTCGGGAAGTATCACGTCCGATATCCATCCGATATGGCTGAAATTGATATCAACCGAGACCAGCAGATCTAACTTCATAAGACCTGCCTTGAATGCTTCTGGATCGGGAAATGAAGAGAGTGGATCGAATCGGTAGCAGATGAATGCTTTTACCGGATACGGGTCTTCATTCAATATAGCGTAGGGAAGCATCTGCCCCAACCCGTAATCAGGGGACAGATGGTTATACTTCCATCCGATTCCATCGAAGCGTTTTTTTTCCACCTTGGGAGGCAGGTTTACGAACTTTCTGAGCGGCTTGAAACCGCAGTGCGTTTCATTTTTATTGAAAAGCAGACCTCCGGGTGCCTCGTAGGCGCCTAACAGGCCGTAAAGAATGTAGATGGAACGCCGGAAATAATAGTCATCAGGACTGCGAGCCGTCATCCACCCCTGATGGAGTATGACAGACGGCTTGGCATCAGCCAGTTCATGTGCTATCGTGATGATCTCTTTTGCTGAAACACCTGTTTCTTTCTCCGCCCACTCCGGGGTATAAGGCTCTATGAAAGCCACCAGTTCTTTCATGCCCAGAACCCAGTCATTGACGAATTTAACGTCATAAAGTTTTTCTTTTACAATGACGTTGATCAAGCCGAGGTTAAAGGCATATTCGGTCCCGGGGCGAAGAACAAAAAAGCGGTCTGCTTTGGCGGCCGTATAGGTCCACCGGGCATCCGTATATATAAACTTCATGCCCCTTTCCAGGGCGTCAACGAAATCTTTTGCTTCTTTGGTGCCGATAGATTCAAGAATGTTCCTTGAATAAAGGACCGTATAGTTGCAATTCTTCCAGTCATAGGTAACCGAGTTCCGTCTCTGGCCGGCCATGCCATTGTGGGCGTTGTGGACACTGCTGGAGCAGGTTGCGTGCTGGTTGAAATAGTTGGGCGATCCGAGGGCCTTGATAAAAGCCTTGTGTAAATCGTTAAAGGGGCCGCCCCTGTCGCCCAGGACGATACTCTCTCCGCCGTACGTATCCGTTACGTCTTTGAGTTTGTTCGCAACATAGTCCAGAGCCTCATCCCAACTGGCTTTTCTCCACTTTCCAGAACCCCTCTCCCCATCTCGAATCAACGGGTGCTGGACGCGTTCCGTATCCGCCTGAGTCGCTTTTTGTGCTGTTCCTCTCGGGCAAAGGTGTCGTCCTCCCATCAGATAAGGGTTGCCCCAGATATGCTTTACAGCACCGTTTTCCACCTCAACTTCAATGGGGCATCTAACGCTGCATGTGGCACAGACGCTAAAAACTTTCTTTGTGGTAGAATCAGACATCTCTCTTCCTCCCCAAAGTCCTCATTATTTGCAATTTATGATTAAACACTGTGTTGGAATTATCGGCACCTTGTACCCGAATTTGTCAAGATTGTGTATTACTAAAAATTCGGATTCACACAAATCTTTACTCCAATTTTAACCCTTCGTCAACCATGTACCGAAAATCATTAAGGCCCATAAGTGAATATAATATTATTGCCGACGCCATCAAGTCTTTCCTTCAGGAAACATTCCAATATGTTGATAACAGCAGTCAGGGTCTGTATTTCCGGTTCCGATGCTCAAAATCAGCTGCTCTTGGAATCTTTTTTGGGAGTCGGATAGGTCTGGCCGATGCTATGCAACTTTACCCTTCTTTTTCGTCTCACCATAAAGAAGGTCTTGTCTATTTTGTTCCAGACATCTGGTTCCAGGGTTCTAGCAAAATCTGGAGGTATGGGCCTTTCCGGTGAGAGTTCCATTTCCGTATTTTCCCGGACAAAATCATAAAATTTGCGAGATTCGTGTGTCAGCCATTCTGTTGCTGATCTTCCTGAAAGGAGTTCTTTTGATGCCTGAACGATATCCGAAGGTTCCATCATTAGTATCCATCCCCTTCCATGGGGTGCCATACTGATAAGAGGAGGATTGTCTATGATATCGGGGTTGATATCAACGATTTTTCCTTCCAGGGGTGCATACAGATGGAGGGTCTTTTCGTTTCCGGATATCATAAAAAGAGGGTCTCCCTGACTTATAACGGAATTAACGGGTGGGAGTTTTATATCATTTATCAGACCGACGATTTGACGAGTAAAGTCGTCAATTCCCATTCTGACGGTTCCATTGATACGCTTTACCCAGATATGCCCCTCATCATAGAGACGATCAGAAAGCATCTCGAATCCGCCGAACTTTTCTCTCTCTTTCGCTCTGGCCTCTTTCAACATAAAAACAGGATGGCTTGTGCTAAGATCCTCCATTCTCTGATCTACTTCACAATTCCAGCACTGGAAATCATTGGCACATACTTTGTAGGAAATGAAGCCCATACGCATGTACCGGCATTTTCGAAGCGGGCCGGGAAGCTTTCTCCATCTCAAAACATTTTCGTATTCCATTTTCATTGCGCCGGTAGGACATACGTAAGCACATGAGCCGCATCCAATGCAATCGTCTGATGGCATGTCAAAAGGTGTTGCCGGGCGGCGATTTCTTCCCCGGCCTACAAAATCTATGGCCCCCACTTTGGCCACATTCCGGCAGACTCTCACGCAGAGACCACAAAGGACACAGTCGCTGTCTGTCAGGTGAAAACGGGTTTTTTTGACGCCAAGAGAATCTGCAAGGTTTATAACGGAGTCGATATTCGGACAACGGGCGAGTAGCAGCTCGGCTAAGATTTTTCTGCCTTTGATCAACCGCTCCGTGCTGGTTTTGACTATAATATCGTTCTTTACGGGATAAGCGCATGATGGCTGCAGCCGGGTAAAACCTTTCTCAGTGACTTCTACCATGCACAAGCGACATCCTCCGTAAGGTTCCATCTCCTTGTGATAACAGAAATAGGGAATTTGAATTCCCACTTGCTGAGCTGCATTCAAAATGGTACTACCCTCCTCAGCTTCGACTCTTTTCCCGTCTATTTCCAAGGTGATCATGGCTGTATCTTCTCCTGTTTAAATACGTTTTATCTGACCTGGTATAAAAAAGGATGAAATCTATTGTCGCGCTGTAGTCCCAGATCAGGGGCCGGCTTAAAAGGTCATTCTGGTTTGGCAGGGGAAAATTAAAAGAATCAAGAGGACCAGGGGCATTTTCCGGTTGTGATATGAGCCTCAAAATTCTTTCTGAAGTCTTTTATGCCGTTTAGAATGATCAATGGGGCGCCTCCCCCAAGTGCGCATAAGGCGAAGTCCTTTATCATTTCTCCTAGATCTATCAAATCGGTTAGATCTTTCATTGTAGAGCGTCCTTCGTAGATCGCCGTCATTATCTCTTTCATTTGGAAAACACCCTCTCGACAGGGGGCGCATTTGCCACAGGATTCCTCCACGAAAAATGAGAGTGTATGAAGAAGAGTATCCACAAGACATGTCTCCTGATCGAGTACTACAATTACTCCCGAACCAATCATTGAACCCATATCTCTCAGCGTCTCGGGGTCAAGAGATATGTCCAGTTTTTCCCCGGGCAAAAAACTGCCAAAAGGGCTGCCCACTTGTACCGCTTTTATTTGACATCCATTCAAAGGACCGCCGGCCATTTTGAATATTACATCCTCTAAGTTCGTTCCCAAAGGGACCTCATACAGACCGGGTTGTTGGACTTGGCCGATTACAGAGAAGATCTTTGTCCCCTTGGCTTTCTCTGTGCCGATGCCAGCATACCATTTACCGCCATGCTCTATTATGAGGGGAATATTCGCCAAAGTTTCCACATTATTTACGATGGTCGGTTGCGCCCACAAACCCCTTTCGATCGGAAATGGCGGCCTCAGTCGAGGATCACCCACTTCCCCTTCGAGGGAATCCATAAGAGCGGTTTCTTCACCGCATACGTATGATCCGCCCCCTCGAATGACTTTTAAGGTGAAGTTGAAATTAGACCCTAAAACGTTTCTCCCTAAAAGACCGTAGCGTTTTGCAATATCGATAGCCTTGTTCAGGAACTGATAAGTATGGGGGTATTCCTCACGTAGATAAATGATCCCCAGATGGCTGCCAATGGCATATCCCGCCAGAACGATTCCCTCAAACAGCTTGAACGGATTTCCCTCCATAATCGTTCTATCTTTATAGGCGCCGGGATCTCCTTCATCAGCATTACATATAACAAATTTCTCTTCACTTGTAGTTTT
>JBFESJ010000100.1:0-12648 GCA_041548585.1 Desulfobacterales bacterium | reverse complement strand
GAAACCGTCTCCTAACCCGTGAAAAAATCCTTGAATATGACAAAAACGAGAGCTTTCCGGAAGAAACAGTTCGCGAAATTCTGGGTCCCGATATTGGCCTGCAGCTCCTTTTTATCCCTGAAGCCTATGGCGGGATGGGCGGCGGTGCCCGGGACTGCTGTGAAGTCATTCTTGAAATGTGTAAGATATGCTTGGGAATCGGCACAGCTTTTTTTGCCATCCAGCTGGGTTCCGAACCGATTATTGTAGGCGGTACCGAGGAGCAAAAATCAAAATGGCTTGGCAAAATTGCCGAAGGGAATTCCCTTGTGGCCTATGCGGTAACCGAAGCGGGTGCCGGCAGTAACCTTGCGGCACTAAAGACCAAGGCCGAACCGGTACAAAATGACGCCGGTGAAGTCACAGGGTATGTCATTAACGGCACAAAGCAATTTATCTCCACCGGAGGATATGCTGATTTTATTACCCTTTTAGCCAAGACACCGGAAGGACCTGCATTTTTTGTTGTGGAAAAGGGAACACCGGGGTTTGTTCAGGGCAAGGGAGAAGAGAAACACGGCATCCGGGCTTCGAACACCTCTCCTTTATCTTTCACGGACGTCTTTGTTCCCGTTGACAATCTCGTGGGGGGGGTGCCCGGTATGGGTATGAAGCATGCCGGTAAGGTTTTTGGATATACCCGGCTGATGGTTGCCGCCATGGGGCTGGGTGCCGGCGAAGCGGCAATTGAGATTGCAATCCCATATGCCAAAGAACGCATACAGTTCGGGTCTCCACTCTCAGAGAAGCAGGGTTACACCCATAAACTGATCGTACCTCATGCCGTAAGATTTGAAGCTGCAAAGGCATATATGGACGAAATTGCCCTCAGAATCGATTCTGGAGAATCTGATCTTCATGTGGAAGGCTCCATTGCCAAGTTGTTTGCCACCGAGTCTGCCGATAAGGCTGCCAACGATGCGATCCAGGCCCTTGGCGGTTATGGATATATCACCGAGTTTGAAGTGGAAAAAATCAAACGCGATGTAAAGATCACCTGTATTTATGAAGGTACGAGCGAAATTCAACAGAGCATCATCAGCACGTTTCGATGGAAAGAAACGCGCAAGTCAAAGGGCGATTTTTACCAATCCATTTGCCGGGAAATGGAAGCGCTGGATGGCGGTATAAACGATGCCGGGTGTCGGCTCTACGGGCTTGCAGCCGGAGTTTTAAATGATACCATTATGTTGGCTCACGGCAACCGGCTGACCCGGAAACAGCATGTCATGTTCTTGCTGGCCGATATGATGACAAATGTGGAGGTTGGAGCAAGTTTGGCACGCAAAGCCGCTGCCCTTTCAAAAGACGGTAGCCCGGAAGCAGAAAAGTTCAAAGCCATCTCAAGGATCTTTGCCGACGAAGTCGCGCAGCTTGTTTCCCAAAACGCGATTAAAATACTGATGGGCTCTGGTGTATTTGATCAAGAGGCGGCCCATGATTTTATGGAAACCCATTCCTATAACCAACTGGTTTGCAGCAGTCTAAATGTCATAAATGACATGGATCTGGTTGCAGACATACTGTTTGCGAGGTAATCATGACGGAACAAAAACAACGTATTGTTGTCGTTACAGGGGGTTCGAGAGGTATTGGCAGGGCTATCTGTATCGCATTGGCAGCACCAGACACCAGCATCTATTTTAATTATTTTTCTCCAAGTGATCCTGATGCTGAAGCTGCCGCTGCCGCTGAAACCGAAAAACTTGTCGCCGATGCAAAAGGTTCTGCATCAAGCAAAAGTGTTAACATTGCGAAAGAAAATGAGGTTATAGACTTTTTTAAAGAAATCATCGACAAAACCGGACGAATTGATGTTCTGGTAAACAATGCCGGTATCACCAAAGACGGGCTTTTGGTCCGTATGAAAGAACAGGACTGGGATGCTGTCTTAAATATAAACTTGAAAGGTGCATTCACTTGCACAAAAATTGTTGCCAAAGTCATGATGCAGCAGCGTTATGGCCGTATTATTAATATGGCGTCGGTTGTAGGAGTAACCGGCAATGCGGGACAAGCAAATTATTCGGCTTCAAAGGCGGGCCTAATCGGACTCACAAAAACAGCCGCAAAAGAACTTGCCTCTCGCGGCATTACGGTCAATGCAATTGCACCGGGTTTTATAGAAACAGACATGACCGCATCGCTTTCGGAAAAGGCAAGGAATGCAATGCTGAGTCAGGTCCCGCTGGGACGTGCGGGGCAACCCGAAGATATTGCAGCAGCGGTTGCTTTTCTGGCTTCTGAAAGTGCATCTTACATCACAGGCCAGGTAATTCATGTTAGCGGTGGAATGTATATATGATATCTATTAAAGGAGGTAAACTGAATGTCTATTGAGGATAAAGTAAAAAAGATAATTGCAGAAAAGCTAAGTGTTGATCTTGAAGAGATTGTACCGGAAGCGTCTTTTGTGGATGACCTGGGTGCAGATTCACTCGACCTTGTAGAGTTGATCATGTCCATGGAAGAGGAGTTCGATATCGATATTCCTGACGAAGAAGCGGAAAAACTGGTAACGGTTAAAGACGCCTTTGATTACATTGCAAAGCATTAATATTGTCAATTAACGGTCTGCTGCCCAAATCACTTTTCGCTGGTTCTGAAACGAGTGCTCAAAAAGATTTTTTATTTGGGCAACAGACCGTTAAAGCTAAACGTGTCTAAAGTGATCTAAAGTGCCTATTTATCCCGTATTAAACGGGGAAGTTATGGAGTCGTTTCGCTCCGCTGATTTTATATAATTGGCAGAATTCCTTAACCCTGGCCCAGACCGATCACCAATACGCTATACTCAAAAAGTTATGTTTGTAATGGTGCATGGGTCAGATCAAAATATGAGCGACACGCACCAGGGCGGGTTTTAGCTCACGTTTAACTTTAGTTCACTTCAAATTCCCAGCGATCCTTCTGGCAGAGCCATAACTCTGTGACTCCCGCAATGCGGGACAGGCATGGCCCATCGAAGATCCCGAATTGCGGGGGTGGACCAGGTTTTTTATGATTAAATAAAAATTGAATAAAACGGGTATCAATCTTCCGGTTATTTAGGAGGCCTATTGAGTAGACGGGTGGTTATTACGGGTCTTGGGCTTGTAACGCCCTTGGGTATCGGTGTAGATGAGACATGGACGGCCCTGTGTAAAGGCCAATCAGGAATATCAAAGATAACTCGATTCGATGCTTCTGACTTTGACACAAAAATTGCCGGAGAGGTGAAAAATTTTCTTCCAAAGGATTTTCTTCCCAAAAAAGAGGCCAAGCGTACCCAGCCATTTATCGCCTATGCAGTTGCAGCATCCCGAATGGCCCTGGAAGATTCCGGGCTAACCATAGACAAAGCCAACGAAAACAGGATCGGTGTTATTACAGGATGCGGCCTCGGCGGACTCCACTTACTGGAAAAAACCACCCTTATTCTGCAAAAAAAAGGCCCCCAACGGGTAACGCCGTTTTTTATCCCGATGATGATCGGAAATATGGCGCCTGGGATGATTTCAATTTATCTGGGTGCCAAAGGACCCAATTCTTCCATTGCCACTGCATGCGCTTCAGGAACCCACGCTGTCGGCGATGCATTCAAAATCATCAAGAGAGGCGGAGCGGATGCCATGATCACCGGTGGGATGGAGTCTGTTATCACACCCACGTGCATTGCGGGTTTTAACGCGATGAAAGCCCTGTCCGTCCGTAATGATACCCCTGAAAAGGCATCCCGTCCCTTTGACCGTGACCGAGATGGTTTCGTGATCGGTGAAGGATGCGGGATTTTGGTTCTGGAAACACTCGAATCCGCGTTAGAAAGAGGTGCCCGTATTTATGCTGAAATATGCGGGTATGGCATGAGCGGAGACGGATTTCATATCGCTGCGCCGGCGCCGAACGGCGAAGGTGCAGCACGGTGCATGGCCGCCGCACTTGCTGATGCAAGGATGTCATATGACGAGATCGGTTACATCAATGCCCATGGCACGTCGACTCAGCTAAATGATGTTTACGAGACAAAAGCAATCAAGTCCGTATTTAAGGAAAAAGCATCGTTAATAGCCGTAAGCTCGACCAAATCCATGACAGGCCACCTTTTAGGCGGTGCCGGTGGAATCGAAACGGTCTTCACAGCCCTGACAATTTCTGAAGGGATTATTCCACCGACAATCAATCTTGATCATCCGGATGAAGAATGCGATCTCGATTACGTGCCAAACAAAGCACGAAAGATGGATGTGAAGGCGGCGATGACCAATTCATTTGGCTTCGGGGGAACAAACGCCACACTGATTCTTAAAAGGTATCAGAGTTGATATCGCCCTGCAGTGGATGTTTTTAATATGCTGAGTCTTGTTGATGTGCCTTTAAAAAGCCTTGAATAAAACGATAAGTTCTGACATAATAGCGCCCCTTGTCAATTCGTTAAATATTTGAGGGGTTCCGCCTGAAATGGATTTTGAAAATATTCTGAATAGAATTCCGGGCTTAAAATACCCGGTTTTCTATGTTTAAATTAAAAGTTAACATTTATGGATTTTGCAGCAAGGATTACGGGGACCGGATCTGCCTTCCCCAAAAAGCGTGTTAGTAACAATAGTATTGTTAAAAAACTAGCCGAATTGGGAATTAAAACCAGCGATGAATGGATCCGTGAGAGAACCGGCATTCATGAGCGGCGAATTTCAGATCTTGAAAACCCCACGGAACAAAATTCCTCCCTCGGTTTTTCAGCAGCACAAAAAGCCTTGGAGATGGCGGAAAAATCACCGGAAGATATTGATCAGATTCTTTATGCCACCTGCTCACCGGACACACCACTTCCATCCACCGGCTGCTGGCTTCAGCATAAGTTGGGGGCCTATCGGGCCTGGGCCATGGATATTAATGCAGCCTGCTCGGGATTCATTTATGGACTGGTGACCGCCGAAAAATTCATTCGAGCCGGACAGGTAAAAACGGCATTGGTTGTGGGCGGCGAAGTTCTTAGCCCCATTCTCAACTGGGAAGACCGTAATTCCTGCATTTTATTTGGAGACGGTGCCGGAGCGGCGATCGTTGAACAAATCCCTTCGGATTCAAGCCGTAGGATTTTGTATAGCAATCTACTTTCCGACGGAAATCTAGGGGACCTTCTACATGTTCCTGCCGGGGGATCAAATATGGAGGTAACCCCTGAGAGATACGCCCAAAAACTTCATAAAATGAAGATGAAAGGCAAAGAAATCTTTAAGGTTGCGGTAAAGACAATGGCCGACTTTGCCCTTATTGCCTTGAAGAAGAATCATATGACAACCGACGATCTCGATTGGTTTGTTCCCCATCAGGCCAACCGTCGAATCATAGAGGCAGTCGCTCAGCGCCTCGAATTTCCGATGGAAAAAGTTCTCTTGAATGTGGATCGTTACGGCAATACTTCTGCTGCAACGATTCCCACAGTGTTGGACGAAGCCATTAGAGACGGGCGAATCAAAAATGGACAGGTGGTTCTGCTGGATGCCTTTGGCGCAGGACTGACTTACGGTTCTGTCCTTGTGCGTTGGTAAGCACACTGAAGTTTAAATAAAAACAAGGTTATTTATATGATAGATTCTATTCACAGTTTTCATATTCCTGTTATGGGTACCGGGCATTCCGTGGACACCCCCATCCGCGTAGCGCCGTTTGGCATTTCATCCGTTATATCCCTTGTCGATGATCTTCTTCTCGAAAAAATTCGAAAATATTACGCTGAAAAGTACGGTCTCTCATATTTCGAAATCTCCAAAGATGAAGAAGACGGGCGGGCAAAACGAATTTCATCTTACCTCGATACCGTCCATGAGATCGTCCAAAAAAAAATGGAGGAAATAAAAAAGGAGCCTTTTTTCGAAAACAACGGTAAACAAAAATATTTTGAACTCTTGCCTGACGACTCGATTCTGAAAAAAAAATATAACACATTGCTCCAAATGAACGCCGGTAATAAAAGAAACGCCTTAGAAAAAGACCTGACACGCAGCATGAAGCCCGGTTCTATTGATGTCAATATCATGGTCAATCTGGATCGGGTCCATTTTAATAAAAACGGCAATCCTTTTGGCGAAGAATTTACAGATGCCATAGCAGGGCTCAGAGGCTATGCCAACAGCTGCCTGCGATCTTCGATTGTATTTTCAGCAGGTATTAATCGGCGTCTGTATAGTTATATGACCAAATTCCGTGATTTTTACAGAGATAAAATGGGGCAGGTCAAGAAACGAATTGTTCTCAAAGTGAGTGATTTCCGATCGGCGTTAATTCAAGGTAAATTTTTGGCCAAAAAAGGACTCGAAGTTTATGAATTCCGCATTGAATCCGGGCTGAACTGCGGTGGCCATGCTTTTCCCTCCAATGGAATTTTACTTCCAAAACTCCTTAAGGAATTTAAGGAAAAACGTAAACACCTGGCTGATGAATTTAAACCCCTCATAAAAAAATACTATAAAAAAATGGGATGGGAATATCCTGAATCTGCAATGAAAATCCATCCGCTCATCACGGTTCAGGGAGGAATCGGCACCCATGGCGAAGTAACCAGGCTCAGGAAAGATTTCGGTATGGATTTAACAGGATGGGCCAGTCCTTTTTTGCTGGTTCCCGAAGTAACCTGCGTGGACGATTCCACACGCGAACTCTTACGGCAGGCCCAGGCAAAGGATCTTTATTTGAGCGATGTTTCTCCTTTAAACATCCCCTTTAATAACGTCCACGGGACAGGGTCCGAATTATGGACCCAAAAAAGGGCTATGGAAGGCCGACCCGGTTCTCCGTGTCGTAAAAATATTTTGGTATCCAACACCGAATTTACCGAAAAACCGATCTGTTTGGCATCACGAAAATATCAAGCGGCAAAAATAAAACAAATTAAAAATATGGATATTTCAACGGATGAAAAGACAGACCTCTTTGAAAAAGTTGTGGTAAAAAGTTGTATCTGCGACCATTTAGGAAGCGGAGCACTCATCGCTTTAAAAATAGCCGACGAACAAAACGCACCACAATCCATATGTCCGGGACCCAATATTGAATGGTTCAACAAATTTTACACGCTAAAAGAGATGGTAGACCATATTTATGGAAGAGGTGTATCCCTGGTCCCACCGGAACGCCCTCATATGTTCGCCAAAGAAATTGAGATGTATATGGATTATTTTGAAAAGCTGGTATTGACTGCTTCTCACACAACAAAAGAACACAACACGTTGCTTGAATGGAAAAAAAATCTCGAAGAAGGACTGGACTTTTGCCTTGAAATTACCCAAAAGCCCTCATATCCCGGGGAAAATCTGGCGTCTATCTCGATTTGTGTGAAACAGCAAAGACGTCGCCTGGAACGCCTATTTTCCCGTTATAAAGAAAATAATCGTTTAGCCTCTTGAAATCCAATGAGGTTCAGACGATCTGTTTTTTTTAAGTGGTTTGGTTAAACATTTCTGATATTGATTTCACGCTCAACCCAATTGAGAAGGAAAGATGACTGTAGATCACTTCTGGCATCTTCTCAAAACCGAATTCTCCTATCAAAGCGCCCGAAAACGTCGTTTTCTTGTGGAGAGATTTCACAGCTGGGCAACGCTGATTTATTATATCCGGCTCTTTAATATCATTCTGGCGGAAAGCCTGACCACACGAAAGCGACCTTATGAAGGCAAAACCTGGGCAAAGGGATCGCTTGGCGTCCTTAAAATTGTAGAATCGGCAGGCGGAAAAATTCATGTATCCGGATTAAAAGCGCTTACCGGCCATAAGGGGCCGGTTGTTTACGTCGCTAACCACATGAGCCTTCTCGACACCCTGGTTCTCCCTTGCATACTACTTGCGTTCAGCAAAGTCACTTTTGTGGTCAAAGAAGGGCTGCTCAGGTATCCGGTTCTCGGTACGATCATAAGAGCCATCCATCCCATTGCCGTCACGCGGGAGAACCCCAGGCAAGACTTAAAGACGGTGCTAAGCCAAGGCGTGACGTTAATCTCAAATGGCTGTTCCATCATCATATTCCCTCAGGCCACCAGAAGTGCCATATTCGATGAGACAACGTTTAATTCATTGGGCGTTAAGTTGGCACAACGGGCCGGTGTCCCGGTGGTGCCCGTTGCATTAAAGACCGATTTCCAGGGTAATGGGAGAATCATCAAGGACATGGGCCCCGTCGATCCCAGCAAGAAACTTTATATTAAATTTGGAAAACCGATGGTTGTAGGAGGAAAGGGGCAGGGAGACCACCGGAAAGTTATCGCGTTTATTTCAGAAAACCTCAGAGCATGGGGTGCACGGGTTCATCCGAATCTTCCATGAATAACATCGTATTACCTGAATCTTGCATACAAGATTCAGGTAATACGATGTCAGGCATCGGTATCCGGCACTATCGGCATGGGGACTTTAAAAAATTGAACGCCCTCTTCTTTTAATGTCTTTTCTTCTTCTTTGGTACTGACACCTCTGATATTTCTCGCTTCTGTGACCCCATAATGCATCTTCAAGGCTTCTTTGGTAAAATCACTCCCGACATCATCAAATTTTTTTTCAACAAAATCTACGATCTTTTTACTTATATTTTCCAGATCTGCCTGTTGTTCAGAAAGTTCTTTTAATGGCGTAGAAGATTTTATGGCAAACGTCGAAGGAATCCTGGCAATTGAAGTACTATTACAAACCGGACAAGCGATAAGCGCCTTTTTTTTCTGGGCTTCATATGCCTTTCTGTCTTCAAACCAGCCTTCAAAAGAATGTCCGTTTACGCATTGTAAGTCGTAAGCGATCATAAAATTGCACCAATTATGTTTTAGCCGTGTTTAATTTTTGATTTTAAATATGAACTTTTTGCGAAACCCTCAATCACAGTTGCTTATGAATTTGTTTGATGGTATCATATTCTTAATTATTTTTAAAGTCATTCCTGATTCACGTCCGGTTGATCCAATTGCAGTGGGTGAACGCTTGACAGACGCCTTTTGCCACAGCTGAATCGGTCAGGCTTAATAGATTTTTCGAGGGGTTAAACTTGGTCTTTTTTCCATGTATAGATTTTTTTAAAAAACCGTCAAAAGTGATTTTATGACACAAATTAAAACAGACTTTCTGATCATCGGTAGTGGTATTGCCGGCCTTACATTTGCACTTAAGGTGGCCGAGTTCGGTGATGTAGCCTTGGTCACCAAAAAAGGAATCATGGACAGCAACACCTCACAGGCCCAAGGTGGAATCGCCTCTGTCTTCGGCAAGGTCGACTCATTTGATCTTCACATTCAAGATACGCTGGCTTCCGGAGATGGTCTCTGTAACCGGGACGTCGTTGAGATGGTGGTTAAAAACGGACCCGATAGAATCCGTGAATTGATCGATCTGGGTGTACATTTCAACCTCAGAGAAGATCGTCAATCATCCTCTGAATCGTCCGATCTTGAACCTGATTTAGACTTGGGACGTGAAGGCGGTCACTCCCAAAAACGTATTGTTCACGCCCATGACATGACCGGAAGGGAAGTCGAGAGGGTCCTTGTCGACCATGTTAAAGCCAACCATCGAATTCACCTATTTGAAAACCACATCGCCATTGACCTTATCACCATTTCAACCCGTTTGAAAAGAGGAATGATCACAACGACCCACGAAGATTATTGCTGTGGGGCATATGTGTTGGACCAGCAGACAAACGAAGTCAAAACTTTCTGTGCCAAAATCACACTTCTCGCCACCGGCGGCGCCGGAAAGGTTTACCTTTACACCAGCAATCCGGACATCGCCACGGGTGACGGCATTGCCATGGCATATCGGGCCGGGGCCACAGTGGCCAACCTCGAATTCGTCCAATTCCATCCCACCTGTCTGTATCACCCTGATGCTAAAAACTTCCTGATTTCAGAAGCGCTAAGGGGTGAAGGCGCAATATTGGTTGATGCTTCAGGCATCCCTTTTATGGGAAAATATGACCCCCAAAAAGATCTTGCGTGCAGAGACGTTGTTGCCCGCGCCATCGATGCAGAACTTAAAAAAAGTGGAGCAGATTCTGTATTTCTTGATATATCCCAAAAAAATTCCGATTTCATAAAAGATCGCTTTCCCAATTTATATGAAAAATGCATCGCCTTTGGTTTTGATATGACAAAGGAACCGCTTCCGGTTGTCCCTGCAGCCCATTACATGTGTGGCGGCATAGCAACCGATATGTTCGGTAAAACGGATTTACATCGCCTGTACGCCATCGGTGAAACAGCCTGTACCGGATTGCATGGGGCCAACAGACTTGCAAGCAATTCTTTGATTGAAGCCCTCGTCTACTCCCATATGGCTGCAGAGAATGTCGTCAGGGATATCGATACACTCGACTTTAGCTTTACGCCGGATCCGCCACCATGGGATGAAGTCGGAACCACAGACAGTGACGAGGTCATTATGGTTTCTCAGAACTGGGATGAAATCCGGCGATTCATGTGGAATTATGTCGGAATCGTCCGATCGAACAAACGCCTGGAAAGGGCAAAACGACGCATTGAAATCATTCAACAAGAGATACGGGACTATTACTGGGACTTCAAAGTCTCCGCTGATCTTATTGAGCTTCGTAATATTGCGATGGTAGCAGAACTGATTATCAAATGCGCAAGACATCGAAAAGAAAGCCGCGGGCTCCACTACAACATTGAATTTCCACACCGGGACGATAAACGATGGCAAAAAGATACGATTCTTCGCCGGTCATTTCTGGGATAAAATGCATTGCCTTTAAGTAAACCCCTTTCACCTTTTTTATCAATTCAGCCCATTTTAAAATCTGGTTTACCAGAAGGAAAAACACTTCTTACGCTGCCATTTTAAATCTATAATCTTCATTGACAACCATTGTTTCTGTATTATTTTAAAAGCAATCTTATACGTCCATTTTGATACTCTTCAAGAAAGGTCCGGTCAATTATCAGGTAATTAAATGATAACCAAAAGAGATTATTACGAAATTTTAGGCGTAGACCGTGATGCTGATGAAAGTGAGCTAAAAGCCAGCTACCGAAAGCTGGCCCTGAAATACCACCCGGATCGAAATCCCGGAGATAAAGAAGCTGAAGAAAAGTTCAAAGAGGCTTCCGAGGCTTATGAGGTCCTTCGTGATCCCCAAAAGCGCAATATTTATGACCAATTTGGCCATCAGGGGCTTGAAGGAACTGGTTTTTCAGGATTCAGCGGTTTCGAAGACATTTTTTCGAGCTTCGGCGGAATTTTTGAAGACTTTTTTGGGTTCACCAGCGGACGGCGGTCAAGGAGCAGAACCCAAAGAGGTGCTGATCTTCGATATGATCTGACGCTCAGCTTCATGGATGCCGCTTTTGGAAAAGAAACAGAGATCGATTTAGAAAAGATGGAGAGATGCCTTTCCTGCGAAGGAACGAAGTGCGAACCGGGCACGCATCCTGACACATGCTGGCAGTGCAACGGTACAGGTCAGGTTTCCAGAAGTCAGGGATTTTTTACTGTAAGAACTACATGTTATCAATGTAACGGTAACGGTCAGACCATTCCGAACCCCTGCACAGAATGCAAGGGTGCCGGACAGATCAGGATTAGTAAAAAGGTGGCTGTAAAGATTCCCGCCGGCGTCGATTCTGGGTCCCGACTCAGACTGACCGGAGAAGGCGAGACCGGAACATATGGAGGTCCGCCTGGGGATCTTTATGTATTTATCCATGTTGAATCCCATGATTTCTTCGAACGTGACAACACAAACATCATCTGTCAGGTAAACATTTCTTTTGTGCAGGCTGCCCTTGGGGATACCATAGCGGTACCCACCTTGAACGGTAAAAAACAACTAAAAGTTCCAAAAGGCACCCAACCCGGTGATATTTTCCGTTTTCGCGGTGAGGGAATCCCTTCTCTCAGGGGCGGCAAACGGGGAGATGAAATCATTCAGGTTTTAATAAAAACACCCACCCACCTGAATAAAAAACAGGAAACGTTGCTCAGGGAATTTGCAAAAATCGAGTCAAACAAGCTTCCGAACAAATTAAAAAATATCCTTAAAAGCAGCCTGGACAAAGCATCAAACTAGTGTCCATCCCTAAATGGAGAATGACATATAATGTATGAACTAAAAGTTGTTACCCATTTTGCGGCCGCTCATCAGCTCAAAATGGTTGCCGAAAAATGTGAAAACCTTCACGGTCATAACTGGAAGATCGAAATCTGTGTGGCCGGAAAAAATCTCAATAAAGCCGGGGTACTGATTGACTTTGGAGAATTAAAGCAGCATGTCTCTGTAATCATCGCAGGGCTTGATCACAAATTTTTAAATGACCTCGACGCGTTCAAGGATAGCTATCCACCGTCTTCGGAGAACATTGCCCACTATATTGCCAAGACCCTTCAATCCATGATCAACAGCGACGAGATTAAGGTGACACGGGTAACTGCCTGGGAGTCTGAAAACGCCTGCGCAACCTATATTTTACCCTAAATAATCCACGCCAAGCAGGCCGTTTTCCCTCATTATTACCCCCTTAAATCTCTATAATGCCCCCCCCCTCTAAATGATTATAGCAGTTGGCAAAAATATGTTCCGATTGAATTAATAACCGTCACAATTTGCCGTAAGCCGCCGGACGATTTCGT
>JBFESJ010000099.1:0-12686 GCA_041548585.1 Desulfobacterales bacterium | reverse complement strand
GATCCGCTATCCATTGGGGAGTAGCAGCTTAAGTGCTTTCCTGTTGGTTTTGTCAATGATTTGACTCTTCCTTAAAGCACGTTTACGCTTTGTGGTTTTTTTTGTTAAAATATGACTTGCATGTGATTTTGAAAAAACAAATTTTCCTGTACCTGTTTTTTTGAAGCGCTTTGCAGCAGCTCTATTTGTTTTTATTTTCGGCATTTTTTTCCTCTCTGATATTTAAAAAATAGATGGCGTGAACCAAGTCAGATTCCAGCCCACGCCATCTTCGCAAAAAATATATTTAACAATTGATCATTTCGCAAAAGGTTTAAAAAATAACTTTAAACGAATTCATCAACAATTTACTAACGATCGCTCTATAATAAAATGGTTTTTAATATTTTGGGTAATGGAGTATCAGGGCATTGTTATGGTAATGGTTTCGGCGCCAGGACCATAACCATTGTGCGACCTTCAAATTTGGGAGGCTGTTCGACTAACGCAATCTCTTCGGTTTCCTGAACAATCTTTTCCAGCAATTGCCTCCCCAGCTGGGTGAGCGTAATTTCTCGTCCCCTGAAAATGACGGTGACTTTGACTTTATCCTTTCTTGTGATGAATTTTTTAATATGATTGATCTTGGTGTTTAAGTCATGTTCGCCGGTCTTTGGGCGCACCTTTATTTCCTTGAGCTGAAATGTGGTTTGTCTCTTTTTTGCCTCCTGTTTTTTCTTGGTCCGTTCATACTTATACCGACCGTAATCCATTATTTTACAAACAGGGGGGCTTGCGTTTGGGGAAATTTCCACCAAGTCAAGGCCAAAATCATTGGCAACAGCGATCGCTTTGTAGGTCGGGATTATGCCAATCTGATTTCCGTCAGGATCTATTACTCGAACTTCTTTTGCCCTTATATTTCTGTTAATATTTATTCTATTTGCCCTATTTGTACGTTTTGAAATAGCTATACCCACACCTCCTTAGCTATAATTAATTGCCGTTCTCATACACACGGAATAGTGAAAAAACCGATTACATCGATTTATTTTTCCAGATACCGAACCCTTGAGCATTCCATGTTGTGAGCCACTTACCCGAAGTGAAACCTGAAATATATAACAATATTAATAAATGCAAGAAAAAAATGCAAGAAAATAAAACGAACTCAACCCCGATTCACTCCACAGCTGGAGTATCGGAATAGTGGCGTAACGGCTCCGGTGAAATATAAGAAAGTTTCACCGGGTAAAAATGATGGGTTTGAAGAATTTTTTGACAATTTAAAAAGTTTCTTTCTGTCGTTACCCCCAGTATTCCAATATTCCGGTATTCCATATTACTGGTCGAGTGTATATTTGGCCAAAAGGCTTCCCTGCCAGTAGGAATTTTCCGGATTCCGGAAAAAGGCTTTGAAAAGTTCCAGACTTTGTTGTCGCAAAATATTGGGCACAATTGAAATCTTCTGATTACGGTACAATGGCGTCAGACTTGCTAAATTACAGCCCGTACCACCACCCATTACATCTTCATAGGCGTAAACAACTTCGCCGATGCCGCTCAATAACAGGGCGCCCAGACACATCAGACAAGGTTCCATGGTGCAAAACAGTGTTATTTGCCTGTTGTCGATATTTTTTTTAAGATTGACAAGACGCCGCAAAGCAAGCATTTCAGCATGATCAATCTCATTATTAAATCCAGTGTCCGTTCCGCTACGAAACGCGCTTACCAGGATTTTGCCTTGACAGACCAATACACAACCTACCGGAAACTCGCCGGCCGAAAGTGCTTTTTGAGCCTCATCCAGCGCCTTTTGCATGAAATATTCGTAGTCCATATTTTTATGTAAGCTCATAACCTTTAAGTCAGAAAAAGGAAAGAGAAAACAGGAAAGAGGTTTACCCGCCTTCGGCGGCGCCAGAGGCGACCAGGGATAAGGATAACCATGGATGAACAAGAATAAACACAAATATTTTGAAAGACAAGAAAGTAAGAAGGTGAGAAAATCAGAAGGTCAGCACATTTTCTTGATTTCCAAACGTCTTGCTTTCTAACCTTCTCATCTTCTAACACCATTTGCGTCCATTTGCGGTTATCTATTTTCTAATTCCTAATTCCTATTTTCTAAAATTAACATTCAACCAAGCAAGTTCACTGTTTGAGTTATAATCTGCATATGGTATCATCACACGGACAACTGCCGTCGACTTCATAAGCATAGACGATTCTCGATTCAATTTCAGCCTGTTCGACAGAGATCCGATCAAAATGCGTTGCGGTTACCTTTTCAATGAGATCGACCTTGGACGGTATCGATTGAAGGCCATGGGCAACCACCTTACCGGTTTTTCCCTCTAGAATTTCTGCGTCCTTACCGTTTGTCACGACAACGATCGGAATCTGGTATGGCGCCACAAGTCTCGACGCCGCCAGCGCCGGACGCTGCCGGGTGACCAAAGACCCAGGGCCGTATTTGATGATCATACCAATTTTGCCTGATACATTAATTTCGAAATCGATTTTTACAATCGCATTCTTTTTTCCGGCAGATACCCGGAGTTCACGACGGGGTTTGATCTCTTTTTTCATGAACCCTTTTTGATTTACAAGCATGCTGGCCAGCTTCTGACGATACCTTTCGTCATGCGTGTCAGCCAGAATTTCTCCGGAGATAAAATCGACAAGTTCGCCGAGTATGAGATGATGTCCTTGCATGCCAGCACCAAAAATAATGATTGGTTTTAACGATGTAAAGTATAAAATCTAAAACTTGCACGAACAGCCTTGCAGGCATTTTAAATTTCAAATATCTCTTTACAATTGATTTTGCATATGAATAAATTCGCCTTGACAATTAAGATTCAATGGCAATGATGATATAAAAATATCGGCAAAAAATAAATGCCGAATAAATATTGTATGTTATAGATTCATTTTTGTTTTTATCACTTGGAGTTATACGTTTAAATTTTATGTCAATACGTGAAGAATTTGAAAAACGGGAAAAAGGCTTTTTGGCCCCTTATGGATGTTTAAGTGCCAAATCACAAGGCCGCCAGAGAGACGAAAGGGCCTGTCCTGTCCGTACGGCCTTCCAGCTGGATCGCGATCGAATTGTCTACTCAAGCGCCTTTAGGCGGTTAAAACGCAAAACCCAGGTTTTTCTGTCTCCTATGGGCGATCATTATCGAACTCGCTTAACGCATACCTTAGAAGTCGCTGAAATTGCAAGAACCATTGCCCGCGCCATGCGCCTGAACGAGGATCTCGCTGAGGCCATTGCCCTTGCACATGATCTCGGTCATCCACCCTTTGGTCACGGTGGCGAGACGGTGCTTAAAGAAATTTATTCGCCCGATTTTTCACATCACAAACAGAGCTTGCGTATTGTTGATATTTTGGAACATAACGGCCAAGGGCTAAATCTCACGTATGAGGTTCGCGACGGAATTTTAAAGCATTCCAAAGGATATGGAAAGATTATTCCCGAGGACCCTGCTGACATGGCATGTACTGTTGAAGGTAACATCGTTCGAGTTGCCGATATTATGGCTTACCTGAATCATGATCTGGATGATGCCATCAAGAGCGGTGTTGTCAATGCCGATCAGGTCCCCAACATCTGCGGAAAAATCCTTGGATACACACATTCCGAGCGTGCTACGGTCATGATCAAGGATCTGATTTCTTCCAGCAAACCCCAAAATGGTGAAATGCGTTTAAACATGAGCGATGAAGTATTTAACGCCATGACCGAACTGAGGCAATTCCTTTATGAAAATGTCTATCGCTCACCCCAGGTTCATAACGAATTTGTCAAGGCCAAGCGGATTCTGGCCGAACTTTACACCTTTTTTCTGGATAACGAAACGTTGCTTCAGAAAGAACTTGCAGCTATGGAAATGTCGGAGTGCAATCACAGCCGCCAACCCAAGGAAAGGATCGTTTGTGATTTGATTGCCAGTTTAACGGACCGGCGTGCACTCGACTTATACTCAACGATTTTTTTCCCTTCGCCTCTGGTATAAACGTTACTCGAATGATGGGTTTGCCGACCGTTATCCAAAATCAACTATTCCGAATCCAGCCTCATACCTCTGCATCTTTTTTAAAGCGTCTAAAAACGATATTTGCATCTATGGATCAAAAATACAAAGAGGCTGCCGACTATTATGGCTTCAACTGCACGGACTGTGAAGATAACTGCTGCCTAACCCGTTTCTATCATCATACGTTGCTGGAATACCTTTATATATATGAGGGTTTTAAAACGCTTGATCGAAAACAACAAAACAAAGTAAAGCGCAAGGCCGCGGAGGTCTGCCGCCAAACCGATCTGGCGGACAATAAAGATCAGACCGTACGTCTGATGTGCCCGCTAAATAGGGAGGGTTTGTGTCTGCTATATGCATACCGTCCCATGATATGCAGACTCTTCGGCATTCCCCATGAACTTCAACAGCCCGGCATGGAGGTCGTGTATCATCCGGGTTGCGAAGCTTTTTCAGAACAGTGCTTGGAAAAGCGTTATTTTAAGTTTAATCGCACGCCTTTTTTCATTGAAATGGCCAATATGGAATTGGAACTGAAACAGACGGTCGGGATCAGACAAAAGATTCAATTGACCGTTGCACAGATGATAATAACGTTTGGTGATGGGTAATTGGCAATTCGGATATTGGAAGCAATATGAAATACGTTGATATAGACAATCTCGACAAATTGCCCGGCAGAAGGCTTGACGCCGGTGACACCTTTTCGTTTCGGTGTCATCCGAAAATTGCCTGTTTCAATCGATGCTGTCGTAATCTCAATCTCTTTTTGTATCCGTACGATGTCATCCGCTTGAAAAGCCGACTTAATCTTTCTTCCGACCGGTTTTTGGAAGAACATGTGGATATCGTTTTAAGAAAATCGAACTTCTTTCCCGACGTACTCCTTCGTATGTCCGAAGACAAAGAACGAACCTGCCCCTTTTTGAGTGACGACGGCTGTTCGGTTTATCCGGATCGTCCCGATACGTGCCGTACCTTTCCTGTGGAACAGGGCGTATTTTATGATGCAGAACATGACAAAACAGAGCATATTCAATTTTTCAGACCGCCTGATTTCTGTCTGGGGCAGCACGAGAAGAAACTGTGGACGCCCCAGTCGTGGGCTCAGGATCAAGAATCTGTTTTATATAATAAAATGACTGTCCGCTGGTCAGAATTAAAGCGTTTGTTCCAATCAGACCCCTGGGGTTCCCAGGGGCCCGAAGGCCCCAAAGCGAAGATGGCCTTTATGGCCACTTATAATATGGATCAATTCCGCGAATTTTTGTTTAAAAGCACGTTTTTAAAGCGGTATAAAGTAAAATCCAAGATCTTAAAACAAATCCGATCCGATGATGTGAAATTGATGACGTTTGGTTTTGAGTGGGTAAAATTTTACATTTGGGGGATAAAAAGCAAGTATTTCAGGCTTAGATAAATCAGGGGTCGGGGTGTTTTTATTTGTTAACTCGCTCCATGGATAATGTTTTTTTAAAAACCGTGTAAACTCGTGGTTAAAGGATCGTAAAGAAAGAACAGATTTCAATATAAAAACAATGGGTTCAACTTAGAATAAACACTTCCTTACTGTTGAAATGTTTCGGTAAGCGTCTGTTTTTTCTAACGATCCCTAAACCACTCAGACAGTACACGCTTTTAAAAAAAAATTATCCATTCCGCTCTCCGAGACCGAGGCTGGTATATAAGTGTTTATGATAAAAATGCCGGGACCCTTGAGACAGCAAGCTCAATTTGCACCCATATATTCGGCCAGAGCCTTATCCGGTAAAAGGCGGGGCGGGGGTAATTCCTGTGAATTATGATGTGTATCATGCATCGCCGTATATTTTCAAAAAAGGCGATATGAACCTTGACATCGCAGCGTCCCCCAATATTTTGGGATTTGTGAAGTATTTGGAATCGGTTGAAAAACAGAGCCGCCCATCTTCACTGAATCTGCCTCCAAAAAACGAGCTCTAATCAATCCGTGACGGAAAAAACAGAAAGGGAGAACCAGATGTGGATTTCATCGTCGTGTAGTGTTGCGCCGACCTTTCCACTGTGAGCTTCGATCAATTCTTTGACAATGGCCAGGCCGATACCGGCGCCGCCATGCTCCCTGGAACGAGATTGTTCACCCCGGTAAAACCGTTCAAAGATAAAGGCAAGATCTTTTTCAGCAACTTCAACACCCGTATTTGCGAAAACGACTTGAATTTCACCCTTGGTGAATTGAGTAAATATGTTAACCTTTCCGCCGAAAGTCGTATATTGAAAAGCATTTTGCATCAAATTTTGAACAACTTGCGTCAGCTTGTCCGGATCGGCGTAAACTCGAACCGCAGGGTCAACCCCTTTTGTATCAACACCAATGCCCTTGGTTTCAAATTCAGTACGAAAGCCGTCGAGTACCCGTTCAATGACGTTTCCTATTCGGATGTCCATGGGATCGAGGTTTCCTTTGGCGGCTTCTGCTCTGGCCAAACGCAGAATGTCTTCTACCAGATGCGTCAGCCGCAAGGTTTCCTCATGAAGAAGCTCAAAGGTTTCTGTAGATTTGGGTACGACGCCGTCAATCAAGGCTTCAAGATATCCCTGCATATTGTTTAATGGCGTTCGGAGTTCGTGGGCGACATCGGTCATCATGGTTTTTCGAAGTCGTTCGATGTTGTGAAGGCTGTCCGCCATCCGATTGAAGGCTGTCGCCAGTTGGCCGACTTCGTCCTTAGACGTAACCGGAATGCTGGCCGAATAGTGTCCTGATGCGATATTTCGCGTAATATCGGTCATTTGGGAGAGCGGTTTTAAAACTCGCTGTATCAGCAGAAAGCTGAGAAGAATGGCAAGCAATAGCGCTAACAAACTTGCCCAGATGAGGTATCTGTGAACTGCACCCAGAAACATGTCATGACTTGGGCCGGGTGAAATGTGATACTTTTCCATCAAGACCATAAAATAATCCGCAGCAAGGTAATCGATGGACAGCCATACAATAATGATAACGAATCCGATCACCAGGATATTTATGATAAGGAGCTTCCATATCAGGCGGCTGGTCACAGGTAGGTATCCTTTTTTCATCATCCGCTGTCTTCCGCAAAGTGATACCCCACGCCCCGGGCGGTAAGGATGTAACAGGGCGCTGATGGATCTGCCTCTATCTTTTGTCTCAACTTCCCAATGTGGACATCTATTACGCGTTCGATTACCAGCGCTTCACCTGCAGGATAAAGTCGGTTTAAAAGCTCATCGCGGGTAAAAATCCTGCCGGGAAAGGTCATCAGCGCTTGTAAAAGCGCGTATTCATGTGGGGTAAGTTGGACGGGACGTCCCTTTAGGCTGACTTTCCGCTTTTCCCGGTCCAATACCAGATCTTGATAAGACAAAACGCGTTTATCTTTGGCTGGAAAGAGACGTCCCCTCCGGAGTATGGCTTTGACGCGGGCAACCAATTCTCTCGGACTGAACGGCTTGACGACATAATCATCGGCTCCAAGGGTCAGCCCGGAAATGCGGTCGACTTCTTCCTCTCGGGCTGTGAGCATAAGGATGGGAACATCAGAAAACCGCCTCAGTCGTCTACATACTTCCCAGCCGTCCATTTTCGGAAGCATCAAATCAAGGATCACAAATATCGGGGTGTGACGTTTTGCAAGCTCCAGCCCCTGACGGCCGTCATGGGCAACGATGGTTTTAAAGCCTTCTCGGTCAAGGTAAAGCGCCACCAGTGACGCCGTCTTTTTATTGTCTTCAACAATCAGTATCGGATTCGTCTCATCGTAAATGGACATTGCCCGTTGTTTCCGTTGGATTTTGTGGTTTGACTCAAACCGCGTGGTTGGAAGGCGGTTTGAAATGCAACGATTAAAGCATTGTCTTGCTTTGAACCGGAAAAAACCGGATTTTTCTTCGATCAGACTGGCAAACAGCAAGAAATATTAAAATAACATATAAATAATAAATGTACTATCTTTTAAAACATGTTATGTTTGCATTTGAGGGTTATTGACACAGTTCCTTATCAAGAATGCCCTTTGGTTTCCCACCCTTTTACGGGAGCCCTCCTGTGATTTACGAATCTTTACCCAATCTTTACATTTCCTTTACCCAATCTTTAACCTGAACGCTTATGATAATAACGGACATGGAATCGGCGGAACCTGAACCGCTGACAGCTGGACTCTTGCCGAATCCGCATTATGTTAAATCTATATGAAACGCTCAGTTTAGGTGAAACAACGGAGGTGTATTATGAGATCCATTTACATAGTATTCGCAATTTTTGCGATGGTTTTTTTCGGATATCATCAGGTTAGGAGCATGGATACCATGGAGAAGACAATAAAGGACACGCACGAGAAGATGGCATCCGCCGTGTTTGCCGGCGGCTGTTTCTGGTGCACGGAATCGGATTTTGAGAAGGTCGACGGCGTGATTGAGGCCATTTCAGGCTATGCCGGGGGCCACATCAAGAATCCCACTTACCGCCAGGTCTCCGGGGGCGGTACCGGCCACGTGGAGGTTGTGAAAGTGACCTACGACCCGAAAACAATCAGCTATGAAAAACTGCTGGAGATATTCTGGCAGCATGTCGACCCCACGGATCCGGGCGGGCAGTTCGTGGATCGGGGTGCCCAGTACCGGAGTGCTATTTTTTATGCCAACGGGACTGAAAAACGCCTGGCCGAGGAATCCAAACAGCGTTTGGCAGCCTCGGGTCGATTCAACAAGCCCATCGTCACCGATATTCTTCCCCTGGGAGAATTCTACCCGGCCGAGAACTACCACCAGGATTATTATAAAAAGAACCCGATTCGGTATCACTGGTACCGCTCCGGATCGGGCCGGGATCAGTTTCTGAAAAAGGCCTGGGCAGACCAGAAGGCCGACATGAAAAAAGACGCCATGAATTCCGGCATGGATAGCGGTATGAAAAAAACGGGTATGTCCTCAGATACCCCGTCCAATATGGACAGCAGTGATATGGCAACGGAAATGAAAAAGGACATGCGGTCGGACACAAAGAAAGACGATATGTCCACGGACATGATGAAAGAGAACACGGGCGGTGACATGAAGGACAGCAAAATGAAGTCCCAAATGAACACCCATATGACGGGTGTATCCGACGTCATTATGACCGATACACCTACGGAAATGTCTCAAGGCGGTCGAACGTATACCCGACCTGACGATAAAGAACTTCGGACGCGCCTGAGCCCCATGCAGTACAAGGTCACGCGCCAGGACGGCACAGAGCCGCCGTTTAACAACGCCTACTGGGACAATCACGAGGCGGGCATCTATGTGGACATCGTCAGCGGTGAGCCGCTCTTCGGTTCCACGGACAAGTTCGAATCGGGCACGGGTTGGCCCAGCTTCACACGACCCCTGGAGCCGGGGAACATCGTGGAAAAGACCGACCGGAGCCTGTGGATGGTACGCACCGAGGTACGCAGCCGCCATGGCGACAGTCATCTGGGTCACGTGTTCAACGACGGCCCGGAGCCCACCGGCCTGCGCTATTGTATCAACAGCGCGGCCTTACGGTTTATTCCGGCAAAGGATCTGCAAAAGGAAGGCTACGGCAAGTACCGCAATCTGTTTGAGTAGTCTCGATGTAACCCTATGAAAGGAACCCGGCATGATGAAAGTGTATCAACGTTTCATATATGTATGGTTCATCCTGATGGCGATTTGTGTTTTTATCGTTTCAGCTATTTAGGATTTGTGAAATAATTGAAATCGAATCATAAACCGTGGAACAATCTTCAATATCGGGTCTTTGCGAGAAATTATTCTACAGACAACCCTATTGCCAATGCCGGTTATTCCCCGAAATTCAAAGTATGCCGTTGGGCATGGGGGCCACTTTGTCGCCGCCAAGGACATAACCGCCATCGAGCCTTATCAAGCTGCCGGTCATAAACGGCGCATCCTTGATGACAAAAAGCACTGCTTTTATAACATCTGATATGGTGCCGATGCGCATCAGCAAGGTATGGTCGATAATGGCAGTTTTTTGTTCATCGCTGAGCAACCCCCAGCCCCGGGTTTTTTCTCCATGCCGGGTTTCAACAAATCCCAGCATAATTTCGTTGACCCGAACCTCCGGTGCTCCCATGCGCGCCCAGGTTTCGGTTAACAGCGAAATGCCACGATTTGCAGATGCATAGCCTTCATTGAATATGTAACTGGCAGGTCCGGACCGTCCCACAATTGAAGCAATGGAAGAAAGGTTTATGACAATACCGTTTTTGGAAGCTTTAAGATGCGGCAGGGCAGATTCAAAGACCCACCTTTTGGCACGCAGGGTCGTGGCCATTTCAAGGTCCCACTGTTCTTGATCATACGCCCCGTGGACCACCGGCCATCCCCCCCGCTCTATGTTGTTAATCAAAATATCGAGTCGGCCGAAACGATCCACGACTTTTTTCACAAGCCCTGGAATTTTGTCGATTTCAAGCAGATTTGTTTGGATGATCAGATGATCCTGGCCGGTTTTGGCAAAGTCCTGCTTCAAATCATCCAGGCTTTCTTCCCAGTCAAAATAGTTGAGAGCTACGTTCGCCCCTTCCCGTGCAAGGGCAAGCCCGATTCCTTTTCCGATGCCCTTAACGGCGCCTAGCACAAGAGCGACTTTGTTTTTGATTTTCATAATTTTCACCCGTATTTATTAAGACAGGATTAACAGGATGTACGAGTTCACGGGGTTTGCTTCCTCGCTTCACTCCGGTGTCTACGTGACTGGTCATTTCAATGACTTAGCAGCGGTGGCATTCCTGCCCCCTCCGCGTTCTTCCGCGAAAAGCATGCGGGAGCCGCGGTCTCCCCCACCGCTAAGTCGTTGAAAAGACGAAGCCACTCCGCCAATATCGTTACACGGGGAAGCAAACCCCGTGAACTCGTACCAACAAGATAGACTTGATTTTTAACGACATAAATTGGGAATAATTATAAGTAAATCCGGATACCATGTTAATCCTGTCCAATTTTAACCGAAAAGGATCTTTTTTATCCATCGATGCCCCAGTTTTAACAGTTCAACATCATCATTCTTCAGGGTATCTAACGTTTTTTCGTCCAGGCTCCAATTATCAAGAATATTTTGTTCAAATATGTGAGATCTGAATGTGTCAATGTCATATAGTGCCATGTGAAAAGCAAGTCTTGACTTGATATCCAGTGGGCCGGGAATGAGGCGATTTTTAAGACCGATGATTTCCAGCAATAGATCATTCATTTCATTATAAAAGCTAACATCCTGATCCTCGATCCATTCCCGTATGGTCCAGGTTCGGCCCTTTTCAAAACCCAGGCAGTGCGGTTCTCTCAAAAGGATATACTGCTCCGTAATTTTGTTTGTTTCTCTGGAACGAGATGCAATTCTCACCAGCGGATAGGTCCGGCACGATGATGGGCGGTCTTCATAAACGCTGCATCCTGATGACGTTACAAATGGGCACTTAAGTTTATGAGAATCATCTGTTTTTAAAGTTATTATGGGGAGACCGCTTTCAGGGCCGGTCTGTTGGGTGGTATACCGCTCGAGAAAGAGACGCGATGATATATCGAGTCGATGTTTCAGACGCAATATATCGTAAGGGGTAAGAAACTGGTTCAGGTCCCGGCAACATTCATTGAAACAGGGCACCTTTTTTGAGCATAAAAATAAGAATGTGTCATTTATCGAAAGGGGCGTCATGTTGTTTTCCATATAAAAGTAATTCCTTAAAAATTTTTCCGTCCTGCAACAATGTGGTAGCGTTTGAAAAAAAGGGTGCGAAACTTGACCGATGGCCAGTAGCAAATAACAAATGACCATGACCAAACCAGCGAAACCTGTCAACCAAAAAATGTGTGTAAAATATAAAAGGCCATAAGGTGCTGTAAATCTTTCAGGATGGCCTCAATACGTCTATACAAATGTCCAATTACTGTATGAAATTCATATCCTGAATGATTTATATAACATGAATTGTCTAAAGCACAATATATAGTAGTATATCGGGTTATTCTAACCTAAATAAAGATTCTATCAAATCCTTTAAAACGGGGCTTATAAATTTATAATTTAGTTTCCCAAAAGTTCTTGACAAGAATAATGTTAATTGTTATCTAATTCCTTTGGCATCCAGGTCCAACCTATCTTGTTGATTTTATAGTATATTGTTTATTTAACGTTTATGAATTTTAAAATCACCCCCAAGGGTGATTGGGTAAAAATAAAGCGGAATTTTTAAAGACGAATAACAACTGATGGTCTTTTGAGACCAAAATTACGAAGGGAGGTGCAAACAGCTTACCAAATTGTACCAGAGACTATTTTAAAGAGGTTGAGATATTGAAAATTTTTTAAAAATCAGGAGGTAATTAAATGCCAAGTTTTGTAATTACTGAGAAATGCGATGGCTGCAAAGGCGGGGACAAGACCGCTTGCATGTACATTTGCCCCAATGACCTGATGGTTCTGGAACCCAATGAAATGAAGGCTTACAATCAAGAACCGGATCAGTGCTGGGAATGTTTTTCATGCGTAAAGATCTGCCCTACACAGGCAATTGAGGTCAGAGGTTATGCTGACTTTGTGCCGCTGGGAAGCAGCATTATGCCGATGCTCGGAACCGAGGATGTTATGTGGACCTGTAAATTCAGAAATGGTACCAT
>JBFESJ010000098.1:0-12760 GCA_041548585.1 Desulfobacterales bacterium | reverse complement strand
TTACGGCAAATTGTGACCGTTATTCATTCAACCACACCAAAGGCGGATAAATCGGAACATATTTTTGGCAACTGCTATACGGCGATTTGTAATCATCAAATTAAGAATTTCTTAACGCATTCAATTTGATAAGTTAACATAATCATTGAAGACAAAAGAAAATTGATTTATTGTTCTTTTATGCCAACAAAAAAGATATATTAAACTTTGCAGTCGATTGCGACCTTATGAAACGTCTATACGATTTCCGCTTTGAAAATCGTATTAATACACGCTCAGAAGCCATAAGACGGCTTTTAAACGAAGCCCTTAAAAAATACGAAAAGAGAAGCCTAAGAAATAACCTGTAAACGAAAGGTTGCCATGGACTGAATATTAGGACCCTATTTCTATAGCGAGGTGGGGTTTTGTTTTAGTCCTAAATATGGAAATAAAACAAAATGAAAAACACAATTAAAGTATTATTTGTTTTTTTAATTCTCATTTTTCAACCACATCAATCGGGTAGTGAAACTATTCCAATAATAAAACAACGATCATCATACACTATTTTTTGCTTTGATGAAAAACCAAAAGACAACATAATGGTATTTGATGCGCATTATCTTTCTCAATCAATTAGACAGAAATATAACACAGATGCGACCTCCAGACAGCACATCGAAACGAGTACAGGTAAAAAAATAAAGGATGTTCGTCAGGAACAGGACATTTTAGACCAAGCAGGGCGTTTGAGGACATTTTTATTTTTGTATTGCCGGGCATATGAAAGCAAGAATCTTGACAAATTTTCAGCTTTTTTTGCGCCTGATGCCACTGAAAACAACAGACCTTTTCATGAATTTTTGCCAAGATATCGCAGAAACTTTCAAATGATAGCGTCATTTAAGTACCGAATTGATTTAGTTTCCTATTCGTTAGCAACCGACACAGGCAACATTAGGGTTAAGGGAAAATATTTCATCCAATACCTTTTGAATAGCGGAATCTGGAAGGAAAATAACGGAATTATTTCCATGGAACTCATTAAGAGCGGCGATTCATATCTGGTGAAGCGACTTAATTATACTTTTCTATCTTTAGAATAGATAGACACGTAAAGTTATCATCTATAATCAGCATGAATCGACTACAGCAATCGCAAGTCATTTTATAACTGTTGAACGTATATTAATTAAATGATTTATAACTGCATTTTGGTCAGATATACTGGTGAGTTCGGGGTAAAGTCCACCCAGTCGCAGGAGTATATTGAAGATCTTATTCATAATAACATCAAGCGGGCATTAACGGCCTCGGAAGGGCCGGATCTTCTCGACCGCATCAGGTTTTTAACGCGTCAAGGTCGTCTTTATATCTATTTTGAAAAGCAACAAGACACGGATGTCGATGTGTTAATTGCAGTTGTCGGACGAACATTTGGGATCTCTTCCATTTCACCCTGTTTTCGCACCTCAGTTCGCGATAAAACCGCTGTTGTCTCGGTAGCGGCCAAGCTGATGGTGGCACACGGAATCGGCCCTGGCAGTTTTAAAATCGCAGTGCGGGCAATAAAGAATCCGACATTAGATATTCCTTCTCTAAAACAAGACATTACCAGCTTATGTAATAAGATAGCGCTAAACAACGGGTTGCAAAAAGGATTCTCAAGGCCTCGTTTCAAAAAGGGACCCAAATGGAAAATGGGCCCTTGGGGCGGTGAAATTGAGAGCAAGCCAGAGATAGAGGTGTATAAGGATCACGCCTTCATATCTGCAGAGCGGATTAAATCCCCCGGAGGCTTTCCGCTGGGTTTGGAAAATCAACTGGTCGCACTGGTTAGCGGCGGTTTGGATTCGCCGGCCGCGGCCTGGCTGGCAATGCGGCGCGGCGCTGTACCGGTTTTTGTTGTCATGGATCCTGATAATCACAGCAAAGGCGACCGGGCAAATGCCGCTGCTGTAAGAGAAATAGCGCTGGAAAACATTAAGGTTTTGGTTGAATATACAAAAGGGGTCCTCAAAGCGCCGACCGTCTATGTCGCTTCATATCAATCTGTGCTGGATGCGTTTATTCAGCACGGGTCACCAAAAGGCATCACTTGTCTGCTTTGCAAGCGTTTTATGTATCGAGTGGCCGAACAGATCTGCTTTCTTCATGACTGCCAAGGTATCGTGACCGGGGAAATACTCGGCGAGCAGGCCAGCCAAACAGCCAGGAACCTCAGAGTGCTCGACAGTGCCGTAATGATGCCGGTGCATCGACCCCTCTTCGGGTTTGATAAGGATGAAGTCGTTACCCTGGCCCGCCGCATAGGAACGATGCCAATCGCCACCATCCCATCAGCTCCATGCAAAGGGGTGCCAAACCGCCCCACCATTTGCGGGGAGGTATTCGAAGTTGAAAAAGTAGAAGAGAAAATTAACATAACAAAATATCTTGAACAATGTTTGAGGGGATTAGAGAAGGTATCCTAATAATATTGCACACAACCTTTTAAAGGGTATTGGCTTATTTCAAATTAGAAGCTCTTGCAGGTTCGAGGGAAGCCGCTTCTGTCCCTCGCATCACTCATTTCAAGGGGTTATGGACTTTAAGTTAATAACCCCTTTCAATTGTTTGACGATATCTTTAATTGATAGAAGAATCCCCGTTTTTGTTTTACGGCCTTTATTTTATCATCTGCTTCCAGCGACGCCAGATATTGATTCACTTCGTGGATCTGCAATCCTAAAATTTCAGACAGGTCTTTTGACGTGCACGGACGTCGGGCAATGGTTCCCAAAATGGCAGACTCCGTGTCTTTGCGATAGGCAAGAAGCACCTTGTGTTCAGACGGATCAGTGACAATGGCGGCATTTCCCATCTGAAAAAAATCGAGAACGCGTTCAAGCTCCTCCCGGTTGGCAGTTCGAAGCGTGGAGATGGAACCGGGTCTGTCCAGCGTATTCAGTTGGAGTTGGTCCGGTTTGATCTTTTCAATGGCCTGTTTTAGGGCGGTTAATTCCTGCCCGGTATCATTCATGCCGGGAACGATGAATATTTCCAGCCATATTTTCCCAGTGTATTCTTTGCGGAACCGGATTAATCCGTTGATGATTGTATCCAATCGCAAATGAGGAGATGGGCGGTTTATCTTACTGAATATCGTTTCGGTTGCGGCGTCCAGCGAAGGGATGACCAACGCAGCCTCTTTAACCTCTGCTCGCACCTGTTTTTGGGAAAATAATGTGCCATTGGTCAGGACCGCCACGGGAATATCAGGAACTCGATCTTTCAGAAAATGGATGACATCACCCAGTTTTGAATTGAGTGTTGGTTCACCGGAACCGGAAAAGGTAATGTAATCCGGCCGGGCATGATGCGTCAAATAATGGGTCAGCTCCTTTTTAACGGCATTAAACGAAACGTATTCTTTGCGTTCCAATGTCAAGTGAGATGTTTTACCGCATTCACAGTAGATGCAATTTAAGGTGCAGGTCTTCATGGGAACCAAGTCCACTCCCAGGGAAATCCCCAGCCTGCGCGAAGGTACCGGGCCGAAAAGGTAGTTGTAGTTCATTATCGATTTACGCTAAATTAGGGTTTGAATTAAAAACAATTTTTTTCTTGAATTATATCTTGATCTTACCTAAATTGAGTGATTGTCGAGTTTGCCGGAGCTGCAAGGCGCAAAGTGTGTAGCTGTAGGCGGCTACCGCAAGGGCCCTGCAACACAGCAGATTCGGTAAAATCGGCAAGCCCGCAGGGTTTTAATTTGTGACATTTTTGAATTATATAGCCACCCAATGGGTTAGCACAAGCCCTGTCTTAGCATTCATGTAATATGCTAAGATGTTAATAATTTATTATTTTTTTTATTTTGTGTCAAAAATTGAAACGCTCAATTTAGGTTTTATAGAAGGTATATACATTCATGCATTCTGTCAATAAAATACCAGTCTAACCTCCTGAAAACTAACTTAAAATGAACAAAAAAATGCCGGGAATTTTGGTCACCGGAGCTTCTGGTTTTATTGGAAGGCATTTTGTCATCGCCGTGTCCGGGAAATTTCGCCTTTTTTGCGTCGCCCGAAGAAGCCAGAAAGAGGCTGGAATCCCCCATCATGAAAACACACACTGGCTTCAGGCCGACATTACCGAGTGGGATAATCTTCTGAAGGTTTTCAAATATACCCAGGAACATGGGGGGGCAGATTATGTTTTGCATTTGGCCGGTTATTACGATTTTACCTTGAAAGATAATCCTGCTTATGAAGAAACTAATGTGACCGGCACCCGCTATCTTCTTGAATTGTCCAAAATGCTGGGCGTCAAGCGTTTTATCTTTTCCAGCTCTCTGGCTGCATGTAAGTTTCCCCCTTTTGGCAGGGCACTCACCGAAAAAAGCCCCCTTGATGCGAATTACCCATATGCCAGGAGCAAGAGCAAAGGAGAAGAAATCATCAAGGCGTATTCAGATACTTTCTCCTGCACCATTGTTCGTTTGGCGGCCGTGTACAGTGACTGGTGTGAGTATCCAATATTGTATATGCTGCTAAAGACCTGGCTCTCCGGGAACAAATTCAGGTCGAAAATGCTGGCAGGGCGGGGTGAATCGGCCGTGCCCTATATCCATATTCGGGATCTCAATAAACTGTTTTTGAGGATTATCGAAATCAGTGATACGCTTCCAAAATTTACCATATATATTGCCGGTTCCCAGGGAAGTATTTCACACATAGATCTCTTTCAGACCGCCACACGGTACTATTACGGGCATGATGTTAAGCCGTTAAAAGTACCCAAGACCTTGACATACTTCGGCTTAATCATCATGTCCTTTATGGGTTGGCTTACAGGAAGAGAACCTTTGGAAAAGCCCTGGATGGCCGAATATATTGATAAAAAATTGACCATAGATGCATCTGTAACTTTTCGTAAACTGAACTGGACGCCGACGCCTCGTTATCATATCTTACGACGGTTGTTGTTCATCACCGAAAAAATGATCATCCACCCGAAAAACTTCGAATTCCGTAATGAATTGCTTTTGGAACGGGTGGCTTACCGAGCAAGCACAGAAATTTACAATATTCTGATGGAACTGCGTGAATCATTGGTCGATCAGCTTGTGGAAGCGGTGATGAAGCCGGAGCATAATCAACGTTTTCCAAATTACCAAAAAATGAATCCGGACTTGCTGAAATGGTACATTACGTTAAACTATCAACTGGTTTCCGCAACCGTAAGAAACAGGAATCGGGCCATGATACCCAATTATGCGCAGGTTATCGCCTACAGGCGCTTTGTCGAAGGATTCAAGGCACGAGAAGTTAAAGATTTAATGTTGTTGACCGGGAAAACCATGGAGGCGTCGCTTCTTGAAAGATCGGGATTTAAGAATTCGAAACAGCGGGTGGATGATTATATTATTTTAACGTCGCAGCTCGCCATCGATGAATTTGAAGACACCTATGAAATTCTCAAAACCTATCCGCCCGAACAGTTTGCTGCCATCGACACGGTGGAATCGCTGTCAAGCAGTGAAGATCTAAAACGGATTGTACTTCAGCTTGAAGATATTTGCAGCGATTCGCTTTCACATCGATTGAGCGGAATATTTTAGACCACAATATTTCGGATATTAATGCCCCACGGCAAGTAATCCGCTGGCTGCAGCACTGAGAATAATGACTTCAAGCACCGCCAGAGCGGCATAAACGACGTCTTTGTTTTTCAGCAGTGTCGGAACGATGGCAGCGTAACAAATAATGGTAACGCCCGCCAGTATGGCCACGCCGACGAAATTAATGAAATCTCCGTACTTGATCATGCCCACCCAGGCCCATCCGTCTTTAATTCCTGCATGTTTAAGATAGTCATGGACGTTGTCAGACCAGTAACCGGAAATTTTATCCAGCGGAATATAGGGATCTAAAATGCCGAAGGTATAAAGACCGAATGTTATTAAAAGGATGAGTAAACCGAGTAACATACCCTTTTCCAGTATTTTGGCATAGAGTAACTGTTCCGGTGTTGCTTTTAACAGATCGTGTGCTTTTTCTTCCATTGATATCTCCTGATCAATAAATCCCGATATTTTAACAAAGGTTCAATCTGCCATTAAAACCCGAGTCCTTTAGACAATGCTTTGACCCCGGCAAAGGCCAGAATGGCAATGACCATCCACCGGATAAACGTCGGTTTGGCAATTTTGAGAATTCGAACACCCACAAATGAACCGAGCATGATTCCCACCAGCGAGGGAACTACCATCATGGGTATAACACAGCCTTTATTCATGTATATCCATGCCGCGGAAGTATCCGTGATGGAAAGGAGAAATTTGCTGGTGGCTACACTGATTTTCAGCGGGGCTCCCATGAGAAGGTTGAGCACCGGCACATTGGCCCACCCGGCCCCAAGGCCGAACATGCCGGCCATAATTCCGATTAAGACAAACAGGCACAATCCTAAGGGCGTTCTGTGTATTTTCCAGTCGATAATCTCTCCGGTGCTGGCTTCCTGGTAAACACCACAGATTCTAAGCGCTGATGATAAGCGGTCTGCCTGGGGTACATCCGGAACCTCGGATTTTTTGGCGGTTAGCATCAGGACACAAATACCGATGATGGTGACGCCCAGAGAAATCTGAACAATGTTGGTGGGAAGGGCAAGGCCGATCATGGCCCCGATGATGGCGCAGGTGGATGCGATAAGGGCTACCGGAATCGCCAGCCTTAAGCTGGCAAGGTTCATCTTGAGGAGCCCGGGACCGGCGGCCAGGGCGCCGGAAAGTGCCACCAGAAGACCTGTGCCACGAACAAAGTCTAAATGAAACGGGAAAAAACCGCTGATGATCGGAACAAAGAGAACCCCGCCGCCGACACCGCCAAGTACGGCAAAAATTCCCATAATGAACGTTACAATAAACAGCACAAGCGGCCAGAACCACCAGGCATGACCTCCCGCTGCCTGAGCAGATTCATCTGCAAAGGCCGGGGATATTAAAAATACCAATGAGAGCAGGCTGATCAAAAAAACCATCCACAGTCTACCATTCATCCTCATCATTTTCCTCCTAAAGATCAGATGTTTGGTTTCGAAAAGGGCTGAAACCTCATATAGATATGTGTTTGTTGATTATGGATTCACCCAAATTAAATTAAAGAGAGCACGCTATATTACATTTCAAACAATGTCAATCAAAAATACGATCTAATTTGCGTGATGGCGGTGTTCGATTTGTCTAAAAATATAAGGCAGTTCCAGTTTAAAAAAATGAAGGTGGCAGCCTAATATGTCGACGACATGAAGTGTTTTTATTCTAAAGATTGTTTCATAATGCAACAGCAAATGATTTTAAACAATAATACTTATAGGTTATGTATCACAAAAAACTTATTGTGCACATTCTGGGCGTTGCAATATGAAACATCCCACTTCATGTGATTCCAGCCGAAATCCCTTAAAATAAACCCGGAATGCCATTGAAGGGCCGCAAATTTTTATCGCCACGGGAAATGTTAAAGACACGGTTTTGCAAGAATAAAGTGAAATCGTAAAGACCCAAAAGGGATCATTTGCTTTTATTTTGCAAAAACAGCGATTTTATGTATTGTATCAATATTCAAAAAATGGTTTAACAAATAAAAACTATCCGACGTTTAAATTATAAAGAATTGAGCGTTTTACCCATAAAAATTTACTCTAAAAAACTGTAAAAAAACTTTGGACACTTTAAAACAATTCCAGATCAAAGGCCTCTTTCAATCTCCCATTGATTTGCAGTCTCTCATTGATAGAATTCCATTGGGTATTGTTGTGCTCGATAAGTTTCGAAGGATCGTATTGATCAATCGAACCCTTGAAGCCCTCACCGGATTTTCAAATGAAGATGCCTTGGGAATTCCGTGTTTTCACATCCTGAGGAGCCGCTTGTGTTTGCAAAAATGTCCACTTAAGAATATGGATTCAGACACTGAATCGGTGAGTGTTGAAAGCGATATCGTCAACAAAGAGCGGCAGTTGATTCCGGTTCTCATCAATCTGTCTCCAATCGAAGACCCTCAAGGCAACCTGGCCGGATTTTTGGAAACCGTGGAAGACCTCCGCCCCCTTAAAGAAGTGGATGCCAAGATCCACCAGGCCTATGGATTCAGGCATATCATCGGAAAGAGCCGGGAAATGACGCGCCTTTTTCAAACGGTTCCCCTGGTTGCTCAAAATGATTCGGCCGTTCTGATCACCGGTGAAACCGGAACCGGAAAAGATATGCTGGCAGAAGCCATCCATCAAGCCTCAAACCGGGCAAAGGGTTCTTTCGTTAAAATCAATTGCGGCGCACTGCCTGAAACTTTGCTTGAATCCGAGCTGTTCGGCCATAAAAAAGGGGCGTTTACGGGTGCCGTTGAAAACAAACCCGGACGATTTCGTCTGGCCCATAACGGGACCCTTTATCTTACGGAAATCGGGGATCTTCCTCCGGCGCTTCAGGTTAAGCTGCTGACGTTTCTGGACGATAAGGTGGTCTATCCTTTGGGAAGCACAAAAGGGTTTCAAGCCAATGTCAGGGTGATCACCGCCACCCATCGTAACCTTGAGATGATGGTGAAAGAGAGAACGTTTCGGGAAGATCTTATGTTTCGACTGAATGTTGTAAGACTGCATCTGCCGCCCTTAAGGGAACGAGGGGACGACATCCGCCTCATTCTGGATCATTTTCTCAATATCTTTTCATCTCGATTTCGAAAAGATATTAAGAACATATCAAAGAAAGCGCTCCGAATTCTACTGGACTACTCTTTTCCAGGAAATGTTCGAGAACTCAGAAATATCGTGGAATATGCCGTTAATATCTGCCCCAAAGGACAAATCCAGCCGGTGCATCTGCCGGCCTATCTCATGGATCCAAAATCCCATAGTGTACCTTTGAAGCTTGACGAAGCGGAACCATCCATGTGGCCAGATTCACTGATAAAGTCAAACATTGAAAAAAGCGAACATAAAACCTGGGCATCAATGGAAAGGGATATCATTATGGAGGCACTGGTCAAAGCCGGTGGCCGCCGGAACAAAGCGGCCGCCATTTTGGGATGGGGCCGCAGCACCTTGTGGAGAAAAATGAAACAATATAAAATAGACACACAATAAGAATTGGACTTAATCGAAACGATTTGATACAAATTTGCCATGGAACAAAAAGTGCTTATCACGTTATATGGCGATCAGGTGGCGCCGCGGTTCGATTTGACCACAGAGGTCCATATTTTCCAAATGGCTGACAACGGTCGGCTAATGGAAGAAAAGACAGTGGTTCTTCCCCGGGCTTCGGCAGAACAACTCTGCCATCTCGTCCTTGTGGAAAAAATAGAGGCAGTGATCTGCGGAGGTATCGAAGATGAGTATTATAAATATCTTACATGGAAAAATGTGACGGTTTTCGACTCTGTAATCGCTTCTTACAAGGCTGCCATAAAGCGCTTTCAATCGAAAACACTGCGACCCGGCGATATCATTCGAGAATCGGTTATCCGGAGGAAGAATGGCACTGAATCTCAAAAATTGGTTTAATATTAAGGAAAGACTTCAACGGTTTCTTGAAGTTGAATACTCTGAAGATCGTTACCATAATCTTCGAAGAAACATGAGGATTTTGATGATTTCACTGACAATCATTCCTCTGGTCCTTATGGCGTTAATCAACTATCATCAATACCAAAGCAGTCTCAAGCAGGAGATCGTTGGTCCTACAAAATTGCTGGCAAACAAGACCACGCACTCTTTTCAATTTTTTTTAAAAGAACGGCTGTCTTTGATAAAGTCCATTTCTTATTTTTATTCTCTTGATGAATTGTGTGATGAAAAAACACTGAATCATATTCTTTTTACGCTCAAAAAGGAATTCATTGGGTTTGTTGATCTTGGTTTGATCAACGGCGATGATGGTAAACAGATATGCTACGCGGGTCCCTATAAACTTCTTGGAAAAAATTATGCAAATCAAAGCTGGTTTCATGAAGTGACGCTAAAAGGGACCTACATCAGCGATGTATTTATGGGATACAGAAAATTTCCTCATATCGCTATCGCTGTTCAGCGTCTTGAAGCGGACGGGCAATCCTGGATTGTCCGTACAACCATTGATACAACAATGTTCGACAACCTCATTGCCGCCATGGGTCTTGATTCGGAAAGCGATGCATTTATTCTCAATAAAGATAGTGTGTTCCAGACCAATTCACGCTTGTACGGAAAGGTCCTTGATCGCTGTCCCATTCAAATTCCGTCCGGCGGGTATTCGACATACGTTGTGGAAAAACAAGACCCCAATGGAACCGATGTTTTTTTGGCTTACGCCCACTTAGCCTATCCCGAATATACACTGGTGATCGTAAAGCCCCATTCCGCTGTTTTAAAAGCCTGGTATGCGCTGAAAAGTGATCTGGTTCTTGTTTTTTCGGTCAGTTCCGTGTTGATTCTTATCGTGGTATTCAGACTGACGGATATATTGGTTTCTCGCATTCGGGAAGCGGATCAAAAAAGGGAAGTCGCTTTTCGGGAATTACAGCACTCCCATAAACTGTCTTCCATCGGCCGTCTTGCTGCCGGCGTTGCGCATGAGGTCAATAACCCTCTGGCGATTATTAACGAAAAAGCCGGCCTTATCAAAGACCTTATCAAATACGTACCCGATTTCGATCAAAAAAAGAAATTTCTAAACCTTTTGGAATCCATTCTCCAATCGGTGAGTCGCTGTAAGACCATAACCCATCGACTGCTTGGATTTGCAAAAAGAATGGAGATCGAAGTTGAAAATCTGGATTTGAATGAACTCATGAAAGAAGTTTTGGGTTTTTTGGAAAGAGAAGCCCTTTACCGCAGCATTGATATTACCCTGGATCTGGCAAATGACCTACCCAGAATTAATTCAGATCGCGGTCAACTCCAGCAGGTTTTTTTGAACATTTTAAACAATGCCATGGCGGCTGTTGTAGACGAAGGCCGGATTGCCATTACCACCTGGGAGAAAGATCCCGATACCGTCGCTGCATCCATAGAAGACAACGGCTGCGGTATGTCGGAAGAAACCTGCCGTTATATTTTTGAACCGTTTTTTACCACCAAAAAAGAGCAGGGTACCGGTCTTGGACTTTCCATTACCTACGGAATCGTCAAAAAGCTGGGTGGAGATATTGAGGTGAAGAGCAAGGAGAACCAAGGAACAAAGTTTACAGTTTATCTGCCCAAAAAATCAAAATGAAAAATTTAAGTTTTGGAGGCATATGATGTCGCAATTAAAAGTCCTGCTCGTTGATGATGAACAAGAATTCGTTACAACCCTGGCCGAAAGGCTTGAATTGAGAGGTATGCATGTTGAGATTGCAATGGATGGAGAAATGGCATTGAGCATTATTGAAACCGATCCGCCACAGGTTGTGGTTTTGGATGTAATGATGCCGGGTCTCAGCGGAATGGAGGTTTTGGAGAGAATAAAAACCATTGATCCTAAAATCCAGGTGATTCTTCTCACCGGTCACGGCGCCACCAAAGACGGGATCAAGGGAATGCAGCTTGGAGCGTTTGACTATCTGATAAAACCCGTAGATATTGATGAACTCATTGAAAAACTCAACGAAGCGACAAGAAATATCGTTTAGAAGACTGATGAAGCATCAATGTAAAAGGTGTGTATATGAATAAAATAAAAACTAAAGAGATTCTCTTTTTCGGCAAAATAACAGCCGGCATTACCCATGAAATCAAAAATGTACTGGCCATCATTCAAGAATCATCGGGTCTTATGGAGGACATTCTTGCCGTAAGTCCGGATGAGACCTTCCCTCATAAGGATAAATTTTTTACATCCTTGAAAAGAATCCTCGGCCAAATTGACCGTGGCGTAGATATTACAACCCGTTTAAACAAGTTCGCTCATAGCCCCGATCACAGCCCGGCCAACGCAGACCTCAATGATGTGTCAGAACAGATGGTTCTGCTTGCATCTCGTTTCGCCAGACTTAAAAATGTTGTTCTAAAAGCCGATCCCCATGACGTTTCAATGACAATTAGGACACACCCGGTTGCCTTAGAAATGGCGATATTCGAATCCATCGAAATTCTTCTGGGCGCAATAAGTTCCGGAGGAGAAATAACGCTTTCTCCACGCAAAATACAAGATAACTATGTGTTCGGTATTTGTTATGAGGGGACAATTCCGTCAAAGACAGACGTTTCGCCGGCCGCTTCTTCTCCTGAACGCTGGGAATCGTTGCAAGAAACCATGACGTATTTGGGCGGAACAGCCAAAGCCTTCGATTCAGCCCTGGAAATCCTGTTATATTTCCCTCAACCCACAAACACATAAAAACGTATCAAAAGGTTTCAATACGTATCAGCCCTTTCGTTCCATATCGTTCCATATATTTTCTCTCGCTCGCCAATTAATAGCATAACTTATTGATATAAATACATAAATAAATTCTGGCATAATCCTTGCTCATTAAGTCTTCAAGTCTACATTTATCATATAACAGCAAGGAGGGCGCCATGAAAAGATGGATCAAAATTTTTGAAAATATCTTTGTCTCCGTTGCTTTTGCTGAGATGGGCGAACATCATACGAGTACGGAGATGTTGGACATGCACGCCAAAGATTCTCCGGCGTTATGGGACGATGGATGTGTTGCCGTCACTTTTGCAGATGCAGGGTAACCTGGATGTTGATCATCGGATATGAACAGGATGGCGTCACAGGTTTGATACGCTTGGGTAGCCTTTTGGTAAAGTCATGGGAGTA
>JBFESJ010000097.1:0-12845 GCA_041548585.1 Desulfobacterales bacterium | reverse complement strand
CTGAAATCATGGCACGAAGCCATTTTGTTGCCTCACGGACGTATCACTATCTGCCCATGTATATAACGGCAGGATGTCTTTACTTTATTCTGACCTGGCTCGGTGTTCGGGCGTTATTGAAACTGGAAGCAAAAGTTCGCATACCGGGCTATTCTCAGTAAAGGAAAAACATGACGGAGCAAAAACCACTGATTCTGCGTGTCGAAAATATCTGTAAGATTCTCGGCGGTAAAGAGATCCTCAAATCTGTATCTCTCAGCCTCAACAAGGGGGAGTTAAAAGTTCTCATCGGTCCGTCAGGCGCGGGAAAAAGCACGCTTCTTCAGTGTATCAATTTTCTTATTCCTCCGGATAAGGGCCGTGTGTGGCTGGAAGGGTCTGAAATTCAAAGCCGCCGGAAACGGGATCTCTATGCATTTCGGCAGCAGGTCGGCATGATCTTTCAGGACTTCAACCTTTTCGATCATTTGAATGCACTGGAAAACGTCGCCATTTCTTTGCGTAAAGTTAAAAAGATGCGCCGGCCGGAAGCCCGGGATCGTGCTGTTGCCGAACTCGAACGGGTGGGACTGGGGGATAAGAGCCATCTTTATCCGGCTGAGCTATCCGGTGGACAGAAACAGCGGGTGTCCATCGCCAGAGCCCTTGCCATGGACCCCAAGATCATGCTCTTGGACGAACCCACATCCGCTCTAGATCCGGAACTGATCGGCGAAGTTTTGTCCGTCATCCGGGATCTGGCCCGGGGGGGGATGACCATGATTCTGGCCACCCATCAAATCGGCTTCACCCGGTCTCTGGCCGATGAAGTGCTTTTCATGGAAAACGGCAGAATCATTGAACAGGGATCGCCCGAAGACCTGCTTTCTCCGGACGCATGTACCCGATCCCGGGATTTTTGCAGTCGCCTCAATGAACTCTATGAAGAGAGCGTATAATTGGAAACGGCATTTTTCACAAACCAGCTGATCCCGGTCCTGAACCGGGGACTTGTGATGTCCATAAAGCTGATCATTCCATCCGTACTGGTTGGCCTGATACTCGGCATCGTAATCGGAACGTTGCGAACCTTTGGCCACCCTGTCATCCGGAAAGCAGCCAACGGGTATGCCACCGTTTTCCGGGGAACACCCCTGGTGGTACAGCTGTTTTTGCTCTATTTCGGCCTGCCCAACCTCGGCATTTACCTGGATGCCTACACGGCAGCCGTCGCCGGCTTTATCCTGTGCAGCGCCGCGTATCATTCCGAATACATTCGCGGCGGTCTTTTGTCCATCAAGAAGGGGCAACTCCTGGCCGCACAGTCCATGGGATTTTCCACGTTTAAAACCATGTGCAATATCATCTTGCCGCAGGCGGTTCGACGGGCATTGCCGGGCTGCGGTAACGAGATCATATATCTGATCAAATACTCCTCTCTGGCTTATATCATTACGTGTATCGAGCTGACCGGTGAAGGTAAGATTATTGCCACGCGGACGTTCCGGTATACCGAGGTCTTTTTGGTTATCGGATTTTATTACCTGGTTCTTGTGACCATTGCCTCGTTCATTTTGCAAAAGCTCGAGCAAAAGTTCAAGATCCCTGGATTTGGAAAAGGGTAAACCTCGACAGATGAAACCATATTCCCCCATCACAGATGAAATTCGCCGGCGCATCTCCCATGAACTGGGAGATGACTGCATCGTTACAGATCCAGATGAAGCCGGGACATACGATTGCGATGCTTCCGGCTTGAGTTATCCTCCCGAACTGGTCATCCGGCCCATGGAAACAGCACAGATTCAGATGCTGATGAGACTGGCCAATGAATACAAGTTTCCGGTAATCCCCCGGGGCGGCGGATCAGGATTGGCGGGGGGCTGCGTGCCGGTATTGGGCGGTGTGGTTCTGTCCCTGGAGAAGTTGAACCGTATTATTTCCGTAGACACGAAAAACCTTATTGCGGAAGTTGAATCGGGAACCATTACCGAGATTTTGCGAAATGCGGTCCAGCAAAAAGGGCTCTTTTTCCCGCCGGACCCGGCCGGAATGGACCAAAGCACCATCGGCGGGAACGCCGCGACCAATGCCGGCGGTCCATCATGCCTCAAGTACGGAACGACAAAGGATTACATTCTCGGCCTTGAAGCGGTTCTTCCCTCTGGACGGATGATAAACACTGGAACCCGAACCCGTAAAGGCGTGGTCGGGTACGATCTGACTCAACTTCTCGTCGGTTCTGAGGGAACGCTGGGGGTGATCACCGGTTTGATTCTTAAACTGGTTCCCTTTCCGGCTGCTGTTAGCGGCATGACAGCCGTCTTTTCAGATCTGCCGACGGCCATGCGGGCCGTAACTGAAATTCTTAACAGAGGACACCTGCCATCGGCCATAGAGTTTTTGGACGCCAAATGCCTCTGTCTGGTGAATGACATTTTGCCATTTCATGTTCCCGGCGAAAAATCCACACTGCTGATCGTCGAGGTTGACGGTGACCCGGAGCAGACAAAACGTGAAATCAAAACCGTCGGAAGAATTTTAAAGGAGGTCGGCGCAACGCATCTTCTACCCGCTGTTAGCGATAAGGAACGCAAAGACATTTGGAATGTCCGGCGCCAGGTTTCTTTGAGGATTCACGATTATTCGGCCCTCTACATCCCCGAAGACGTGGTGGTCCCCATAGGGGAAATAGCGGCCCTTGTGGGTGAACTCCCTAAATTGGAAGCTGAATACGGTTTTGAAATCTACGCTTTCGGACATGCCGGAGACGGTAATATCCATCTGAACATCACGGCGCAAAACCGGGACAACATGCATCGGGTGGAAATGGGTGTGAGGGCCATATTGGCCCGGGTTATTCAGATGGGCGGAACAATTTCCGGCGAACACGGCATCGGCAAGGCCAAAAAACAGTATTTGTCCATGGAGCTTTCAGCGGAAAGTATCCGGCTGCAGACCGAAATCAAAAAGGTCTTTGATCCAAATATGATTCTCAACCCGGGTAAAATTTTTCCGGAAAAGGATTCCAATAACGAAACGAGACAACTTGAACTCTAGCTTACTCTGCAAATCCGTAATGAAACATTTCGTATTCGGTCTTTCCTCCCAATAAGGCATCGATCTTGTCTTGAATTTTTCTCCGATCCTCGCTTGCCAACCATTTTTTCCAGTCTTCGGACGAATGCCACGTACTTATCACCAGAAACAGATCGGGTCTGTCCATACTTCTTAAGGTTTCACCGGAAATATAGCCGGAATGATGTGTCGCAAGGGCTCTTATTTCCCTGAAAAGGGGTATCATCTCTTTCGCCTTGTCTTCCGGCACGATTCGCTTAATGAAAACTTTAACAGCCATTTTGTCCTCCTTTGGGGGGTGTGCCTTTATTTTTGGACGTAATGCAACGGATTTCCTGTAAAGTTACTAAATAAATACCAGAAAAATCCAATACCGTCAAATTCCATGGTTACGTAAGAAGTCAAACTTACCGACTTATTTAGCAATTCATCACATGAGACGGAAGTAATTCCGTGAATAAGAAATTCGATACGCCAGACAATCCTGATCACAATTGCATAATGCGCCGATATACTGGGTTTTAAAGGTCCACACGGTATGGATCAGGCCCTCTTCATCCAGAGCACGGGCCGATTCGATGGCTTCTTTACGCGTAAATCCTTTGCGTAATTTTCCATGGCCATATACCATTTCTTGCCATCACCGTGTTTCACACAGAACTCGCACATACCGAACCGATTCTTTCAGGGCAAAAACAACCTGTGTTAATTATAAAAAGCAGCGCCGTATGTGTCAAATCAATCTGTCGCGATGCCATATTTTTAAAATACAGCCCATGGCCATAAATTCTTAGCGTTTTTTAATATAAAGACGGGAGGTTAAAGTTTTAGACAGGGGGCTTTGGCTTGCGAACGAATTTGAAAGGTTTACAACAGCGTATTGTTTTTTTCATTTAACTGTTGTAGGAAAAGTGCCATCCGGGATCAATGGTCAATGGCCGGAAAACATCAATGTTGACGCGAATGAATCGATACCAGAAAGGAGTGCAAGACAAAATGTTTAATGAAACGGTTTGCTTGGAAAATTTGAAACACATTGTATCTGAAATAGCTGATGATCAACACATAAAAAATTTGTCTCTGGATGAGCTTCGATCAACATACACGAAAATCACCGAAAATATTTATCGCATATCTGTTTTCAATTGTCACACATACAAAAACATGCTTTGGAATTTCAACAACTTGAGACCCGAAATCCGATCAAAATTTCAGAAGGAACTTTTCAATACATGGTATCCGGTTTACTTGAAATCGACGAAAACCGACATGCCCGCAGACCACCCTGAAGGCAAGAAACAGGAATCGACCATTCATAGCGAGGCAGAAGATCGTCCTGAAATTGACGCACTAAAACAAACACCCGTCATTGCAGCGGAACAACCCATTGAAAGCGAAAAACAAAAAATAGTGGCATCAAGTGAAGATACGGATATAAGCCTTAAAAAGGGACCGGCGATAGCACAATCCCCTATAACATCAGCTCATAAATTTGAAAATGACTGGTTCGACAAACTCCTTGATTTTTTCGCTGCTATCACCGGCTATCTGTCCGGGGTTATTGGTCGTTAGCCCGAATATTTCATGAAAATTTTTAAGTAACATATAATTCTAAACTATTTTTCAATCACTTAAGTTAATTAACGGCTAATTTTTCAAAATCATACTTTGTCACCCAATGAGTTGACCCGTTTAACTTAAACATTTTTCTCATTTTGTTTACGATAAATTAGGGCATTATCTATTATTTCAATAAATCGAGTGTTTTTGAAAGGAGTATCAGAATGCGATTATGTTCCAAAAGGACAAACCGATTGATCATTGCCGCTGTGGCCATCTGCCTTCTCACCGGGCCGGCGTGGGCAGACAAAGCAGCATCTTCCGGTAAAGAGGCAGCCTCCGTCAACGGCAAACCCATTTCCAAAAGCCAGTATGAACACGAGCTGTCTATTTTTCAGAAACGGGCCGCACAGGAAGGCCGGCAATTGAGCGATGCAGATCTAACGACTGTCAAAAATCGGATTTTGGAAAACTTGATTGATGCTGAAGTGCTGTATCAACAGAGTCAAAAGGAAGGCGTTAAAGTCGACGACCAGGCCATCAACAATCAAATTGAGACGGTTAAAAAGCGCTTTTCTGATGAAGCGGCGTATAAAAAAGCGCTGGAAGGGATGGATGTTTCCGAAAAAGAAATTCGAATCCAGATTCAACGCGGCCTGGCTATAAACCAGTTGCTCGATACCAACGTGCGCCAAAAAATTACAGTAACCGGGGAAGAGAGCAAAAATTTTTATAACACAAATCCGAATTTGTTTAAACAGCCGGAGCAAGTAAAAGCCAGCCACATTCTGATAAAAGTGGCGCCCGACGCTGAAGAATCCAAAAAAATTCAAGCCCGCAAGAAAATTGAAACGGTTCAAAAAAAAGTCCGCAAGGGTGAGGACTTTGGTTTACTGGCCAAAGCCAATTCCGAAGGACCCACAGCCCAACGCGAGGGTAATCTGGGCTACTTCAGTCGAGGCCGGATGGTAAAGCCATTTGAAGATGCGGCCTTTGCATTGAACGTCGGTGAGATCAGCGGAATTGTCGAGACCCAATTCGGTTACCATCTGATCAAGGTAACCGACAAAAAGCCGGCCAGAACCGTCCCTTATAAAGAAGTCCAACTGATGCTCGAAAAACATTTAAAAAAAGAAAAGGAAAAAACTGAAATCCAAGGTTACATCGAAAATCTGAAAAAATCGGCAAAGATCAAACGGTTTATTTGAAACCTGCCTTAAAATTGGAGGATGGGCATAAGGATTGCCTCAAAATTATACGTCCAAAAAAAATGGGCAAACACTTACGTTTATGGACTCGTGAGCCGTAGTCTTCTACTGCAAGCCTTTTATAACGAAGAAGATCCCCGCTTAAGGCGAGATTTCGCTTTGCTCAAGGCGCGTTCATCGGCTTTCCCGAAAGGTAAAAAAAATGAGTTTTTTATTTAATGTAGGGCAATTCAAATATAATCTTCTCTGCGGGAATGTCTAACAAAGAAGGATCAAATATTAATTTAGTCGGGTTGCTGGATTTTTTTAACGGAAAACCTATTGCCCCTGTTTTTTTTGACCCCGGTTCTAAAAGATTTGACTTTACTTCTCCCATATCTCCATCAAAAGCCCCTTCCCAGCCAATAGCACAACAATCTAAATGAGTCCCTTCATCTGTTATTAGTCTAAAAACAGCATCATATGCTACCATATCTAAATCTTTGTGAATATTCTGCACTTCAACATCAAAATATACAGCATCATACAGGCGTGTATCTCCAATAATTCTCATTCGTGATTTACATTCCCCACGATCCATTCTTTTAAGAACAACTTTAAAATATTCATTAGACCCTGTTTTGGTTGTGAATCCTTTATCGGAATCCATAGGTACTTTTGTGGGCTCTGCTCCACACCCGATAATAATTACTAAAAAGAATAAAATAATTGTTGATAATACTCTTTTAAGAATTGTGTTCATGCCCGACCCCCTTTCACATAAACCTTTACCCCAGACCGTCTATGCCCCGATTGGTTTTAGTTTATTGATAGGATTATGCTCCAAACAGAACAGACCCGTCCTGTCAGGAGCAAGGCATACACATTTTGATGGGCTTCTCCATGGTCATACCTTCTGAATAGAGGTTAAATGATTGAAGTGACAAAACACCAGATAAGGAGAAACGAATTGAGAATGAGATTGTCGGAACAAGAAGCGTTACGGAATGGAAGATCAAACTTAAAAGAAAATCTATATTAATAAACTATTTCAAAAACATTGATTGTGTCAACAATTATATCGGTGTCAAAGCTTGAATTGTGAATTAATTTTATCAAATTGATTTTTCACTTTTTTATCGTTTATCATCTTCTCTTTAAATATTTTCACACCATGACTGATTGCGGAGTGACTTATATTGAAAAGGCGCCCTAACTGTTCATTGGTCATTAATCCTTTATTCCAAAGGAAATAAATGACCACTTTTTGAGTTTCGATTATTGAATCTTCGGGTATAGGTCGTGCCAAAGCATTACATTGCTTTTTTTAAATTTGCCCGATTGGTTCTTACCAAAAGATGATAATGGTTGGACATAAAAACATAGGCAAAGGTATTTACAGAAACCTGACCTAATATTCACACCTTTATACCATTAGCCATGATATAATTGTTTATGGCTATCCTAAAAGTTGTCGAATTGCTTTTAGGTGATTTATTCTTCTTTTGTGTTATCCAGCGCCTTTCGAACCAACTTGGCCAAATCCGACCTTTTGAGAGGTTTTTCAATATATTGACGAATGCCGATTCCCTTTGCTTTTTCTTCATCTATCTTTTCACTGAAGCCGGTGCATATAATGGTTGGCAGATCAGGGCGAATCTTAAGAATTTTCTCCACTAGGTGGTCGCCGGTCATCTGGGGCATGGTCATGTCGGTAATCACCAGATCAAACTGATCAGGGTTGGCACGGAATAACTCCAGGGCTTCGACAGGACTCGTTTTAGTCTCAACCTGATATCCCAATCGCTCCAATCTATACCGTCCGACATTAACCATTGATTCCTCATCATCAATAAACAGTATCCGCTCTTTTCCGGTCGGAAGGTCCTCATCCATTTGTATTTCTGGTACAGGTTCCTTTTCGGTGATGGGAAAAAATATGTTGAAGGTCGTTCCTTTTCCAAGTTCACTATCCACAAAAATTGCACCATCATGATTCATTACAATACCATGCACTACTGCTAATCCCATCCCGGACCCCTTGTCAACTCCCTTTGTCGTAAAATATGGGTCAAAAATTCGATCTATTTCTTCAGGAGACATGCCATGACCCGTATCACTTATAGTCAGATTGACATATCGTCCTGGGTTTAAATTAGGATATTGAGCTGTAGTATCTTCGCCGAGTTCTACATTCTTAAGGCTGACTTCAACAATACCGCCATCTGTCATGGCATGATCCGCATTGGTGCAAAGATTTATAAGAACCTGATTGATTTGCGTGGGGTCTGCCAGAATTGTATCAACATTTTTGGAAATATGCTGACGAATCTCAATGCTTGCGGGAATAGATGATCGCAGCAACTTAAGTGATTCTTTGACAATGGGGATTATATTTGTCGGTTTTTTCTCTGGTTTTGTTTTACGTGCGAAACTTAGGAGCTGACGTATAACATCTTTTGCTCGAGAACTGCCTGTAAGGATTTCTTCAAGATTAAATCGGGCCGGGTTCCCCTTAGGAACATCATCCAATGCCAATTCCGCATTGCCGATAATGATCCCGAGAATGTTGTTGAAATCATGAGCGATCCCTCCGGCTAACGTTCCAATGGATTCCATTTTTTGGAATTGTTGGAGTTGGGCTTCGAGGTGTTTTTGTTCAGTCACGTTATGAAAGATCGTCAGAATAAACGAAACACCTGCGATCTGGATGATTCTTGCGAACATAAGAGTGTGGAGAACGGAATTATCCTTGGCCTTGAACTCCATCTCCAATCCGTTGACCTTTCCGGATGATTGCAACTCCTTTAAGAACTTGATCCTGTCTGCCTCTAGATAAAATCCTACTTCAGTTGTGCTCAATCCAAGGATCTCTTCTTTAGCGTATTTCGTCAATTCACAAAATTTATGATTAACATCAACCAATTTCCCGGTCTTAACCTCGGTAAGCGCAATTGCTTGAGGTGATAAATCAAATAGGTTTCTGAACTTAGATTCGCTCTCCCGCAACGCTTCCTCTGCTTGTTTTCGCTCGTTAATGTTACGCGTGACGCCTATGATTCCCATGGGTTCGCCGTCCTTGTCTCGCAAGAAAGACATTTTGCCTTCTGTCCATATGGTCGAGCCGTCTTTGCACTTGACCTCAACCTCAATAGTTCGGGATCTATGCAAATCTTTCTGCTTATCCTTTTCCATCTGCAGTTCTTCTGCAAAAACCTCTCTAACATGATTAAGAGAATCAGGCGCCCAATTCTCTTCAAGGGTCCTGGCCATTGCCTCCTCAACGGTATAACCCTGCTGATCCATGACTGATGGGCTGATGTAAGTAAGGTTCAAATTCATATCCCTTGCCCAGATGACATCTGTGACGTTGTCAGCGAGCAGCCTATAGCGTTCCTCACTCTCGCGCAACGCCTCCTCCGCCCGCTTTCGGTCTTCGATTTCTTCCCGCAGTTTTTGGAGGGCCACCGCCATATCTGCCCGAGTCGCCTCGTCGGATACCAGCAGATTTTCTATTTCCCGTTCTACAGAACGCTCTGAAGGTGCTACTACAAACTCATCGAAATTATCCCCTTTTGAAATGAATGCGGTTTGTTTGGCCCAACAGTTCGTCTCAAATAATTTTGAGCAGTAGCCAGCCATTTTCCCGGCCAGCATGCCGCTGTTCCAACACACACCTAAAGATTTTTGATAGCGACCTTCCCAGCTGTTTTTCACTCGGAATTGGCACTTCTTTTTGTTTTCATCAAGTGAGGTGAGCTCCCAATCTCCCCAGCCCGCCACAGCGGCAATATTTGCAATGACTTTAAATCCATCCCGAAATTCCGAAAATTGAGAAATTAACTGCCAGTCGTCTTCAACACTTTTACGACCTTCGCTCTGCAGTGCCAGGCCAAAACGCTCCGTTCCAACCATTGCCTGAACACCAGACATCAGGCCTGCAAGGGTCGTATCAACCCACATCATGGCAACAGGAAGGTTCTCAAAGGTGCAGGTGCCCTGCTTAACATCCCATTCGACTTTGATGTCAGACACCTGGATTTGCTCGGCTTTGGAAATGACTTCCTTTTCTAATTTTTTTATTCTTTGTTCCAATTCTTCATAGGTTGGTTTTTTTGCCATCAGAAAATCCCCTGATTGTATTCAAAAGAATTTGGAGTCCATTAAACGCCTTTTAAACAATTATTTTTATTTCGTTTTTGCATTTCCAGTTTTTGGAAACACTCTACCGCCTATTTTGAAAAGCAGAAACTATGCCAAAATATGGGAGACAAATAAATATTATTGATTACAGATAATTAAAAATTGTATCATGCAGTTTTGAAATGATAAAGTTACAAAATTTTGGCGTCAAATTACACTGATGTCAGAATTTTGACTCCTTTTTTGGAAAATCGGAATAGAAGAAATCTAAGATGAATTATCTCATTCAGTTTGTCTGAATATTTAATCGATATCATACTAACTTCATTCAGGTTTCGTGCCTGAAGCTTCAATTGCCGAAAAGTGAAGGCTTATAACCGATATCATAAAAAGTACAGATACTTGATAATATTCAAAACCCGCTAAAGTCATCATTTATGTGATTCAAACCTTAAAAAGGCAGAGCCAAAAGACCCCACCTTATTACTAACATATTAATCAGTTTATTTTTTATATTTCTTCTTGAATCCTGCAAGGCCGATTAGACCAGAACCAAGAAGCCAAACTGCAGAGGGGATGAGTACAACATCACCGTCCATAACAGGCAAGAACATATGTGTGTTTGATTGATTAGCCGCGTCATACTGACCTGACCTCCTTCGTTTGATCTCAGTTCTTACCATAATTCTAACTTAAAAACTGGATCAATTTTTGGGGGTCAGGTCAAATTCTTCAAATAAACATATCTGATATAATCCTCAATAGTTATCTTGCCCAACAATATTAACACTACCCAATATTATGAATAATATTTGTCAATTCCTATGAAATTCATTTCATAATATTAAAAACTTTTCACACTTGGGGACAATACTAATTTAAGAAAAATAAGGTGGGAAGTGATGACATCGTGGCAGAACAATAATTCAAAAAGCATGAAGATATCTTACCAGTATTTGGACTAATAAACAGTATTTTAATCGAAACATAAGTGAACCAATTGGCCAGGAAAATGAAGGCAGATAATGAATCCCATCATTCTAATAATTATGGGCACTAAATGTTTATTTCCTGATCTTACCAAAACATTTTTTAGATTGGCCGTAATTGAACCTCAAGTTTTTTTAAAAAAGTCCGATTATTTAATAGGATAGTAATATCGGAATGCTGTATTATCTATTTTTGTGGATTAATAAATTAGCAGTGGAAGGGCAAAATGGTCCCCCCAATAATCGGTGAGAGTCTGGTTATACAAAACATCAAAACGCTAATCGGTAAAGTTGCTAAAACCGGGGAGAACATATTGATTTGTGGCGAGACAGGAGTTGGAAAAGATCTTGTTGCTCAAAACCTTTATCATCAATCAAACCGGGTAGGAAGGCCATTTGTAAAGATAAATTGTGCTGGCCTAACTGAAAGCTTATTTGAAATCGACATATCCTACTTCGATAAAACAACAACTAAGGAGGCACCTCAAAAGAAGAACCGGTTATTTGACAAAATTGGCGGTGGAATCTTATATTTGGACAATATCGACCTGCTGTCTCCTGCTCATCAGTTAGAGATTCTTCCATTTTTGCAAAATGATGATCATCCAATCTTAGACTTAAAAGCTCCTTTATCAGTAGATGTTTGTATGATTTCCTCAACTAACCAGGATCTTGAAAAAATGGTTAAAATGGGCAAATTTAACGAACGCCTTTATTTTAGATTAAGCACAGTTCGGATAGATATTGATCCTTTACGCGAAAGGCCGGAGGACATTCCTTTTTTGATTGATTATTATCATAAGAAATATGCTTCTGACAATAATAGCCAAAAGATGATAGCCCTTGACAGGGGAATTATGGAAGAATTGTGCGCCTATCATTGGCCAGGAAATGTTAGAGAGCTTCAAAACATACTCAAAAGGATAATGATTTTAGAAGGAACCGGAGAAAATATTTCTGATTTAATCGGTACTGCAAAGGTTGGTTATAAAAGCGTTGATGATGAAACAACCAAAGAAATTATATCGCAATCTAATAATTTTTTAGATTATTTTAAATTGCATGACTCTGAACTAACAATATTGCCTTTTAAAAAGGCAAAAAAAGAAATTGTGGGTATGGTTGAAAAAGAATTGATCTCAAATGTCTTAGAAAAAACAGGATGGAACCGCAGCAAGGCAATTAAAATATTGGATATCAGTTATAAAACATTATTATTCAAGATTCGGGAATTGAAGATTCAGCCTTCTGAACGATGGAAGAACTAACAAAATATTACTACCAAAATTAAAAATTTAAATAAGAGTGAATCTTATTCTCTTTAAAAAGATGAGAGGATTTTCATAGCCTGATATTTCCTGCCCAAAAGCCATACTAACTAACCGCAGATACATTGAGATAAACTCATGAAAATCAGGCTTGTCAAAACCCGTGCTTTCTTGCTATGACCGCAGGTCCAAGCACTTCAATTTCCGTTACATATATCTGGTACTCTTATTTCTTACAAAATTGCAAAAAGGAAAGCCCCTGAAACAAGATTTGCCCTATTGAAAAACGATATCACAAGCTCTGAGTTTACTTCAAGATATTGGATATATTGCAGATCTCAAGTTCTGAATTGAGATTTTATACTTAATCAATGAAAGATACGACGGTTCTCTTCACGAGGTTCCTCTAAGTTAAACACAAACATCGTTTTATCATCAACAACTTTAAGGGTTACAAATCCATATGAATAATAGAGATAGCCATAAAATTTCCCATCTGGCCCTAAAATCTCGTTGAGCCAAGGTTCATACTGAGTGTTCGAATAAATCCATTTGGTCATCTCTATCAAATCTTTCTGATCCTTGACCTTTTTCCACCGATCACCCACCAGTGTTGTTTCATTATTTTTCGGATCGAACAT
>JBFESJ010000096.1:0-12971 GCA_041548585.1 Desulfobacterales bacterium | reverse complement strand
TCAAATAGTGTTCACATATTGCCTCTCGAAGTTCAAGCATACCCAGGCTGTGTGTATAATGGGTATACCCGTTGTCGAGTGCCTTGCAGGCGGCTTCCTTGATGCACCTGGGTGTGTCAAAATCAGGCTCGCCCACTTCCAGGTGGACGATGTGCACACCCCGGCATTCCATTTCGTGGGCTTTCTCAAGAACGTCCATCGCAATGAACGGCGTCATTTCTTTGGTTCGATTTGAGATCATGTGTTTACCTTACACGACTTTGTTCAAAGGATACTCAATAATTCCTTCAGCGCCATGCTTTAAAAGCTTTGGAATAAGATCTCTCACGATGCTGGTATCCACAACCGTTTCTACGGAAATCCAGTCTGAATTATAGAGCGGGGCAACGGTGGGTGCATTGAGGCTCGGCAAAAGGGAAACAATTTTTTCAATATATTTTTCAGGGACATTCATTTTGAGGCCGACCAGTTTTTCCGCAACGAGTGCACCTTTCAGCAACAGGGCGATCTGCTCGAGTTTTTCTCTTTTCTGCGGATCCTTCCAGGCATCGTGATTGACGATGAGCTGAGTATTCGTCTGCATTAATTCATGGATAATTTTCAGGCCATGCGCTTTTATGGTGCTTTCCGTTTCCGTGACTTCCACGATGGCATCGGCAAGACCGGAAACGACTTTTGCCTCTGTGGCGCCCCATGAAAATTCAACCTTTACATTGATATTTCTTTCAGAAAAATAGTTTTTTGTGAATTCAATCAGTTCTGTGGATATTTTTTTGCCTTCGAGATCTTCGAGCGTTTTGATGGGAGAGTCGTGTGTTACCGCCAATACCCATCGCGCAGGTCTTGCACTCACTTTGGAATAGATCAGATCCGCAATGACATGCACATCGGAATTATTTTCAGCAATCCAGTCTTTCCCCGTCAGCCCGGCATCGAGTGTGCCGTTTTCAACATGCAAGGACATTTCCTGGGCTCTACACAGCGCGCACTCGATGGTATCATCATTGATTTCAGGGAAATAACTTCTTCCGTTGACACTAATCTTCCATCCTGATCGCCTAAACAGATCTATGGTCGCATTTTGGAGGCTTCCCTTGGGAATCCCCAACTTCAAAAGGGTTGTCATCTATCGTATACCTCCTCGGGATTAAATATCGGTTTTCCATTCACACGGATGGATTTCCCTTCAACTGTTTTGAAAAAACAGCTTTTATGTCCGGTGTGACAGGCGGCACCGCCGACCTGCTCGACTTTCAGCAGCACGGTGTCATCGTCGCAATCGATCCGTATTTCTTTTACGATTTGCAGATTACCGGATGTTTTCCCTTTTACCCAAAGCGCTTGTCTGGTTCGACTGTAATACGTGGCTTTGCCGGTGGTAAGTGTTGCCTCCCAAGCAGCTTTGTTCATAAATGCCAGCATCAATACCTCGCCGGTTTCAGCCTCCTGAACGATGGCGGGTATCAATCCACCCATCTTGTTAAAATTGAGTTTTATCATATCCTTATCTCTTTTCCCCCCAAAAGGCCTATCACGAAAGCAAATAATTAAACGTTTCGAAAATTGTACAACTTTTCGAAATCACTGGTCTTTGAATGGCAATTTGTTCATACCACCAAACCCATCATTCCATCACGCCATTATTCCAATTGAGGCGAAGCTTCTGAGTTTTATGAAGTGCTTAAAACTTGAAAAATTATCTATTATGTACAATAATGTCAAATTGTTTTTTATGAAAGCAGAGTATCTTGCTAAAAGAGTCGATATTTGATATTATTATTAGTTAATGGACAAATGAAAAAAATGGGTTTACGAGTCTTCTGCGGCTTTAAAATTTTAAGCGATGACAAAAACTAAAAGAACTTCTCAAATACTCAAAAAACGCGCCAAAAAAGGCCAAAAAAGCTATTTTTCAAATATTTTCAAATGGTTTTTACTGGCATCTTTTTTTATTGTTTTCCTCGGCGCAATAACAATTGCCGGCATTTATCTATACTTAAGCAAAAATCTTCCGAAAATATCTTCACTGAAAGATTACCGTCCGCCGGTGATCACAGCGGTGTATTCAGACGATAACCGAAAAATCGCTGAATTTTTTAAAGAACGGAGAATCGTGCTCCCCTTCTCCAAAATGCCAGATATGCTAAAAAAAGCTTTTGTTGCTGCAGAAGACTCAAGATTTTATAAACACAAAGGGATAGATATTTTGAGTATCTTCAGGGCATTTTATAAAAATATCGAGGCCGGAGCCATCGTCCAGGGTGGAAGTACAATTACCCAGCAGGTTACAAAGTCGTTTTTATTAACACCGGAAAAGAGCTATACCCGCAAAATAAAAGAAGCGATCCTGGCATATCGCATTGATAAGAGATTTTCCAAAGAGGAAATTCTTTTTTTGTATTTGAATCAGATTTATTTGGGACACGGTGCATATGGTGTGGAAGCTGCTTCCGAGAATTACTTCGGAAAATCAGCGCATGAGTTGAATCTGGCGGAATGTGCCATCTTGGCCGGTCTGCCCCAGGCGCCGAGCAGATACTCTCCCTTCAGGTATCCGGAAAGGGCAAAGCAGCGTCAGATCTATGTTTTAAACCGAATGGTTGAGGAAGATTTTATCACGAATATTCAGGCTACGGAAGCGATCAATAAAGTACTTGATATTAAGCCCAGGAGAAACCTGTATATCGAAGAGGTTCCCGTCTACACAGAGCATATAAGACGTTACATTTCAAAAAAATACGGTGATGACGTACTGTATAAAGAAGGTCTCAAAATTTATTCGGCAGTCAATATCGAGATGCAAAAGATGGCACGGGAAGAAATTAACAACGGATTATATGCGCTTGACAAACGCCAGGGGTATCGCGGGCCAATCAAACATCTCCGGCCGGAAGAGATCGAGTCCTTTTCAACGGTGCTTCAGCTTGAGCTGGATGAGGCGCCCTTTGAAGAAGGTAGAATCGTAACGGGCGTTGTGATAGAAATAGATGACAAGAATAACACGGCAATCGTTCGCATGGGGAATACACTGGGCGTCATCCGGATTGATGATATGCGTTGGGCAAGAAAACCGGATCCCGATATTGCCTATTACGAAGCCAGAGTTAACCGGGTCGGAGAGGTTTTAAAGATCGGTGATGTCATAAAGGTTCGCGTGAAAGACAAAATTTTCAATACAGATCGATGGTGGCTATCTCTGGAACAGGATCCAAAGGTTCAAGCTGCCCTGCTTTGCATTGAGTCGGAAACCGGAAATGTAAAGGTGATGATGGGCGGTAAAGATTTCAGAGAGAGCCAGTTTAACCGGGCGGTTCAGTCGAGACGTCAGCCGGGTTCCGCATTTAAGCCAATCATCTACGCTGCGGCACTTGACAAGGGATACACGTCTGCAACGACGATCATCGATTCACCGATCGTCTATCAGGATACGGAACACGATTTTACATGGAAACCCAGAAACTACAAAGAAAGATTTTACGGTCCCACGCTTTTTCGGGATGCTCTCGCAAAATCACGTAATGTGGTCACCATAAAAATTTTACAAGATATCGGCATTGACTATGCCATAAATTATGCCCGAAAACTTGGAATCACATCAAACCTAAACAGAGATCTTTCCATAGCGCTCGGATCTTCAGGGGTATCTTTACTCGAGCTTGTCAGTGCATATTCGGTTTTTAACGACTTTGGTTATCTCGTTAGTCCTGTCTTTATTACAAGGATTATGGACAGGGATGGAAATCTCGTAGAGGAAGCAAACCCTGTTAGAAGAAAGGTCATCGAACAGAACACAGCGTATATCATGACCAGCCTTCTTGAAGGTGTCGTCAAGCGCGGTACCGGCCGCAGGGCCGCGGCAATGAATCGACCGGTGGCAGGAAAGACCGGTACCACAAACAATCTTCATGATGCCTGGTTTGTGGGGTACACGCCGCGTTATATCACAGGGACGTGGGTGGGGTTTGATGATGAGAGTTCCCTTGGAAAAGGAGAAACTGGATCAAGGGCTGCTAGCCCAATCTGGATCGGCTTTATGCAGAGAATACTTGCTGACAAGCCTGTTATGGTTTTTCAGGTCCCTGAGGGGGTTGTCTTTTCTAAAATCGATGCCGAAACCGGACTCTTGCCGATCCCTGAGTCTGAAAAAACAATTTTTGAATGTTTCAAGGAAGGAACTGTTCCCACCGAATACACCAAGAAGCCAGATTCCATGACAGAACCGGAGGAGTTTTATAAGTCAGATATGTAGTAACGGGATACCGGATGCAGGATAAATGATACATGATTTCAAGATACATGATACGTACATTAGACATCCTGAATCCTTGATCGTGCATCCGGTATCATGTATCTGGTATCATGCATCTGGTATCATGTATCTGGTATCATGCATCTGGTATCATGCATCCTGAAACCCATATTTTTCCCTGAGTGTGTCTGAGACTTGTCTGGTCAAAGCCAGCACTTTATTTGCAAGACCAATGGTCAGTGAGCCGGTCCCGCAAGCAGGGGTGATAAAGGTTTGAGCCAGTATTGCGGACCTGTCAAAGCCAAGCGCCTCTATGGCGGTGGATTGCGCTTCCCACCTGGCAACCAGCGATTCGGCGGTCTCTTTTTCGATGTCATCGCTGTTTAAGGTGGGAACAATTCCCCAAGCCAGTATTCCTCTTTTTTCGATAAATCGCTTGACGTGATCCGAATAGAGCATCAGTTTGTCGAAATAGGAATATGCATCAAAGCTGATGATGTCCGCGTTAGATTCCAAAATCAGGGACCAGTCCGCATTGGCGCAAACATGGATTCCGGCAAGGCCGCCTTCGTTATGAACAGCACCAATAACTTCTTCGAAACAGATTGCCACTTCATCGCGGGATACGCTGATCATTGCAGAAGAACCAAAGCCTGCGAGGGCCGGCTCGTCAAAAAAAATAAGGATTGGAGATCCAAAGTCTGAAAGTTTTTTGACCTGCCATCTGGCTTTTTGAGCCAAAAGCTTTACCAAGGCATCCCTTAATTGCTCGTCATAGAAGACGGCTTTCCTATTCTGGTCGGTTAAGCCCAGTCCAAAGGTTATGGGGCCGGTTATTTGTCCTTTAATCGCATACGGATGACCTGAAAGAGAATGAAGATGCTCCATAAATGCAAAAAACCCTCCGGCGGTATGCGCTTTCATGGCAAATCTTGAACCTTCTATATCTGCTCCGCCCTCATTTACAGCCATATACTCTTCGTAAAATCTTAGGATGTCATCATCGAAAGACGGATCAGAAGTGTCGACAAAAGATGTGTCCGTTTTTGTTTTAAGGCCCGGAAATCCATACTGAAATTGGGCGATCATTCCTTCTTCCCTATAGGCGGGAAGTTGAACCCATAGCGGAATTTCGGGTGTGTACTTAAAGACCAGTTTTACACCTTCAGCATGATCACGCAACGGAAGGCTCCCGATCAGAAGCGGAAGACCATTGGCCAAAAAGTTTCTTTTCATCGCTGAATCTCCTTTCTTTATTGCTTTATTTTTTCTATCATGACCTGCCGCTCATTACAAGGCCGGCAAAACGAATTTCGAAACAGCTCTTTGAACCGGCATTGGCGAGCGAACTCCCCGCTATTTGTTGGAACACCGTGGGGATTCAGATCCTTATTCGTTTTAAAGGAATCATGGATGAAGTTTTAAAAGGCGTTGCCCGAGTTCCCGGTTAAAGCATTTCGTATTGGATTGACACGTATATTTACAGGTGTTATTATAAAAAAGATGTTGTATCTTTTGCTTAAAGACGACGTGTAAAGAATGGGATGTAAAGGGAGTTCCAGATGGTGGCGAATATCATCCAACTTGACAAAAAACTCAAGTACACAAAAGAAAAAAAAGCTGAAATAATAAGGAAGCGTAAAATTCTGGCGGTTCAAAAAGTATTTCAATGTATGCAGTGTGCCTTCAAATGTGAAAAATGCGGCACCCAGATCCAACCGGAGGAGCAACGTCAACAAAGAGCCATCAACGATCTGCGGATACCCTACCGTTTTTGTGAGAGCTGTGGAGAGGAGTATGCCGATTACATCGAACGACTTAAAGGAAGGGGCGATTCGGAATATTACTGGCACAACGAGATATGGATTGAATTATGGAGAAAATGGATCGATTATCAGGGTGTCATCGACAGTTATTTAAAGTCAAAAGAATTTAGGCAGCTTTTGGATGAACTCAAGGATACCAGGCCTAACAAATAGGAGGAATGTATGTTTGGAATTGGAATGCCGGAACTTATTATCATACTTGTTATTATCCTAATTATTTTTGGTGCCGGCAAACTTCCGGAAATAGGGGCAGGTATGGGCAAAGCCATAAAGAATTTCAAAGGGGCTACTTCGGACCCTGAAAGAAAAGAGCCTGACAAGCTTGAAGAGAAGAAAAAGTCTTAAAATTATCTTTTTTGAATAACCGTAACGGTAATCATTGGAAGACCTGTATATCGCCCGCATAATAGACGGGGAGTTTGGGATTGCACCCAACCCCCGGCCCGCTAGAACCATATCGATCGCTAAAGTTTTTTAACTATTTAAATACAATACGTTATCTATTATATCCCCGCTAAGATGAACGGCCGAAACGCCATGATGACGATGAAGACTTAAAAAGGGATGTCATCCTCTTGTTTGTCTCTGAGTTGCGGCTCCTCGTATCCTTGAGATGCAGCAGATTCAGACGGTCTATATGTATCGGCGGCGTCTCGGCTTCCCAGGAACTGAACATCGGATGCGACAATTTCAGTGGTGTATCGGGTAACGCCGTCTTTTTCCCACGACCGGGTCTGCAGCTTCCCTTCTACGTAAACCTGCCTCCCTTTTGAAAGGTATTCGCCACACAACTCACCCAGTTTTCGCCAAGCAACGATACGATGCCATTCGGTCCTCTCTTTTCGGTCCCCAGTTGCTTTATCGGTCCATTCATCGGACGTAGCGACGCTGAAATTGGCAACTGCAGTACCGTCTGGTGTGTAACGAACTTCAGGATCACTTCCCAAACGGCCGATCAGGATAACTTTGTTGATACCTGCCATAGCTTTCCTCCATTTATTTAATAATGCGATTTTGACTGATAAATACAGACAACCACTCATAATGTCAAGCAAATCCGAAGGCGACCATATTAACGGTCATTGATTATAGGGCCAATTATATGTTACAAGAGAGAGTCTTATTAAAAAGATATTCTCGTTGACAGTAACATTTGAATATATAATATCAGACCCGAATTGCCGTGAAATTCCATGAGGGGTTATGCGGACAGCTTCGGGGGCTTATCGATAAATGGGCTGTCGCCCAAATCACTCAAGAATTTCCGGGAACGAAGGAAAGGAGAAACGATATATGTTACATTTGAAATCCGTCGACCTTAAGAAAAAGAAGATAGAATCGCTGGTTATCCCTGTCTGCGAAGATGAAAATATTCACGAAGACAAAACAATACGGTCTCTTATCAGTATTGCAAAAAAAGTCAAATCGTTTAAAGGCGATAAGGATGATGAAGTTATTTTATACAATCTCCCCGAAGTAAAAGCGGAAAGCATTCTTTTTCTGGGGATAGGCAAGCTTGAAAAAATCGATATGGAATCGTTGCGCACCATTGCCGGAAAGGCCGTAAAAAGTGTGATCAAGAAACAACATAGAGAGGTTTTGATCGCTGTTCCTTTGGCTGCGAAGATCAAAATGGAGATACAGACCGCCATTGAAGCGATGATGGAGGGTGCCTTTCTCAGCAATCATCTGTATCACAAATACAAAAAAGAAAAGAAGCATCAACCGCTTAAACGGATTAATTTTCTTGTAGGACCCAATGAAGCAAAAAAATACACAAGATTGCCATCACGAATTTCGACGGTTTGTCAGGGAACCATTCTTGCAAGAGAATGGGTCAGTATGCCTCCCAATGACAAAAAACCGGAACTTTTTGCAAAATCCATTGTCACACTTGCCAGAAAAGAGAAACTCAAAGTCACTGTACTGGGTGAAAAAGAGTTGAAACAAAAGAAATTCGGAGCCATTCTTGCGGTTGCAGCTGGCAGCAAAAATAAGCCCAGAATGGTGGTTTTGGAGCACAATCCGGCAAAAGCAAAAAAAACAGTTGCACTTGTTGGGAAGGGTGTAACGTTTGACTCTGGCGGCATAAACCTAAAACCTACACCCTCTCTTGTGGACATGAAGATGGATATGTCCGGCGCGGCTGTGGTTGCATCAACGCTGATTACCGCGGCAAAACTTAAATCCAGGCTCAAACTTGTCGGGATAATTCCTATTGTTGAAAACATGCCCTCCGGTGATGCTTACCGGCCGGGAGACATTATCAAGAGTTATGATGGTAAAACTGTGGAAATCAGCAATACAGATGCCGAGGGCAGGTTGATATTGATCGATGCCATCTCTTATGCGATTCAAAAATATAAACCCCAAACCTTGATTGATCTGGCAACGCTGACCGGCGCCTGTGTTGTGGCCTTGGGTGAAAAGATCGCCGGTACGTTCTCTTTTGATGACAAATTGGCGGAAAATATCATTTTGTCCGGCCAAAAGACCAATGAAAGATGCTGGCGAATGCCGATGCCTGAGGATTATAAAGAACTGCTAAAAAGCGATTTTGCGGATCTGAATAACGTGGGCAGCACGCGTTATGGCGGAGCGATTACCGCTGCATTGTTCCTTTCGGAATTTGTCAAAGATACCTCCTGGGCTCATATTGATATTGCGGGTCCTGCATATGCTAAAAAAGAATCTGCATACTGTGGGGTCGGCGGTACAGGCTTTGGGGTTCGGTTGCTATTCGATTTGATAGACAGGCTGTAGCTCGTGAAAAATCCGTGGTGGGCGATTCAAAACTCGCCTTTCGGGACTAGACAGTTGGAATTGCATTTTTTTCACTTTGCCAAGATTTATGAATAATAAACGTTTCAATGAGCGCTAAAAGAGATTTGGGCAACAGCCCGTTAACTTTCGCATCCGCAGTTTATTTTTTTCTCCAGAGTTATTCGGGCGAAATCGAACGCCTTCACAGGTAACCCGACTTCCATTTTCATATCCGTATACAGTCCAATTTTTTTGACAAAAAAGCGTATCTGTTCTATAATTCTATAGATTTAAAGATTCTCAAACGCAGGCTAATTTAGAATATGGGTGATACAAATGGGTAAACCCGGCAGCTATTTTACCATATACGATCTTGCTAAAGAGTTGGACGTCAAAAAGAGTCATATCCGTTTTTGTGAGGAAAATGGGCTTATATCTCCCAGGATTACCAAGCTGAAACGACGCGTTTACAACACGTATGACCGTGAACGGTTGAAACTAATATTTCATTTTGTGCTTCTTGGTTACGCTAAGGAACAGGTTGCCGATTTGATCGGTATGCCCGATGCGAACCTGGACGAAGGTGGGCAGCTTATACAAGGTATAGAATACGGCGAGAAAAAGCTTGAAGCGCTCGTAAAGCGAAAAGAAAAACTGAGTTTTACGAAACAAACAAGCATCATAAACGAGATTGAAATGGTGCGTGAATATCTGAAAAAGATCAAAAACATCAAATCGGATGTTGTTGAAAAACCTGAATCAAAACCAGACATAAAGTTCGAACAGAGCGCCGAGACGTCGACTGAACCGGCAAAGGTGATAACGGCAGAGATTGGAAGAAAACCAACACAACAGACGGTCAGAAATATTTCCTTATTTGTTGTCGGGTTCGCCTTGGTTATTATTATCGGTGGTTATTTTTATTATCAATTCGGACAAAAGGAAACCCAAACACTAAAACCGCTTGATAAAGAACAGACCCGTTCAGAAAGATATAGCGTGTATCAGGAGCCTGTGCCGCCTGGTCAAACCGTCAAAACGCAGGTTTTAGCCCCAAAAACACAAGAAATACCCGAAGCCCTTTCTTCGGTTCAACAGGGCAACCTAAACGCAGAATCAACTGGATCTGCACCTGTTGTGATAGAGAGAAAAGAGGCGATACAGACAGAATCGAATGCCGGTCTTTTAAAATTGGAAAAACCCATGGCAAAGCAGCATGATGCCGGCAAAGAAGACACGGTATCGGGTGCAGTACCTGAAGCCGTCAAGGATAAGGTTCCTGATGATGAGGTTAAGGCACCATCGACTGAATCTACAGAAAATACAGGTGATCAAGAAAACCTGTTGGGTCGCCTAAAATCCTTTGTGAGCTTCTATTGTCAAACCTATACAAATAAGGATCTTGATAAATTCATCACTTTTTTTACTTCGGATGCCACTGAAAACAACAGACCTTTTCATGAACTGGTGCCGGACTACCGCAAAAATATGGAGAATGCCGAATCGCTTACCTGCCGGATTGAAATTTTATCCCATATCAGACAGGCTGACGGAAACATCCTGATGCAGGGAAAATTTGTCACCCGTTACCAATTGCAAAGAGAGGGCTGGGAAGAAAACAGCGGTAGTATTTCCATGGAGCTTGTAGAGAACGGCGATTCATTTTTAGTAAGGCAGCTTACGTATTAAAATTAGAACGAAAACTTTCCGATTTCTCCTCCCAGGCGGTTTCAAGACTCGCCCTTTGAGCCCAGACAGAGTTTCACTATTTCATACATCCTAAAATATTGGGTCACGGTGCGATGTCAGGGCTCATATCCCTTTGAGAAAAAATATGACGAAGCCACCTCCGCCAACCCGCCTGCCATGAAAGGCACGAGCGGAAAGGTATCGTTACACGGGAAAGCACATCCCACGAACAACACCATCTAAATTCACTTGCATAAGACCTGTACGAGCAACATCAGATATGGCTTCATCGGAAAAAAAGTGCGAAAACTCGGGTTATAATTTTACATGCTCTAGAAAAACCTTCCGTTTAAGCGTCGTCCTGGCCGTTTTTTCAAACTGCTCGGTGATATCTGAAACAAAAAGCCTGAAAGCGTTTTTTTTACCCAGTATATGGTCAATCTCGGGGTGTGTATCCAAAAAGTTTTTTACCTTTTCCGCAACCGCAATTGAAGAGTCTATGATGGTGACCTTTTTCCCAATTTTTCTTTGGATCTTATCTTTTAACAGCGGATAATGCGTGCATCCCAGAATAAGCGTGTCTATCTGCCTGACTTTCAAGGGATGCAGATATTTTTTGATTATCATCGTCGTTTCAGGTTTCTTCAGCCATCCTTCTTCCACCAAAGGAACCAGAAGCGGACAGGCAACCGAATAGACCCTTGCCGACGGTTTCATTGCCTTGATTTTTTTTTCGTAAATGCCACTTTTTACCGTAGCTCGAGTTCCGATAATTCCAACGGCCAGCTTTCTGGAGCGTTTAACGGCATCTTCCGTTGCCGGAGTTACCACTTCGAATATAGGAATATCAAAGGTTTCAGACACATGATGAGAAGCGACACTTGAGGCGGTATTGCAGGCCATTACAATAATTTTTGCGCCGTGTTTTAAAAGAAAGTCTATGTTTTCGAGAGAATAACCGATAACGGTTTCAGCGCTCTTGGTCCCGTAAGGTGTGCGCGCCGTATCACCAAAATAAACAATGTCATAGCCTGGAAGTTGCTCCATTAGAGATCTGACAACGGTAAGCCCACCGATTCCTGAATCGAATATTCCTATCATATGATCCTTTTTATTGATTTTTGATAATGCGCACTTATATTTATTACCTGAATCTTGCACAATTCCGCTTATTGTGTAATTTTTGTCCTGTCTTCGTTAAAGCAGAAAAAAATCAAGCATAAAGATAATTGATTGATGAAAGATGGCTGCCATCCTTAAGTCAACAATCATAAATCATCCATCGAACATCATCAAATTTTCAATTTTAAAGGAGCCTGTATGGATTCGCAAAATCAGACCCCGGCCATGAATCAGAAAATTTTCAACTTGGGCCTTTCGGTTGAGACGGTTTCAGTATATCTGATATGCTGTAACCTCAAGGACAATGACACGGCAATCTCTACGAAGAATCTTTCCAGCATGTGGAACGGTACTGAAGCATTATTGTTTGAAGGCCTGGAAGACCTTGAAGAAAGGAATATTCTCCGCAGGATAATCTCTGACAGGGATGAGAATATTGTTTACCAACTTTCAGATGTAAAAAACTGGGAGTTGTCATAAATTTTTTGATAGTTCTTTGTCCACACATTCTTTGATTATTCTGTTCGGCACATCCGTTCGAATGCCCGGACATAGCGAAGCCATGATGAACCAGTTTTTTATGTCAATGAGTACACTTTCGATAAAAGGCCATGTTCTGCACATGTGGGGTTTAACCGGATGAATGGTACATAGTCCGTCCCAAAATATGCAGTACATATTTTCGGCCTGTGCCAGAACCGTCTTTTCCCCCGAAATCTGACAGTAATTCTCAACAAACGTCTTAGGATCCGTATGTACATAAGCGGCTATTTTTTCGATCTCTTTTTCGGTTAAAAAGGTCCCTCCATATCCCTTACAGCAATCACCGCATTGTCGGCATTTAAAAATATCTTCTGTTTTTATACCCTTATATGGCATGCCGTGTCTCCATGGCCTTTTTCAAGGTAACCTGGTCAACATATTTCAGGTCACCGCCAATCGGGACGCCCGATGCAATTCGTGTTACTTTGACCGGATGAGATTCAAGACGTTCTGCAATGTAAGCGGCGGTGGTCTCGCCCTCGATATTTGTATTTGTGGCAAGAACAACTTCTTCGATTTTTCCTTGAGCGATCCTTGTGATAAGTTCTTTAATCCTGATGTTGTCGGGCCCGACGCCATCCATTGGAGAGAGGGCGCCTTCCAGGATGTGATAGAGTCCTTTAAAAGATCCTGATTTTTCAATGGCCACCATATCGACCGGCTGCTCGACCACGCACAACATTGAAGGTGTTCTTGCGGGGTCACTGCAAATATTGCAGACATCGGTGTCGCTGAGCGCAAAACACATTGAACATAATCTTACTTTCTCTTTGATTTCG
>JBFESJ010000095.1:0-13053 GCA_041548585.1 Desulfobacterales bacterium | reverse complement strand
TCTTCTGTCTTTTTGACTGAATTGCCTCGCCAATTCAATGGTTGCATCTGACAAACGCCGCTTCATGAGACTGCGCAGTTTGTGTATTTTTTCAACTTGAAGTCGGTAGGCAGATTCATCAAATTCAGTTGCGGATAAAAGCTTTATGGCTTCTTTTCTTGCTTCTCGGATCTGATGGTATGCATCCCGATTGTTCAGATGGACCCTTTCCACCGTTTCAAGAAACAACGCTGCCTTATCCCCGGGTAATTTCGACGCAAATTCTTGCACGGAGTTTCGAACAACGTATTCTTTATGGAAGCGATGCGACACATCGCCAATGACAATGCCGCCAAGCAAAACGTTGAGGAGAAGTGAACCGAAAATCAGGAATTTCATCTTTTTACTCATAGTACATCTCCTTCATAATTTAGAAAATCTTCCAGGTTGGTTTCGTATTGTTCGACGGAAGTGTACCCCGAAGGATTTGAAAAACCGATTGTAAATCCGATGATCAACGTAAAAATGAGCGAAACAGAAACCGCCGTGAGTGCACGCCTGGACAGACTGAATTCCCGAAGTACCTCCGAAAAAAACACGCCAAGATTGCGTTGTGCCTTTTTCTTTTTAGGCAAAGCGGCTGCGACAATTCGTTCTGCCAGGTCTCTGCTCGGTTCTTCGTATTTTCGTGTTTTGAGGAGCCCTTCAAAACGTTCCTCGTCTCCCACTAATTTCTGAAGTTCAGGAGAACTGTCCAGTGCTTTTAGCCCTGACGATCTTATGTCTTTTGGCCAATTCCGAACATCAGCGCCATACATAAGCAGTTTTTCCTTGAACTGTTCAACGTTCATTGTCATTGTGAACCTCCGCCAAGATATCGTTTGACTTTGTATTTCAATGTCGTTTTGGCACGCATGACGAGCGATTGCAGCGCTTTCACCTTCACACCAATGATTTGGGCCGCCTCATTATTGCTTAATCCTTCATAAAAACATAGATTAACCGCAAGCTGCTGTCTTTCCGGCAATTCGTGTATAAATCGCTCCAATACAGCCTGTTTTTGATGCACATCGAATAAGACGTCCGGCCCGGGATTTTCGTCTGCGAACTCTATGTCTTCGGGTAAGTTGATCAACGTTTTCTTCTTGCGGTGATCCAAACACAGGTTTATGACGACCCGATAAAACCAGGTGGTGAATTTGGCTCGTTTGCCGGGATCCCAGAGATCCGGTCTGTCCCATAGTTTTAAAAACGCTTCCTGCACAATGTCCTCTGCATCGTCTTTGCTGGAAACAAGGCGATAGGCAATACGATAGAATCGATTTGAGTGACGATCTACAAGTGTAGCAAAGGCTTCATGACTTCCCTCCTGAATCCGCCGGATCAGGGACTCGTCATCCAGATGCAAGAGTTTTGCGTCCATATTCACTTTCTCGTGATGGTTTCCACCGCTATTAAGCATGCTCACAATTATTTATACGAATTAAAATTGAAAAGTCTTCGCGCTTTTTTTCTTTAATTATACCAAACCATTGGCCATCGTGTCGACTAAACTTTAAATCTTTAGATATTTTAGACAGTTAGGGAAAACAGCTGCCGATTGCCGGTATCCTGTTCGATCTTTATAAATACCCAAATGAACAATTTTATTTGAAGTGATGATGTTTTTAGAAGAACCAAATTGATATTGATGATCAAGTGACTTCAGTTCTTTTTTCCAGATACTGCACAAACATGGAGAGCGAAAAGGTCAAAACAAGATACAAAATTGCACATACAAACCAGAGCTCAAAGGGTTGAAGACTTGTTGTGATCACTTCGCGCGTCGCCTTGGTCAGTTCCCGGATCGCGATAAGGCCGAGCAAAGACGAATCTTTTATAAGGCTGATGAACTGACCGGCAAGGGGCGGTAGAATCCGGCGAAGGGCCTGTGGAAGAATAATATATCGCATGGACTGGACATAGGTCATGCCCAAGGAATTGGCGGCTTCAATCTGACCGAAATGGATGGACTGGATGCCCGCTCTGACCATTTCCGCCACATACGCCCCGGCAAAACAGGCAAGGGCTGCAACACCGAACCACAAAGGAGAGATTTGGCCGATTCCCTTTCTGGCAAGGATGTTGTTGATGAGGGTGCCCAGAACGAAATACCAGATAAAGATTTGTACCAGAAGGGGCGAACCGCGGATAAACTCGATATAGGTGATTGCAGACCATTTTAAAGCGGGGTTGGACGATATGCGTGCAATGCCGACAAAGAGACCGACGAGTATGCCAAAAACAATAGCGATGATACTGACCTTTAATGTCAGCCATAGACCTTGCATTAAAATGCCGACGCGCCATTTTTTGTAGGTGGCCAGTACGTCACCCGGGGAGATCAAATCCCCTTCATCGACCCGGATATCAACGTCCGGAACGGTGTAAGACTCGGCTTCTGCGTCGCTTTTTACGCGAATCGTGGCTTTTTTGTCTTTTAATAGGATGGATTCTACTTCTCCTTCTATCTCAGCTCTGATTTCGACTTGATCTTGATATACAAAATACTGGGGGATTCTAAACCATCTCCATACATAGTCGATTTTCAGCGCGGAATAATAAAGGGATGATGCGATGCCCAATATGAGCAGAATAAAAATGAATACCGAAATATAATAGGAGCCGCTTTTTTTTGACCGTTTCAGAATTGACGAAAAATCCATCTCTTCACCTCACGGTTTTTTAAAATTGTTAAGATTGGTGAGTATGCTCGGCCACTCAGCCGGCGTTTAATGGGAATATGTTTTTAGAATCACTCTAAAGGAGTAGATTTTGGGGTGAGATTAACACATACAATATGCGCATGTAAACTCAATATGAGGGTTAAGGAATAGATACAACTGCAAATTACAGAATCTGGCTTAAAAAGAGCTTTGTCCTTTCATGGGTGGGATTTTTAAAGAAATGCTCGGGTGTACCGATTTCTACGATGGCGCCTTCATCCATGAAGATCACCCGATCTGCAACTTCTCTGGCAAATCCCATTTCATGGGAGACAACCACCATCGTCATCCCTTCTCTGGCCAGATTTTTCATAACATCGAGAACTTCGCCGACCATTTCAGGGTCCAGCGCAGATGTCGGCTCATCAAAAAGCATCACTTTGGGCTCCATAGCCAGCGCACGGGCGATGGCAACACGCTGCTGCTGCCCGCCGGATAACTGGTCCGGATAAACATCGGCCTTATCGAGTATACCTACCTTTTCAAGCAGTTCCATACCTTTTTTTATGGCCTCTTCTTTTGATTTTTTCCGGACAACAATGGGTGCCAGCGTCACGTTTTCAAGAACGGTTTTATGGGGAAACAGATTGAAAGATTGAAACACCATGCCGACCTCGGCACGCACTTTGTTTATGTCGGTCTTGGGATCAAGGATATCGATGCCGTCAATAATGATACTCCCTTCATCCGCAACGTTCAGATAATTGAGGCATCGGATGAAGGTGCTTTTGCCGGACCCTGAGGGGCCCAGAACAACGACGACTTCTCCCGGGTCGATTTTTGCTGTTACATTGACCAGTGCCTTTACCTCGGTTGAATGGGTTATAAAGGTTTTGGATATATTTTTAACATCGATCATACCGCCAACTGCCTCCTCTCCAGATACTGTAACAACATTGAAAGTGTAAACGTCAAAACAAGATATAAAAGTGCGCATACAAACCAAAGCTCAAACGGTTGCAAACTGGTTGTCACAACTTCACGTGTTGCTTTTGTCAGTTCGCGGATTGCGATGATGCCCAGCAGTGAAGAATCTTTTATGAGACTGATAAACTGGCCTGAAAGTGGCGGTAAAATTCTTCTAAGGGCTTGGGGAAGAATGACATAACGCATAGACTTCACATAGGTCATGCCCAGGGATCGAGCTGCTTCGGTTTGGCCACGATGGATGGACTGTATCCCGGCACGAACCATTTCAGCAACATATGCTCCTGTAAAGCAGGCCAGTGCCGCAACCCCGAACCACAGCGCAGAAATTTGACCCATTCCGTTTTTGGCAAGGATATTATTGATCAATGTTCCCAGAACAAAATACCAGATGAAAATTTGCACCAGCAAGGGTGAACCGCGGATTATTTCAATATAAGTGATCGCAGACCATTTTAGGGCAGGGTTGGATGAAATGCGTGCAAGACCGGCAAACAGACCGATAAGAATGCCAAAAACGATAGCGATGATACTGACCTTTAAGGTCAGCCAAAGCCCTTCCAATAAGATGCCCACACGCCACTTTTTATAAGTGGCCAGAACGTCTCCATAATAAATCGTGTCGCCTTGTTCTATCTCTAAGGCAGTCTCAGGGACGGTGTAGGACGCTGTTCCTTCGAGTCCTTTAACACGGACAATCGTTTTCTTACCATTTTTTAAAATACTTTCAGCTTCGCCATCGATCTCCGCTTTTATTTCAACCTGTTCCTGATAGGCAAAGTACTTGGGGATACGGTACCATCGCCACGTATAATCGATCTGACGCGCGGAAAAATAAAGGGATAGGACGACACCGATTACGATAAGGATAAAAACACCCACCCACAAGTAATAGTGATCCCCCTGTTTCAAACGCTTCAACGCTACCGGTGAACCCATCTGGTTACCTCATGTCTTGTTTAAGGAAAGGCGACGAAATTATTTTATTTGATTCCGCCGCCCTGTTTTGGGTTGCGCTTTATTGGCTATCCTTATTGAACATTTTTAATCCAACCGGTACCCTTTATCCACTTGTTGTAAATTCTGTCGTATCGTCCGTCATTTTTGATCTGATTCAAAAAATTATTCAGCCAGTTCAAAAAATCAGGATCACCTTTTCTGATCGCCCAGGCCAGTGGTTCAAACGTAAATGGCTTGTCCAGAAAGACCAATTTGCCGGCACCCTGCTGGGCCATGAATACAACGCAGTAGGGGAGGTCATACACAAAAGCGTCTGCTTTCCCGTTAACGACCTCAAGGGCCGCTTCGGGCTCGGTTTCAAAGGATTTATAGGTGCATTTTGGAATCAGTCTTTTTACAGCCTGCTCTCCGGTGGTTCCGAGTTTTGATGTTACGATGTATTTGGAACCGTTCAGATCTTTATAAGAGGTTATTTTCCCCGCATGTTTTTTATTTAACAAAATGGTCTGGCCCACAATAATATAAGGGTTGGCAAAATTAACTTTGAGATTCCTTTCCTGGGTAACGGTCATCCCGCTCATAATGATATCGAACTTATCGGTGATGAGCGAAGGAATGATGCCGTCCCAGGCCGTATTGACCGGAACGAATTTAACGCCCATGGCTTTGGCCATCTCTTTTGCTATATCGATGTCAAAGCCGACAAATCTTCCTTTTTTGTCCGTCATTTCAAAGGGCATATACCCGGCCTCAAATCCGACCCGAAGCTCGCCTTTCTTTAAGATGGATTCCAGAGTCGATTTTTTGGCAAGCTCGATATCGGCCCCCAGTGCGGATGTAGAAACCCAAAAAAACGCAACAAGGATTGCAACGATACCAAAAATTAAACCTTTCTTCATAACTTGGCCCTCCTTTTGTGTGTTTGCCTCCGATTTAGGTATTAGTATGATTTTCCTTCTCTTAAAACTTCTCTTATTGTCATTCGGATATTACACTCCGGACATTTTGGGATTTCTTCACTGGGTATATAAAGAATTTGGGTGCGTCTGCACTTGAGGCATATCAGCTCAACCGCTCCCCCTTTAAGGGCATTCTTTTTTGGTTTTTTATCCTTCATGGAAGTGTTCCTTTTTAAAAAAGATTGTCTGCTCCGCTGGGAAACAAAACATTATCATATAAACCACCAGGCCCACCAGCCAATTGATCCGTGGAAAGCGTGGAATCAAAATAAGGATTTCACCCTAACGTTGTAAAAGTCAGAGGGCTTCAGAGCCGAGGCTTCAAAGGGTGAAGTCGTAGTACTTCTACTGCGAACCTTTGACAACAAAGGATCTGAAGTCCTCTGGCTTTCCCGAAGGGTAAAAAACATGGCGAAAAATGACCAACACCCTTGAATTCTCCAATGGTCAATCCTGATCAGGACGACTTTGTATTATTTTAATCTGAAATATCATTTACTTATACACCCTTCGGTATGTCTTTTATGCAACGTCAGGGTTCAGTCAAGCTTCTGCACGTCATTCATCCAGTCCGTGCTTTTTATCCACTTATTGTAGATTCTGTCATACCGACCGTCGTTTTTGATCTGTCTCAAAAAATTGTTCAGCCAGTTCAAAAAATCGGGATCACCTTTTTGGATCGCCCAGGCAAGCGGTTCATACGTAAACGGTTTATCCAAAAAGGCGAGTTTGTCTGTCCCCTGCATAACCATGACAACAACACAAAAGGGCAAATCATAGACAAATGCATCTGCGTTGCCGTTTATAACTTCCAGGACGGCGTCCTTTTCAGTCTTAAAAGATTTGTAAGTACATCTTGGAATAAAATTTTTTACAGCCTGTTCACCGGTGGTTCCGGATTGTGAGGTTACCGTGTACGTTGGATAATTAAGATCCTTATATGAGTTTATTTTTCCGTCATGTTTTTTATTTATTAAAATGGTCTGGCCCACAATAATATACGGTTCCGCAAAGCTTATCTTGAGGTTTCTCTCCTGGGTTACGGTCATACCACTGATGATAATATCAAATTTTCCGGTGGTCAGGGAAGGAATGATATCGTCCCAGGCCGTATTGACCGGAACGAACTTAACGTCCATGGCCCTGGCCATCTCTTTTGCGATGTCAATGTCAAAGCCGACATATCTTCCTTTTTGGTCTGTCATTTCAAAAGGCATGTATCCGGAATCAAAACCGACCCATAGCTCACCTTTTTTAAGGATTATTTCCAGGGTTGATTTTTTGGCAAGCTCGATGTCGCTGCCAACGGCGGCTGAACAGACCATAAAAAAAATAACAGCAATTAAAATAGATATTTTTAATAATTCCATTATCTTTTTATTTTTCGTCACGGGTTTGGCCTGTTTGAAAAATCTGGATCAGACGGGATTTAAGCCGGATTCCTCACCTATCGAGATAAGAAATTAGATGTCGAAATATGTGCCCGTCAGCAAAACGCTATGATTACATTGGGTTTTAAGAAGTATGCGATACTTTTCAATAAATGGGAGCTTCATTATCTGCAGCTGTTCATGGCCCGGAGCTTACCGAGAAGATACATATATGCTCCGGCCATCTTAGATCATCGTAAAAGTAACAAGCAGACTCGAAGAAATCAAGGTTTTTTAAAAAACGCCTTTGGGCCCGAGCCGGGTTGATATTACCTGAATAATCTTGACACAAACATCACAGAACAGCTATTATCACTGCATAAAGTAAAATACTTAAAGTGCATTGCCGCTGCAATGACATGTGAGACTCAAATGATTGCCTTGAATGGAGTGGTAACATGAAAGATAAAGATCTCGAGAACATTGACGTCCTGTTAAAACGTCCCGAGGTTCAGGAAGCGACCAAAAATATTAACCGGGAGCTGGTTGAGCGAAGGGAGTATGTTCCACCCAAATGCAAAGTATATGAAAGTCCTTACACCGTCTTGAAGGATAATGGTCGTTTTACATTCAATATTGATAAAGAAGCAAAAAAACAATTGCCGGACATCATCGATAATAAGGTACAGAACATTGTAGGCCTGGATTCACCTGAAGAATCCTTTAGAGACAGATACTGCAAAAAGCGCCACATTGGCATTGTATTTTCAGGAGGGCCTGCTCCAGGAGGTCATAATGTGATCGCGGGATTATACGATGCTGCAAAAAAGGCGAATCCGGAGACTAAAATTTACGGTTTTCTCCTCGGACCGGATGGAATTATTGAGAGTGAAGCAATTGAGATTACCGGCAGCCTCGTTGATACATATAGAAACCTTGGCGGTTTTACCATGATAAAAACCGGCCGAACGAAAATAGACACAAAAGAGAAGATGGCCCTATCAAAGGAAACTTGTAAAGGGCTTGGGCTGGATGCCCTTGTCATCGTAGGGGGTGATGATTCGAATACCAATGCGGCATTTTTGGCTCAGGAAATGATCGAAGACAACGTCCACGTCATCGGCGTTCCCAAAACCATTGATGGTGACATACAGGTCAGAGATGCAGAGGGTCATGTTTTATGCGCAATGTCGTTCGGTTTCCACACGGCCGCAAGGGCCTTTTCAAACGCCATCAGCAATCTGTGCACAGACAGCAGCTCAGATGTTAAATACTGGCACATTTGTAAGGTTATGGGAAGAGTCGCAAGCCACTTGGCACTTGAAGTTGCGTTGCAGACCCATGCAAATATGACCCTTATTGGTGAAGATCTTTGTAATTACATTGATGAAAAGAGAATTGAGGAAGCGGCAAAAGAGAATGATATTGATTACAATGCGTATGGGATGACACTGAGGCATCTGTCCCGTGTGATTTGTGGCGGCATCGTCAGAAGGGCTGCTGTTGGGAAAAACTACGGTGTGATTATTATTCCAGAAGGGATACTGGAGTTTATCAATGAAATACAGGTTTTTATCATAAAGCTCAACACCATTATTGCCGAATATAACGACACCCATGATACGGATTTCCATACGGATTTTCCAGTGCTTGAGGATAAGCTGGAATATTTACGGAGATTGGCCAGGGTTTCAAGGGAAGATCTCCGTTTTTCCGTATGGAATACACGAGATGACGATCTGTTTAATGATATTCCTGAATTCTTCCAGGAGGGTCTTCTTATGGAAAGAGACAGTCACGGCAATTTTCAGTTTTCGCAGGTTAAGACTGAAAAGGTGCTCATGGGACTGGTGAATGACTACCTGAAAATTTTAAAGGAAAACGGGTCGTATAAAATTGGAATAGAAAAATCCTATTACCGGAAGGTGCTCGAAAAAGGCGGGCTCGATCCAGATTACTTTGGTCCCATTATTTTCAAAAATTATGATGATACCGAGTTTTTACTGGTCAAACCTTCAATAATATCCGTAAAAACCCTCAAACAGGCCCTTGAAAAGGAACAGGTGATTTTAGAAGCGGAAGAGATACCAGTTCCTATTGAAAAAATTTATCAGAAATCCGTACCAAAGTTCAAAACGCAGATTCATTTTTATGGATATGATGGCAGAGGCAACGATCCGACGCGTTTTGACTGTAACTATACATACAACCTGGGGTTAACGGTTTTCAGCCTAATTGCAAATGGTTCTACAGGTCAGATGGCGGCCATAAAGAATTTGGAGAAGGATTTTTCAGAATGGGAACCGATTGGAATTCCCATTGCCCCGTTGATGCACCTTGAAGAAAGAAAAGGGAAGCTGGTACTTGTTTTGGAAAAAAGTCTGGTTGATGTCAATTCCGCATCTTTCAGAATAGTAAAGGCGTTCAGAGAGAAATGGCTTGCTGCAGTTCCGGGTGACGATAACTATAGACGGCCCGGTCCCATAAGGTTTGCGGGGAAAAGCGAAGAAGACCGGCCGATAACACTGGTTTTGAATGCTCTGGATCGTCATACTTAGGACCAGCGAACAAATAAATTTTTCCCACGTTGTTAACGATCAATTCTATCAGTATAAAGGAAGAGAACTATGAAAATAAACTCGTTGATGGTTCCCGAACCGATTACGATAACGGAAAATGCTTCTATACAGCAAGCCATCGAGCTAATGAAGGTTAACTCTATCAGGCATCTTCCGGTGGTTTCAACGGGAAACGTACTAAAAGGTTTTGTTACCCTTTCGGATTTAAAACAGGGCCTTATTCCTTCAATGCTGGGTGATGTTTCACTCCAGGATCTGATGATAAAGAATCCCATCGTCGTGGGGCCGGATGACGACATCGAAGTCGCGGCACAGCTTATATACAAGCATAAAATTGGTGGAATGCCCGTGGTGGTAAACCATAAGCTGGTTGGCATCATTACGGCGACGGATATTCTGCGAACGTTTATCGATATGATGGGTTTTCTCACGGCGAGTTCACGAATCGATTTGGTTGTGGGCGACAAACCGGGTTCCTTTAAAAATGTTTTACAGATTATCAACGACAATGGTGGAGACATCATCAATGTCGGGATGACGGCACAAAAGGCGAGCAAAAGAGAATATTACTTCCGGCTCCTTCCTTGCAATACGGAGGTGATCAGAAAGGCCCTCGAAAAAGACGGATATCAGGTTTTGCATGCAATGGATTAAATTTTTACTAGTGTCTATCCATAAATGGTCTTTTTCCCGCTGGGCTTCGTTCTCCGCGGGTTTCCGGCTGCGGAGTACTAATTGTACGCCTTCCTGTCCCGCTGGGCGGGGACCGAAAACCCTTGTGTGGCCCCTGTTAAAACAAACGGGATTTCGTGTCTGATTTAAAAAAATAAAGGAACTCAACTTGCCCAGCGAAAAAAATCCTCATTTATGAATCGGACACTTAACCGTGTCTTCCTTTATCTTGGATGGGCACAAACTATTTGTTTCTTGGGACCGGTTGATAGCTGCACAGGGGTTCTTCAGCCAGAAAATCGCCGGTCGCTTCATAGGCCCTTGCCCTGCAGCCCCCGCACACCTTTTTGAATTCACAAACGCCGCATTTCCCCTTGAGTTCATCAAAATTGCGCAAAGATAAAAAGATGTCTGAACGATTCCAGATGTCTGCAAAGGAGGTTCGGGTCACATCCCCGCAATTCACATCAAGGAATCCGCAGGGCTGCACAATCCCCCGGTGCGAGATGAAACAAAATCCTGTGCCTCCCAGACATCCTCGGGTCATGGCATCCATTCCGTGGGTTTTGAAGGTCACCGATTTCCCTTCCTGCTTGGCTCTTTGACGAAGAATTCTGTAATAATGGGGTGCACACGTGGCTTTCAGCTGCAAAGGGGTCTTCTCTTGCTGATCATAGAACCAGTTTAATGTGCGTTCATATTCTTCCGCTGTTATTTCCTGATCTACAATATATTTGCCACGGCCGGTTGGAACGAGAAGAAAGATATGATGGGCGACCGCACCCAGTGCTATGGCGAGTTCCTGGATTTTTGGGATTTCATGAAGATTTGTCTTGGTGATCGTGGTGTTTATCTGAAATTCTATACCGGCATCTTTTGCCTGTCGGATGCCCCGAAGCGCACCTTCAAAGGCACCCTCCACTCCCCTGAATCTGTCATGGCTTTCGCGGGTGGCGCCGTCGAGACTGACACTTATCCTTTGAATGCCGGCATCCGCCATTTGTTTGGCGGATTTTTCGGTAATCAGCGTACCGTTGGGCGCCATGACCATCCTGAATCCTTTGTCTGTACCGTACTTTGCAATATCAAAGATATCGGTTCGCAAAAGCGGCTCTCCACCCGTCAGGATGATGATGGGCTTTCCGACGCGTGCGATCTGATCCATTAGACGAAAAGATGCATCCGTGTCGAGTTCTCCGCTGAATGGACCCTCCGTCGCCGATGCCCGGCAGTGCATACAGGCAAGGTTGCAGTTGCGTGTGGTTTCCCAGGCCACCAGTCGCAGGGATCGTCCCTTGTTTTCACCATGGGGATGAGGTTTTGAGGATGATGTGCTAGTCGTGTTTTTCATGATATTGTTGTGGGCATTTACTCTCTTAAAGATCAATTTATTGGTTTTTAAGTCAAAAAACTAAAACCAATCACGAAAACACGAAAGGAAGAAAGCACGAAATCAAATGATCATTTTCGTGTTTTGTGATAACAATCTTGTTTGTTCCTGTCTGGCGCTGCCTACTCTTTTAAAGCTTCTGCAGCTTCAAGGGCAAAATACGTCAAAATCATGTCGGCCCCGGCCCGCTTAATGGCGGTGAGGACTTCCATCATGACTTTTTCGCCGTCTACCCATCCCATTTTGTCGGCGGCCTTTATCATTGCATACTCACCGCTGACATTGTACGCGGCTATGGGGAGATCGATCTCTTCCCGGACGCGGAGGATAATGTCGAGATAGGGGAGGGCGGGCTTTACCATGATGATATCAGCGCCTTCTTCGATGTCCAGGGTCACTTCCCGGACAGCCTCCTGTGCATTGGCAGGATCCATCTGATACGTCCGCCGATCTCCGAACTTCGGGGCAGAGTGCGCGGCATCGCGGAATGGTCCGTAAAATGCACTGCAGTATTTGGCGGCATATGACAGTATTGGAACGTTACTGAAATCGTTTTCATCCAGAATATTACGAATTTCAGCCACCCGACCGTCCATCATGTCCGAAGGTGCGACCATGTCTGCGCCGGCCTGGGCATGGGAAAGGGCGACCCTGGCCAGCAGGTCCAAACTGGCGTCGTTATCAATGATATGCCCGTCCACAACACCGCAATGTCCATGATCGGTATACTGACACAGACAGACATCGGTGATGACTGCAAGATCCGGTATCTTGTCTTTTAAGGCACGTGTCGCTTTTTGAACGATACCGTTTTTGTCATAAGCGCCGGTTGCAAGGGGATCTTTCTTGTCCGGCAATCCAAACAGCATTATTGCAGGAATACCAAACGCATAGGCTTTTTGAGACGTTTTAACAAGATTGTCAATGGACAATTGATAGTGCCCGGGCATCGAATCGATAGGGTTTTTAACCCCTTTTCCTTTGATGGCAAAAAGCGGAAGGATTAAGTCATCTACTGAAATTTTGGTTTCGCGTATCATACGGCGAAACGCATCATTTTGCCGTAACCGTCTCGGCCTGTAGTCAGGAAACAGCATAGCAACTCCTATGTTTTAGTTGTTTCAGGGAGTGGAGAGTTATTATTTGTTGAGTCGCTCCATGGATAATGCTTTTTTTCAAACCGTGTAATCACGCCAGAGGCGGACAAGCCTCGTGGCTAAAGGATCGTAAAGAAAGAACAGAAATCAATATAAAAACAATGGATTTGTCTTAAATCAAACACTTTCTTGCTTTTGAAATGTTTCGGTATGCGTCTGTTCTTTCTAACGATCCCTAAACCACTCAGACAGTACACGATTTTAAAAAAAAGATTATCCATTCCGCTTATAAATAATCTATTATAAACAAAATTTCACCATACTTCATCTTATATATCAAGAGATCTTTGCAAAG
>JBFESJ010000094.1:0-13066 GCA_041548585.1 Desulfobacterales bacterium | reverse complement strand
GTACAATACGAAGTGTGCTCGGATCCTGTAGATGCAAAAATATGTCATTGCCTGGCATGCCAAAAACTGCATGGGGCCCCTATGCAATGGGCCGCTATATTTCACAAACATGACGTCAGAGTTACAAAAGGCATTGATCACCTGAACTTTTACAACAGTGAACTCAATACACACGAGAGAATTCTTCCCTGCAAAGTCAGTTGTGCTTTGTGTGGCACCCTCATTGCCGATGAAGGACGTAATATGTGGCTTGCGTTTCCATCGCTTTTTAATTTTGGGGATGCATCCAAAGTTCCAGCGAAATTCAAACCAACGTGCCATATCTTCTATGGTATGCGGGTTATCGATATAAACGATGATCTGCCCAAGTGGACCGGTCACAAAAATCAATCAGAACTTGAAATATAATGGGGGCCTGCCCTTGACCGGAACGTTCCCCGCCGCCCCGGTGAGCGGGATTTTCATAATATATGATGTTCCAGGGGTGACCCTGCCGGCGGAGAAGAAACTGCCGGGCGGCTTCAAACAATTATGGTGGAGAAATTATGAATCTGGTTGAAGAGTGCAGCGGCGGAAAGATCCATACCCGGAATATTGAAATTTCAACGTATGAATACGATGAAGAACACTTTGTTGTTGAAGGTATACTGAAAGATGATCTGCTGATACCTATTTATGTCTCAGGGAAAGAAAAAAAGCCCCACTCACCCCACCACATGATTATCCAGATACTCGTCGAGTGCGCATCATTTACCATCATGGATATTCATGTGGAGATGCCCGTTATCCCCTACGACTGGTGCAGGGAAACATCCGACAGCCTTGATCCTGTAAAAGGGTTGAAAATAGAACCGGGATTTACATCAAAAGTCAAAAAAATTTTGCGGGAAAGCAAACGGTGTTTACATCTGACGACCCTTCTGCTGGCAATCGTGCCGACGGTGATGCAGGGCTACTGGACGTATAATGCCAGAAAACCGGGCGCCGGCGAGGTTCCGTCCGGCATGATCGAAAACTATCTGGTCGATACCTGCTGGGTCTGGAGAAAGGACGGCCCGCGAGTGAAACAGCTTAACCGCTCACAGGCAGGGAAATAGGGAACGCCCCTTAAATTATAAGTTTCTATTGAGATCGGGATCAGGAGGCAGGGGACAGAAACCGAAGAAAAAAAGAAAAGAGGAAAGAGCAAAGAGTAAAAGGCAGGGATCGGACCAGGGATTAGGGGCTAAGGATCAGGGGGAAACGTGGCATTTACCTAAATTTAAAAAAGCGATTTATTTTGTCTGCTCTTGGCGATATCTGTAAATGAATTGATATTGCGATTGGCAAGATACATGTAATCAACCATACCCCTCCTTTCCTATCGATTTGTCCCATCAATTTCTACCACGAAGTGATTTAACTGTTTAAACTAATTTATAATATCATTGACACGATCAAGGTTTTAAATTTGAATTCCCCGCTGCTTGTTGGAGTGAAGCGTAAATCCCGCTTTCGGGGCTGCGGGGATAGGAATTTTAGCCCGCCAGAGGCGGATAAATCCTCCAGAGGCGGATAAACCTTTCGCTTATTTGACTTTCAGTATTGTAAACAAAAAGTGGTGCCCCGGTCATTTTTTAGAAAAGGAGGTGAGGATTCCATGCCTATCTATATTACACTGTTCAATTTGACAGAACAGGGAATTAAGAACATTAAAGACGCACCTGAACGTATCGAAGAAGGCATCAAAACTGCTGAATCGATTGGAGGTAAGTTGATAGGTTTCTATGCAACATTGGGTGAATATGATTATATTTCCATTGGCGAAGCTCCAAATGATGAAGTTTATATGACCTTTCTTTTAGGATTAGGTACTCAAGGGAACACCAGAACAAAGACACTCAAGGCGTTTACTAAGGAAGAGCTTGGGGAAATGATTTCGAAGTTGCCATAGTTTAGCTGATAAGGCCATGAATTATTATTTACAGTTGTTGAATAAATAATACACTGGTGCACCACTTTTCTATTTTTAATGCCCATTTTTTAAGAAAGAGAGATTTGCTGGACGCCCCTTAAATTATAACTCAAGTTTCGCACCCCCAATTACCTGTACCAGGCAATCAAATTTGGAGTGTTTACAACAAATCTTGATCGATTCTTCTGATCAAAGTCGATCGATCGAAAAGGAGGGGAAAAATGCTAAAAGACTTTAAAGAATTTGCCATGAGGGGAAATGTTGTCGACATGGCCGTTGGTATTATAATTGGTGCAGCTTTCGGTACCATAGTAAAATCACTGGTTGACGATATTATTATGCCGCCGATCGGTTTGTTACTTGGTAATGTCGATTTTTCCAATCTTTTTCTCGTTATCAAACAAGGGGCGGTTGCCAGCACATTTGCTACTGTGGCCGAGGCACAGAAGGCTGGTGCTGTTACTATCAATTACGGCATATTTTTTAACACGGTAATCAGCTTTTTAATAGTTGCTTTTGCCGTTTTTATACTTATTCGAGGGATTAACAAGCTCAAAAGAGAGGAAGAAGCACCTCCAAAGGAACCGACAACTAAAACGTGTCCCAAATGTTTCTCGACAATATCAATCAATGCATCACGTTGTGCATTTTGCACTTCCGAGTTGTAGGCAGCCCGTTGATCCTTGATTAAAGACGGATAAAATACAACAAGCAGCTTAAGGCTGAGATGGTGAGGAATACTTGAAAATGAATCCTTTCAAAATCTGTTCAAAATGTGCATATACATGGAGGGTCAGAGAAGACTTTTTGAAAGACCCCTTTATTTGTCAGGTTGGATTTCAGGCCAGCCTCATAGAAACCGAATCCGCTTACTACTTGTTCAATCATATATTGGATGGAGACCAGTGTAATACGACGCTTATGGTGAAAGTGGAGGATTTCCTGCCTCTGCATAAAGGAACCATGTTTACGCATATCAAATTTGAGAGCCCACTGTGTGAAGGGCATTGCACCCGTGTCGAAGATCTGTCCCGATGTCCGGTTGAATGTAAAAATGCGGTGGCCCGTGAAATCATGCAGGTCTTTTCCCCGTGTGAGGTTCAGTAAATGATAATAGATCTTGAGTGGGACTTCCGAGACGTACTTGACATTTTAAGTTTATTTTAAAGGTTTACGTTACGGTTAAGGGGGAGTTATGAAACCCAAAATAATTGTCCATGGCGGCGCAAGCAACTCCAGCAAAAACGAACCTGAACGCCAAAAAGATGTCATCAACGCCTGTAAAACAGGCTATGAAGTATTGCTGAAAAAAGATGCAGTCGATGCTGTGGAAATTGCCATACGGAATTTGGAGGCTTCGGCCTATCTCAACGCCGGTGTTGGCAGTTATCTTCAATTAGATGGAAGAGTTAGGATGGACGCTTCCATTATGAAAGACGATTTGTCTACCGGCGCCGTCATCGGTATTGAAGATGTGGAGCACCCCATATCCGTTGCCAGAAGAGTGATGGAGTCTACCCAGCATGTGATCTTGTCCGGACCCCTTGCCACCGAGTTTGCCCGTTCCGAAGGTTTTCCAAGGTATGATCCCAGAACCAGACCCAAGATAAACTTGTGGATGGAAATCATGGAGGAATTCCGTCAGAAAACGAACTATGAACAGATCTTTCATGTGGACAAATATCTAAAAGAAAATCGGTATACCCTCGGAACGGTGGGCTGCGTTGCCATGGATGCCAAAGGCAACATCGCTGCCGGCACGTCCACGGGTGGTCTTAAAATGAATGTCCCCGGCCGTGTTGGGGATTCTGGGATCATCGGTGCCGGAACCTACTGTTCAAAATTCGGCGGGGTTTCCTGCACAGGGCATGGTGAAAAGATTCTTATTCTGGTATTGGGAAAGCAGGTCGTCAATTACCTGAAACATAAAAAGTCGGCCAATGCCATGGATGCTGCCAGATACGGCATTGAAGAATTAAACTCGTTACCTGCCGCGGGGGGTTTAATCTGTATCGACAAAGACGGAAATATCGGATATGCCTACAATACCAAGGTTATGAGTATGCATTATATCGAATAAATGTGGATTCTACGAGACACAGGTTGCGTAGGAATTCGGGAGCACTTCACATTTTAAAGTTCCTTTTCATGCCCCGTGATTATCAGCCTTGACTGTCGGCTTCCAACTTCGCGCTTCGGGCTTCGCTCTGCGAGCTACGACCCGACAAGACGGTCTGACAAGAAAAACGCATAAAATAAAGAGATTCTCGGTTATAAAAGTCTTAAAAATTTTGATGGAACGCTGTAATTTGAGTCTATACGATTTATTAGCATTTATTATTAACTCTATCGTTACATAAAATATACATCAATACTTTCAAATAAATCTTTCTAAAGCATTCAAACCAATAGCTTCAAAAAAAAGTGATCAAACAGGATTTGAATATGACCCCATTTTGTACCACCTGAAGGAAGTTAGGATAATTTATTGTGTTGACCTATTTTCTATTTTTAATCGGTTTTGTGCTTTTAATTAAAGGTGCGGACTTTTTGGTTGACGGTGCTTCCTCTATCGCAAGACGATATTAAGTTTCTGACTTGGCCATTGGCCTAACCGTAGTTGCCTTTGGCACCTCAACGCCCGAATTGTTCGTAAACATTATCGCCAGTGCGAATGGCAACGCCGATATTGCAATCGGGAATGTACTGGGTAGTAATATCGCCAATGTTTTTCTCATCCTCGGCGTGTTATCCGTAATTTATCCACTGAGTGTTACCAAAGGGACCGTTTGGAAAGAAATTCCATTTGGTCTCCTTGCTGCTTTGGTTTTAGGGTTCATGGCAAATGATCATCTGATCGACAAAATTAACTTTTCGTCTCTGACGCGCGTTGATGGTTTGATCCTTCTCTGCTTTTTTGCGATTTTTTTGTATTATTCATAAACAACCTTGATATTGGTGCAGTAATTCTGTCAAGCTTGCTTTTATTTTTGTTTATGTTCACAGGAAAAAAGAGATCTTTAGATAGATGGGAAGGGGCCGTATTTCTGATGTTGTACACGGCGTACATAATTTTTCTTATTTACAAAGGATAACCCATACATCAAAAGGCAGGTCTTTATTGGGGCAGGACCTACAGTACGCCCTTTAAACCATAAGTTTCTATATTAGCTGATATAGTAAACTGTATTAAAAGCTGGACAGTGAATCGCAGCACTTTGTTCACTATTCAAGACGCGATGCCCATCACCAGACACCCATCAGCCTTACTTGGCCCATGGGGAGATAATTAGAATAAAAATACGGAATAGCCCTTAATTTTGGGGATATTTACCCATACAAATGAACCTTTCACCCTATTGACAAAGTTTTATGAATATATTTTTTATTAATTTAAATTGGTCTTTATATTCTGTATTCGACTTTTGGCCTGCATCCGCGTTCTCACATTTTAACCATCTCCTGTCCTGCTGACCTCATTCTCAACCCGTATCTCACGATCTAATGATTTCTCGATTCAGCTGTTTAACCTCTATTGGTGAGATTTTACAATGGAGAGCCCCCTCAAAATGTGCATGTCTCTCTCCTGACAGGACAGTGTCTGTCCTGTCAGGAGTCTGAAGTATTATCTTGAAAAAAGAAAGGAAACAAAAATGAAAAAGCTAAATTTAATCGCAATATTTGGCGTAGTCTTAATTTTTGTGATGGGGCTTTCCGCTCCCGTCTTGGCCAGCCCCGATCCACTGATCCTCGTAACACCCCTTGAGTTGGACTTTGGGGAAGTCGACGTCGGAACGACGAGTTCGCAGGAAGTACTTATCAAGAACATCAATGTCTACCCCCTGAATGTTTTTAGTGTCGGCTTTGCGTCTGGCAGCAGCCAGGACTTCTCTGTCGTAACGAATCCAGATGTTCCATGTCTGCTCCTATCCGGCGCGGACGTCATCGCGACGGTGACCTTCTCACCGTCTTCTGCAGGCGAGCATATTGCTCGTCTGGTTGTCGCAAGCGACGATCCCGAGTCATCTTTAATCGAGGTGCTTATATCCGGGATTGAAAGGGGGAATTGACCATCGATGACGTTCTGGACTTCTTCGATGCATCGGTTGATGCGGTGACCTTGTCCGGACGAGGCAAACGTCATTGGGTGATAGAACACCGACTGAAAGCTATGAGGAAACTACTTGAAGTCGCCGGCTGCCTGACAGAGGCAGACCTGATTGAAGAGGCCTGTTTCATTTTAAATCGTGCCTACCTGCGCTCAGGCGGCTCGCCATGGCCCCGGGACTTTGTCGTTGGAGATGACTGCCCTGAGCTGAACACCATGATATTGGAGTTGATAGGCCGTCTATGTGATGAAGGTGGATGATTTAGAAAATGCGCGACGTACTTAATGTTTTAAGTATATTTTTTGATCAGGGCGTATCAGCCTTCGCTGTGAGCTACGGCTTGACAAGAAAGAGGGGAAGCTGTGGGCAAACCTATCCCGGACACTTTCTTACGTTGACCGATCGATCCATCTTTACGCCGGAACAAGAAAGCCTCTGGCCGGCCCAGAATAACCTCCACTGGCTCCGGAGAAACAAAAAGCATGATTAAAGAAATGGTATGGAATAAGTATTTGCAAGAGGAAGGATTGGATAAATATCCGGAGATTGTGAAATTATTCGATTCTGATTCAGAAGCGATTACGTTAGTTAAACAGGCGTTGTTAAATGATCGAGTATTAAGACCGGTGTTTATGCAGGTATTGCCTGAGGAGAAAACAGGAAAGATGGAAATTTGCAATAAAAAGTTGGCTGCGGAAAAGATAAAAGGGGATAAAACTCTTGCTGATTATATCATGGAAAACAAAGGAATATTTCTCTGTGGTACGCCTAAGGTGGCAAATGAAATATTGACGAGAGGGGGTAAAATTAATGTTGCGGTGACGGATAGACATTATGACAAGGCGCAGTTTTCGGTTGCTAACCTGCGTCAATGTTACATTCCTTTACCTGATAGAAGATTATTAACATTCAAATCATCCGGTTTATTTCATGATCCGGTTTCTAAACCCTATAGTAAGAATTCAATAAAATTTACTGGCGTTGGCGGCAAGATAGAAAAAAATAATGCTTTAACAACATTTGAAAAATTAGGCCCTTACAGTGAAGGATTTATTGATTTCCTGGCATATCAGCCCTTGTATAGTCTACCTGATGGAAAGGGTGATTTTGACGAAGCTGAATACGGGAATGATGGAAAAAAAGCGCTACCATATTTAATTGTTAATTGTGCAATCAGTCCACATAGGATATCAAAGATTTCGCAGCTAGATGATCCAGGACTATTTAAGTTGCGAAAACGGATTTCTCCGTTATTAAGAGATCTGGCAATAAAAAGGCAACGTTCAGGGAGAAAACTTATGCCGGTTTTAGAAAGGTTTTTTAATTCGGGGGAAGAAGTTATACCCCTGGAAGATTATTTTCTGTTTATAGCCGAAGAGATAGGGATAGGTACGGCCCGGAAACAAAACCACGAATTGTTTCATGTAACCTTCCATGAACAAGATGTGAATATGGGAGGCCAGATGTGTGATCGTGAAGAGATGTACACCTTTGAAGACTATTTCAAAAAGAATGAAATTAAATATGTTGATCCATTTTTTGAGATAATAAAAGAGACCCGTATCGGGATAAGGGATATGATTTCAGCTGTAGGTGTCATAAAATTTTTATATCAAAGTAAAAGAGAATGGAAAGGGAACCGGTTAGAATTATTAGAACGGTTTTTTAGAGCATATTTTCGGCGGCTTTCTTATATTTATTTTGAACGTTGGGAGAGTTTGATGGATTATCTTGGTAATGTAATCACTTTTTATTTTGATTGTGATGATGTACTCGGACAGGATGGATTAAAAAAATTAAGAGAATGGTATAGACTAGAAAAAGAAAGAAGGGAAAAAAGCAAAGGGAACTATAGATCGAATGGGGATCGGGCTATATCTAAAATATGATTAACATGAAAAAAGAATTTGGATCAAATTATGCGTCGATTACAGATGTTAATTTTACAGCCAAATACCGTATCTTCTATGGTCTGCGGGTTATCGATATAAACGATGATCTGCCTAAGTGGACGGGTCATAAAAATCATTCAGAACTTGAAATATAATGGGGTCAAGTCTACTCTTGACTCATTTATGATTTAGCGTGAAAGGGTTGGAGTTGAACCGTTAAACCTTTTTCCCTGAGGTTATCGGGAAGTTCCACCCAGCTGAATTAAGCCTTGTAAATCATAAGACCTCCTAAGAAGAGGAGAAAGAGCAGAATAAGTTTGCGATAATTCTCTTCTCGGATGAAACCATATAAAAAAGATCCCAGATATGTCCCCAATATTATTACCGGCAATCCCGCCGAATAGAAACGGATTACGCTGAAAGTGACCAGGCCGGCTAAGGTGTGGGAAATTGCCACAAGCAAACCCGACAAAAAGAAAAAGCTTTGAAGGGTCACTTTTATCTGGTCCTTGCTCCAGTTCTTCAGCGTGATGTATACAATGACCGGCGGGCCGGATGCGCTGAAGGCGCCGCCGAGACATCCGGACAAAAAGCCGAAGGGATACGCCCATTCTTTTCGTATTTCTTTTCCGGACGGCTGGAATAACAGGCTGTATAAGGAAAAACCAATAAGGATCACGCCTAGAATCCAATGGATTACGTCTCGATCCAACCGCTTTAAAAAAAACACGCCCACGACAATGCCCGGTACGGCACCTGCAATGAGGGGATAGATTTTTTTTCGATCAAACTGATGTCTTAACTGTATAAAAATCATGGTCGTCATCGATACAGCTGCCAAGTTGGCCAGTACGATGACCATTTTGATGTCCAGAACCATGGCCAGGAGAGGGATGGAAAGCAAGACAGATCCAAAACCGGATATCCCGTGAGTGACTCCTGCAACAAAAAGAATCAGACAGACCCAAAAATAAGTTTGCATAACTCAGAATTCCAGAAACCGTCAGCTTTGGCAATAAAATTTGTCCGGGAATTTGCGGGACGCCCTTTAAACCATAAGTTTCTATATTAGCTGATATATGATATATTCCTGACATGCCGCTTAAAGTCAGTATCGACGCGTCTGGTGCGCTTCATCATATCATTGTAAGAGGCATCGTCAGCGCATCATTTAGCAGCGTTTGGTGAAAAACCTACCAACCTGCTGGATCAAATCGGCAAACTGTAAAGGGATATCGACGAGGATGAGTGACTCTAACCCAATATTACGGTATTAATGGAAGCCAAAGCCATAATCGACGCGGTCCTTGATTTCGATCAGGAAAAGACCGCCCAACTGGTACGAGCCCATCTGGATCAGGGCGCGGACGCACTGGCGATCCTCGACCAGGCTCTAATTGTCGCTATGGATGAGGTCGGCAGGCAATTTAGTACGGGCGATTTTTTTGTCCCGGAGATGTTAATGGCGGCCGAGGCCATGTACGCCGGCCTTGAAGTTCTCGGGCCCCATTTGGCAAGGTCAGACATCAAGGCTAAAGGTACCATCGTCATCGGCACTGTCAACGGCGACAATCACGACATCGGCAAAAACCTGGTGGCCATGATGCTGGAGTGTGCCGGATATAGCGTCATAGATTTGGGTGTGAACGTCAGTAAGAGCAAGTTCTTTGCTGCTGCTAAAAAATATCAGGCGCATATCGTTGCCCTATCCGCCCTGCTAACCACGACCCTGGCGGAGATGGAAGCGGTTGTTGCCGATGTCAGGGCCAAAGGCGGCGGCAATTTGAAGACTCTGGTCGGCGGCGCACCGGTGACCGCGTCTTTTGCAGCTGAAATCGGAGCCGATGGGTACAGTCCGGATGCCGCCGGTGCTGTTATTATGGCCCGTAGCTTGATATCTGCATAGAATTGGTTTCGAAACCTGCCCTCGGGCTCAATCTCTGTGTTGGACTGAGACGGCCAATCCTCGAAATATTCCATATATTCCTGCGGTTGGCTGCCTCAGTCCGCCTTGACCTTAAATCCGATTGAAGGTTTTGAAACCAATTCCAGGCAGGATTAACTGTATAGAGAAATCTAAACCCTAATATTTCAAAAGCTCAGGATGAAGACGCACATGACGAGTCGCGAACGCTTTTTAAAAACAATGCGGTACGAAAAGACCGACCGCGTCCCCTACTTTGAAGAAGGCATTCGAAAAGATGTTATCAACGCCTGGCGTACACAGGGGCTGGCCAAAAAGGCGGAACTCTCTGAGATGTTCTCTACGGATCGGCGCGAAGAAATAGAAGTGGACCTGGAACCCCGCCCCAAGCTAAAGAAATGGCCCGCTTCCCGGAATGAACTGAATGCGTTGAGGAAAAGTTTAGATCCGGATGATTCCCGCCGACTGCCTGGGAAATGGTCCAGGCGGGTCCGCACCTGGCGATCCCGCGATCACATGCTTATGCTAAGGGTGCACCGCGGTTTTTTCCTGTCCATGGGCGTGTACGGCTGGGATCGGTTTTCCGAAGTGATTCGCCTCCTCATAAAAGACCCGAAGTTCATGCGTGAAGCTTTGGCTATCCAGGGTGAGTTTGCGGCCCGAATGGCAGAAAAGGTTCTGGCCGAGGTTGAAGTCGATGCCGCCGTTTTCTCCGAGCCCATCGGCGGAAACGATCGCCCCCTGCTGTCCCCGCAGATGTATGAAAAGTTCGTCTTGACAAGCTATCAACCGGTCCTTGACGTGCTGAACCGGTATGGAATCGAAACAATTATCCTGCGTACATTTGCCAATGCCAGGATACTGATCCCAAGCATTCTCAAATGGGGCTTCAATTGTCTTTGGGCCTGCGAGGTCAACATTGAGGCCATGGACTATCGCGATCTGCGCCGCGAGTTCGGACCTAAGTTGCGCCTGATCGGAGGCATCGATCTTGACGCTTTAAGGCGAGACAAGGCGGCGATTCGCCGTGAAGTTGAGGAGAAGGTACCGCCCTTGCTGGTAGGCGGCGGCTACGTACCCCTGGCAGACGGGCGCGTAAGAGCGGATGTTCCCTTTGAGAACTATGTCTATTATCGGAAGCTGTTGGAGAAGGTAACGCAAGCTTAGGGCCGGGGATCGGGGGCCAGGGGACAGAAACAGAAAAAAAGAAAAGAGGAAAGAGCAAAGAGTAAAGGGCAGGGGCAGGGAACAGGTGTCAGGGCTCGGGGCAAACGTAGCATTTACGTGAAGTAAAAAAACGATTTGTTTGGATTGTTTTTGCCGATATCTGCAATTAAACTGATATTGAGATATGGCAAGAGATCACAAGTTTTGACAAGCCCGAATTTCATGTGGTTATCTCAATGTATCACCGATAACGCCAGACCTGAGATATGAAAACGATGTCTGAAAAATGACCTTGTCTTGATATTTACAGTTCCAATTTGATATGTGTCAGTTTGGCGGATTTTTCATCATGGCAAGCTATCACAAAAATCCATATCAATTCAGATATTTGTAATAAATATTTGTCTGGTGACACAGTAATAAGACTCTTATCATAACCCTGAAGATTGAAGGACTGGATGGATGGCTTTTTTAAAAATAGGAAATCAGCGTATATTTATGCTTGTAACGATTTGTTTTTTTGCTTGCCTTGCAGGAGGGAATCAAGCAATGGCCACGAAGATTACGAAAGGTATATTTACCTGTTGGGTATGTCAAACCAACTATTCCGGACTGGTTGTACATTCCTGGTATTCTAAACATGGGAAGCCTGAAATCAAGCCACTTAGGTGCCCACGCTGCTGTGCTCCGCCTAAGTGGAGTCAAAGACCACAGATAGGCCATGTGCGAGATCTTATGGCAACTTATCTGGAACAAAATGGTGATCAGAAAGTCATTAAAAGGCTTGTAAAAGATTGTATTATTGCTAAGGATGTTGACGCATGGCAGAAACTCATCCTGGATGTTGACTATGATTCATTAATCGTCGATATTCGGCGTAGTGGTGAGAAGATTGACAATTATGTCAAAAAAAACTTTGGTGCAGTAGAGTTGCTGGGGGCTATAGACACTGCAAAAGCGCTCAAAAGTCGTTCAGAAAGTGCAGAAAGATTAAAAAGCATAGTAATCTCCAAGGAACCAAAAGGTTACTGGGAAAGGGTACGGGCACTTATAAAAGCAGATCCAACCCTGCTGAACGATGCTATCGATGTGAGGAGGCAACAGCGAGACGAGGAAGTAGCAAGACTGGAAGAGTTCAAGCAAGTGAGGAGAACGGAGAAATTTAAGAAAGAACTGGAGATTATTGTGGCCGAAGTAAAAAGCCAGATTCTTGAAGAAAAGCAGAAATATCTCTTAAATCATAAAGGTCAGCATGACAAAGCCATATTGGATTGCAACACAGATACTAAGATAATCACTAAGCTTGATGAAGCCTACAACGATCGAGGGAATGACTATAGAATCATGGGCCGGTATGACAAAGCTATCTCTGACTACACCAAGGCCATAGAGATAAACTCGAAGAATGCTAAAGCTTACTACAATCGAGGGAACGTTTTTTATTTCAAAGGTCAGTATGACAAGGCCATCACTGATTACACCAAGGCTATAGAGATAAACCCTAAGGATACTAAAGAATATTACTATAAAATTGGATGTGCGTATTCACTTCAAAAAGATCTCTCAAAAGCTCTAAAGTATCTCGAATTGGCGTTTCAAAATGGTTATGATGATTTTGCCTGGTTAAGCAAAGATGCTGATTGGGATAACATCAGCTCATCGGACGAATTTAAAATGCTTATAGATAAATATAAAAAATAGTGTATTTAATGTGCCATTTGATAAACTAATTTTAACAATCTCCTGATACTCGGAATTTCGTTTGGAGCCAGCAATTAAAAACCTGTGATTTCTGCAAAAAAGAAGAAATCTGACCATGTAAAAATATTTTGTGCCACAGATTGAAATCTGAAAAAGAACCTAATTACAGATAGCTGCGATGAAAATGTAAATATCAGAGCTTCAAAATGTTTGTGATATCTTTTTTTCAATAGGGCAAATCCATTTTCGGGGATTTGCCTTTTTTGCATTTTTGTTGATTTTACGATATATGTAATCGGAGTCGATTAAACTTGGGTTG
>JBFESJ010000093.1:0-13209 GCA_041548585.1 Desulfobacterales bacterium | reverse complement strand
GGCGGCGTTTACCGAAATCAGCGAGGCATACAAGAAATTTTCGGCAGAAGGCGTCATGCCCGAGTTTGTCGGTTATGATACGACAACCTGTGAATCCAAAGTTCTTCTTCTGGTCCAAGACGGCCGGGAAGTTGAAGAAGCAGTAAGCGGCCAGAGCGTTGAAGTCGTCACTAAAGCAACACCCTTTTACGGTGAGGCCGGCGGTCAGGTCGGCGACAGCGGCAAAATCGTCGGCCCGGATTTTGAAATAAAAGTTATTGACACGATCAAAGATCCGACCGGAATCACAATCCACAAAGGCAACATGGTTTCAGGAAGCATTCAAAAAGGGCAAAATGTGACCCTGACGGTCGACAACACTTCGCGTAGCGCAACCGAGTGCAATCATACGGCCACCCATCTGCTTCATTTTGCCCTGCGAAAAGTTCTGGGTGACCATGTCAAGCAGTCCGGCTCTTTGGTGGCGTCGGACAGGTTCCGATTCGATTTCACCCACTTTTCCCAGACCACGGCTAAAGAGCTGGCAGAGATTGAAACCATCGTCAACCAGCGGATACGCGCCAACATACCGGTTGAGACTGTGGAGATGGATGCCGAGGAAGCCTTCAAATCCGGTGCCACCGCCCTTTTTGAAGAAAAATACGGGGATCGGGTCCGGATGGTTTCTTTAGAAGACTTCAGCAAGGAGCTTTGCGGCGGAACCCATACAGGGGCCACCGGGAACATCGGTCTTTTCAAGATTATCGGAGAGTCGAGTGTGGCTTCAGGAATAAGACGGATCGAGGCTTTGACCGGTGCGGCCGCCCTGGACTACATCCAAAAGAACGCAAAGCTCTTACACGACGCTGCCATATTGCTCAAGGAGCATCCCGAAGCTGTTTCCCAAAGGATCGAAAAAATACTGTCTCATCAAAAGGCTTTGGAAAAAGAGGTGGAACAATTAAAGGCCAGGATTGCCTTACAGTCAGCTGACTGGGCCGAAGAAGATATCAAGTCGATCAAAGGCGTTAAAGTGCTGGTTAAAAAGGTGTCGGTTGACAAACCGGCTGCGTTGAGAGATTTGGCCGATCGATTCAAGGAGAAAATAAAATCAGGTATTGTTGTCCTCGGCAGTTCAAATGCTTCCAAGGTATTACTGATTGTTGTGGTTACCAAGGATTTAACGGACAAATTCCATGCCGGGAAAATTATAAAAGGGATTGCATCTGTGGTCGGCGGCGGCGGCGGCGGTAGACCGGATATGGCGCAAGCCGGGGGAAGCCAGCCGAAGAAACTCGATGCAGCCCTTGAAAAAGCCTATGAGATTGTGGAGAAGGGGAATTAGCCACGCGTTACGTATCGCTTGATGCCGTCAAATCGATCCGCATCAGTTGTCATTTGCCATCGGGCTGTTGTCTGAAGGAAAATCAGTTCTTGCCTGGACAACAGCCCGTTACATTTTAGATCTGGGCCTAACCACATTTCTTCGCAAAAATCCGCTCAACTTAGGAATACGTCATTTCAAAATCTCTTGCAAAAGTTTCAAACCAACGAAGAGAAGGTTTTGAAATAGTGTCTAAACACCTTTCAACACGTCAATCATCGTAAAAACGCTTCCCTGTGCGCCTTCAGAAACTTTTTTATCAAGATAAATCAATGCGTCAAGGGTTCCCTGGGCATAGACATCTCGACCGTTGACATTGTGCGTAAATTCAAACCGGACTGTTTTGTCCTCTGAATCAAGACTGTAGGTATGCCACCCATGCCCTCCAAGATAGGCATCGGGTATACCCCAGACGTTTTTTTGTGTCTCGGGATCACGTTCTTTTGTTATATCATCTTCAGTAAAAGCCAACCCCAGGCTGTTAAAATATCGTACCATCGCTTTTGCAGTTCCACTGGTGTCCGCCTTTCCTTTTTGATGACTTTCTTTGATCTCAAGAGAATATCCTTTGAAAAGATCCGGAAAAGTTTTGGCCGCATATTCCATCATCGCCTGATAGCCGACAATCTGCTTGGCCATATTCGGTGCGATCACCGCAGCAATGGAAGAGGCGCCGACCGTCTCCTCAAGACCCTGCCGGTTGCCCCCAGTGGTTCCCATAACAAAGGAAAGCCCGTGTTGGCAGTAAAATTCGGCATTATCATTCACTGCCGATGGATGCGTATAATCCACACTCAAAAACGGACCCTCTTTGTCCTTTATGGCTAAAATAGCCTGATCTCTGTCTTGCGGCTGAATTAGGGGGAAGGAAACGGAATCGATGACAGTTTCAGTATCGGTGATTTCCGGGCCTGTCAGCGATTGTTTAATTACTTCAAAACGACGGTCCGTAAGTGCGTGTTTGACAACATTCGAGGCCATGTTACCGGGTAAGCCGTTTACCATAATTTTGATACGGTTCATTTTGCACCTCCTAAATTTGGTAAATTCGTAAAATCCGAATTCATCACGGTTTAGGTTTTAAGTATTGTGTGTTAGGTTGTATTTAAGATGTATAGATACTTAAAACCTAACACCTAAAACGAACGTAGAAGAATATGTTTGTTTCAGGTTAATTATATGGAGCATATCAGAAATGCTGTGTACTTACAAATCACAGATCAAAGCTTTTCAACGATAGCCTTTAAACCGGTGAGTTCTATATTATCTAAGTTGTAAAGGTTGTGCTTCAATGATCTGACAGCTGTCGGAATATATTTTTCAAAGTATGTTTTTTTCTTTATGCGGCTCAGAAAGCCAAAGGCACCCAGAATCTGCAAATTTCTCGTTATGGCGCAGTATTTATAGCAGTAAAGAAAATTGTGCGGGTCGACACCGATAAACGGTGAAAGGGTTTCAACGGCGAATCTCAGCAGAGTATCTTGAACGGAACGGGGTAATTTTACATAGGGATCAATCAGCAAAGAAGCAAGATCGTATTGGATCGGCCCCAACCGTCCCCCCTGGAAGTCAATAAAATAAAACCGGTGATTTTTTACCATGATGTTTCTGGATTGCATGTCGCGATGCATGAATCCGTTGAAGGGAAATTTCAGGGTTCTGTCCGCGATAGCGCTGAATTCACCTTCGAGATCCTTAAAGCGTATGTCCATTCCCAGATAACCCTTCAGGAAGGCGTCAACGAAGTAACGGCATTCTTTTTCAAGGATGAGATCCTTTGTATAAAAAGCGGTCTGATAGGTCCAGGCCGGATCAAAACCGTCGTTGCCGTTTATGGAGAGTTCCCCAAGACTTCGAATCAGCGATTTGTAATATGTGATGATTTTATCTTGATTTTCAGTGCGTAATACAACGGCCTGAAAATTAATATCACCCAGATCTTCCATGAAAACATTACCCGAAAGCGTATCAGAGAGATAAATTTTCGGCACTGATATTCCTTTGGCTTTTAGATGACATCCAATGGCAACAAAAGCATCTGCCTCGGAGATTGAATCCTCTCGCTTTATGCCGTGATCTGCCATGACAAGGGATCGGCTGCCGTCGGTAATACGGTACCATCTTCTATCGGACCCATCCCCACCGAGTTTTATTCGGGAAATTTTTTTGCTGATCCATCCCGGAAAGGCACGTTTGAATGCTTCGGGCGCCATATTTTCATAAACCGCCTGTCTGTATCTTTCAGGCGTCCCGAGATCTTTCCAGTAATATCCTTTCGAGATAAACGCACATATTTTTTTGTTTTGGGATATAAGATTTTTGTAACAATCTATAATGTTAGAAAATACGTTATCGGGGATTAACTCAAGCACTTCCGGATTCAGAACCTGTATCCCCGTGAAAGTGAGCCTTTTGATTTCTGCGGAACCGGATCTTTTCGAAACATTGGATAGGGCCGAGGGGGGGGGACTTACAGGAAATCGTTCATCAAAATCTTGGGCAAAACCGTTTTTATTAACTGTTACGGTGTTGAATTCCGGGTCGTTGTGTAGAACCAGCGTTACCGGATGATGATGATTTAAATGAAATTCATAAACCATTTTCAGATCTATATTTGTTACGATATCGCTGTTTATGACCATAAAGGGGGTGTTGTCCCAGAAATCGGAGACATTCTTTATGGCGCCGCCTGTTCCGAGAATTTTGGGTTCATGTCGGGTTATGACCGGAATGGCGTAACTTTGCCGGGCCAGGTAGGACTCTATTTTTTGATGAAGATGGTGAGTATTGACGATAATGGCTTTACAGCCAGCATGTATTAGATCGGAGATAATGATATCCAGCAGTGGACGTCCGGCGATGGTAAATAAGGGTTTAGGTATGTTTTCGGTATGGGGTCTGAGTCGTGTACCGAGGCCTGCGGCAAGGATTAATGCCTTCATTTATATCATAAATAGTGAATCGTAAATGGTGAATGGTAAATAGCGAGTAGACAACAAATAAATCCAATTGATCGTTTTGGGTAATATTCTTATTAAAAGCCGAAAAATCATGTTTCATCAAAGACAATTTCGGTATGTATGAATCGCATCGGCATAGAACAATATCTTATCGTTATCATCCGAACCCTTTACGCCGTTATATGAAAAAAATTCTATTCCATTATTGTAGTTGATTACGGAAAGCGCTTCCTTTCGCTCGATTTCCTTCTTTTTGTACATACGATTTCCGATGGTTTCAATTTTTTTCACACGATCTTTGGCTTTAATGGAATTTTGGGGATGATTCATGAAAAAGTTTAATACAATCCAGTATGATTCAAAATATGGTTTCAGGAATCTTGAAAAAAGTTGAAGCTTTCTGAAACCGGAAGACGTCAAATTGTATGTGTCGGGCAATTTAGGGTGTGGCATTAAAATGGCATCGTCAATGAATGCCTTGAGGTTTTTTCGAACAAAGTACTCGGGGGTCTTGTCAACGTCATATGCGAATTCATACTTAAAGAAATACTGTAGAAAATTGTAGTCGGCGTGTAGATCAGATGCCGAAAACTGGAAGGCGTCTTTAACAAGTATTGCAATCGCGGTAATGGCTGCCGGAACGAAAAAGGAGATGCAGTTGTTTTTGTAGTATTCGAGATTTTGACGCTTGTTCTCATTGACTTTGAATAATGCGTTGGTGAGCAGCACGTCCGGGTCTTTGGTAACCTTTTCGATGAATTTTCTTTGCACGTAAGAATCGAGCACGTGCTCTATGGTATTCAGTTGGTCTACTAGAAGTGTGTCTGCCAGTTTGGCGTCTTGTGATAAAAGGTAGTTCATGTATGTTTCAACATGGGACATGAGGTGATCAAAAGAGCAACTTTTTTTGGCACAGTTTAAAACAGCGGCTGCGACAAGGGCATGGGGTGTAACCACAGAAACACTGTTAATGGCGTTTATGATCCTGTGCCCCAGATTGCGGCAGAGGATGTTGAACTCTTTGGGGGGCATGTCCGCAATTGGTGTGCCGTATTGAAGCAACAGCTCCTTAAAAGAGATGGGCTCCTGGAACTGTATGTAGATTCTTCCATACCTTTTCTTTAAAAATTTTCGTGCTTTAATCACTTGCATGAAATTCTCTGGCTGCTTTTCTTTTCCCTCAATTTCGTGAAGGTATGAGCTTTCTTCCAGGACTCTGTCATAGCCGATGAAAATCGGTGAAAATATCAGATCTTCACAGGCGCCGTTTTTATAGGCATTGAGAAGGATCGAAAGCAGCCCCAGCTTGGGTAGAATTAACTTGCCGGTTCGGCTGCGGCCGCCTTCGATGAAGAATTCGATATTGAAGCCTTCCGCGAGCAAATTGTAAATATATTCTGCAAAAACCTTTGAATAAAGCACCGCCCCTTTAAATGTCCGTCGTATAAAAAATGCGCCACCCCATCTGAATAGGGGACCCATTGGCCAGAAAGAGAGATTTTTCCCTGCAGCAACGTGTGGACATGGCATGTTATTGTTATACAATAGATAAGACAATATCAGGTAATCGATGTGACTTTTATGGCAGGGAATGAAAATTACGGGTCCCTTCTGGGACATGTTTTTAACTCGGTTTAGCCCATCCTCATTGACCGTAACCCCTTCAAACATGATATTCAGAAACCATGTTATTACACCTGACGCCAGTTTTATAACAAAGATATTGTAATTGGCTGCAATCTCATCAAGAAAAGCACTCGCTTTTTTGCGGACCTTTTGAATTGGAATATCTCGGGCTTTTGAATGATGTTCCATAAAATTTTGAAGTCGTTCTTTTGTGAGGATGTTTTCCTTCATTTCTTCTCTTGATTTTAAAACCGGGCCAGTGATACTTTGACGATGTCGATTGATTTGAGTCAATAACTTACGCCTTAATGCAAGCGCCTGATATTCAACGCTTCTTTTCTGATTCTCTTCAAACCCTAAAAAAGTTTTCAGATTGACCGGTTCGGACGTTTCCACAAAAATCTTGCCCGGATTCTTGAAAAGGATGAACAGGCGTCTCAGTTTCCCGGGGTTCTCTTTGGAGCCAAACAGCAAATCAATGATGCTCGGCATGGACCGATGGGGATTTTTATCAAAAAACATCAGCTGAGGGACAAGAAAAATAGGACGATCAATGGATTCCTGTATTTTGATAAGATATTGGATCGGATCTGTTTTTGATTTTATAAATCTTCGATGGAAACCTTTTTGTTCAACCAAAGAAAGTAGTGCCACTCGTCCATTTAGGAGTTCCTCTCGGATGTACCCCCTTTGATAGGGATCTGGAAATGCAAGGTTATGAATAAAGTATTTGATGTGTGCCGATACGATCTTCCAAATGCGCGATACCGGTTGCCATTTAATCACGTTATAGTCGAAACCTATTTGAGGAAATGGCAGACGATCCTGCTTGAAGCGTGTATGGTGAAAAAGATAGCGAAAGTAGCTTTTGTGCTTTGTTACATAGACAACAATACCCTCTTTATGGAGGTTGTTTAAATCAAGGGTCTGTTCTTTTATCACCTTTATGCCGGAAAAAAAAAGTTTGAGGATAAAGTTAGATAACGTACCGATATTATCCGGAAGCTGACAGAAATAATAATCATAATCGTCCCGAACGGTCGAATCGATCTCTCCTTTGAATTTTGCCCGTTTTGTTTTTATCCATTTTAGCATGGTATCATCCCAATAAAGCGCAATGGTGAATGCGATAGAATTTTTACAAAATGGTAGTCCAAAATTATAAAATTTACAAATATAAATTTTGTTTGCAACCTTTAATTCGTCTTCAGCAGAATATCCTGTCCCGCTTTCAGCGGGACTGCAAGGATGAATGGCAAGGCGAACGCGCCGAAGCTCACGGAGCACCCGTCCTCCGCAGCAGGCGAATGCGGAGGATGGAAAGGCGGGTTTATCCCGCAATAGCATTGTGACGGCGGATTGGCTTTGGCGAATTCCGCTTTGATACCCTGCGGTTTGCTGAAGCGAAGCGAAAATCCCAAAAAATCGGATGAAACGGTTTTTTTGAAAGATCGTTAATTTTAATTTATAGGATAAAGATTCTTGTTTAGGAAAATTAAGCTTGCGTTACAAAATAAGTTGTGATAGTTTTCAAAATCTTAATTTACTGTTAACAACTATATGTATTTACAAGACTTCTTGTTCTATCCCAAGTATTTTTTGCCAGCACAAAAAAAGTAATGTACGGTTTCGGAGAATAAGGTATAATAGCAAACAAGCCGATTTAAATTTTAATTCAAATTAAAGGAGGATGATTTTTTATGAAAACATTAATAGGTGGGGCGGTCGGAGCTGTATTGGGTCTCATTGGCATGTCCATATGGTGGAAACCCTTTTTGCAACTTTTGGCTGGTGCTATCCCGGTGATGCTTCTGCTTGGTGGTGGTTTGGCTCTTTATCTGGGGTTTGACGAACTCAAAGATACCTGGAAGAAAGAGGATACAACAGTTGACACTCCTGTCGACACAGACGAATCCGAAAAGTACAAAAAGGAAATTGATGAGCTGAAAAAAGAAATTGAAACTTTAAAAGCTGAAAAAGCATAAAATAAAGAGCTGCCGGATAGATACGGATTTTTTTGCGGATAAAATGCAAAAAAGCCTAAAATAACAGCATGTTTAAGCGCCCGTGAGAAATTGTACCCGACATGCCCTATGACCGCTGGCAAGCAGCAATTTTTGTTGTGGCTCTTTTTAAATTTCATATAAGCGCCTTGCTGATATATGCGGGCGCTTATTGTTTTTTTGACCGGATTTGTCATCAGAACGTTCGGTCATAATACCTGATAACCGACTGAAAATTTTGAAGAGAAATCCGTATTATTTGATCTTTGCTTTTTTTATTGCAGCGGTGGCAAGAAAGTCGGCTCTTTCATTCCCCTCGATGCCCACATGTCCTTTTACCTTGATGAATTTCAGATCATTGAATTTTGAAAGGGTTTTTTTGATGGATTCTATGATGTCCTGATTTTTTCTTGCTTTCCATCCTTTGGAAAGGACACCGTACGCATATCTGCTGTCTGTAAAGACCCGTACCGGAAGATTCGTATTTTTTACAGCAAGAAGACCTGATCGGATGGCTTCAAGTTCTGCAATGTTGTTGGTGGCAATACCGATGTATCTTGATATCTCTTTTTCATGTTTTCCAAAGCGCAAAACCACGCCGATTCCCGACGGGCCGGGATTTCCCGCAGATGCTCCGTCTGTATAGATACTGATGGCATCATTACAAATTCCCCTGGCTGAAGATTCCGTTTCAGGTTTTGTTTTTTTGATCTTTTGCCTGGATGATTTTTGGGTTGATTTTTCCCCTTTGTCGGCGTTTACCTCTCCTTGTAGAGAATCGATGGGCGTTATATTTTCAAGAAGGACCCAGTATTCGTAATCCTGGTTAAGCTGATATTTGATCAACACCTTACCGTTTTTAGTGACAGGCTCTTGGTCCTGACCTATTGCCAGCCAGACTTTGTTTTTTTTGAAAACCATACGTTTCCAATTGATGTTGTCATTTGCCATTATTCACCGAGTATCAGGTGTCAGGTTTCAGGGAATAGGGATCGGGGGGTGTATTTACTCATTTCCGATTTTAACGCCTGACCCCTGGCTTCTGGCCCCTAATCCCCGGTCCCTATAACTTTAAGTATAAAGATGAAATCTCCGGCTTGTTTCTGCGAAAGCTTCCAAATCTTTCAGCCATGATTTTTCTATGGTGTATATTTCATCTAAGTTTTCGATGCGCTGTCGTACGTCTTTATCACCAATGATAAGGTCTATGGGCAGTCTTTTAAATTCATACTCATACGGTGGACGCTTCCATTGAAACATATTGTTGTGATGAAAAATTACGGCCTGGAGTAGTTTAAGTGTTGTGATATATGGCTTGAATTCATATGGATCTGTTATATGAATCTGAAATCCATTGCACGTCGAGCCGCTCCATTTGTTGAATGTCGGTTCAAATACAACCGGTCTAAGGGTGATGCCCGGAAGTTTGTTTCCACCCAGTGTCGACAGTAAGCGTTTTGTATCAAAAAATGGAGCACCGAATATTTCAAATGGAAGGGTGCCCCCCCTGCCTTCGGAAACATTGGTTCCTTCCCACAATACCTGCCCTGGGTAAACCATAGCAGATACCGGTGATGGCATGTTGGGTGAGGGTGGAACCCATGGAAGGCCTGTGTCCATTAAAAACATATCCCTTTTCCAGCCTTTCATGGGGATGACATCGAGATCACATCCAATACCGTAATCGTTGTTAAACAAAATGGAAAGTTCGCCGATGGTCAGTCCGTGGCGCATGGGGATGGGGTATCTTCCGACAAATGAAGCACATTCAGAAGCTAAAAGATTCCCTTCTATCATACAACCGTTTACAGGATTCGGCCGATCGAGTACGACAACTTTTTTGCCGAGCTTTTTCGCAGCTTCAAGGCAATATGACATGGTATAAATAAAAGTGTAAACACGTGTGCCAACATCCTGCAAATCGATAATAAGGATATCGATGGGGTCTAACATTCTTTTAACAGGGATGCGTGTTTCGCCGTAAAGACTAAAAACAGGAATCTCTAATGTGGGGTCGATCATATCATCCGATTCGATCATGTTGTCCTGTTTTTCCGAAAAAAATCCGTGCTGAGGCGAGTACAAAGCCTTGAGTTGATCCGGAAATTTTCGGTTGATCAATTCACTGGCATGACAAAAGTTTCTGTCAACCGAAGCGGGATTGCATAACAGTCCGATTCGATAACCGAATATCCATCTTGGAGGAGACGCTATAAAATTTTCAAGACCTGTTTGAACGCGTAACATATCACAACATATCGGGATAGTGGTTTAAATTTGAATTTCCCCTATCAGATCCCGCAAGCTTGTTTGCGGGAGTTTCATAAAATCGTTACACGATTTTATTTTGACCGATAGAAGGCCTTTTTATTTTAGAAAAGGCATCCATCAGATAACAGGGGATGGCTGTCGAGAAACCTCCCCTCAATGGATGTTATATGAAAGGTGGCCTTCTTAAGGTTTTATTTTTACATCAAAAAAATGGCCTTATGTCAAGTTGAATCTGTGGTGAGACAGGGAAACGTCAACGTCAACTCTAATTTAAATGACGTGGCCCTGAATGGTGTGGTTTGCAGGGGGCCGTTGTGATTATAAAATGTTCAAGATCGGATTTAAATTGACTTCGATGATTTCAATATAGAGATAACCATTGATATTCACATTTTTATGGTTTCTGACTCCTGAACCGCACAAGCTGATAAGTATCTCCTAAAAAGAGGAAACACTAAAATATATTGATTTCATGCTCGAATCTGCTATACATGTTATTAAATTGTGACAGGACAACCCGCTGGGATATCTAAAAAGTACGATTTCAATGGACCATCAAAGAGATTTTTATTCGAGCAACAGACCGTCGATGAGGGATTACCCGTTATCCGTTGTTCAATACAGGCTTTCTGATATCACTGACCGATTTTAAATTCCAGTTCTGATACAAACATTAAATCAATGACAAACGCATCTTAAAATAACGAAAACAAATAATCCATAACACTCCATTGAGCGTTTTCGTCCAATTAGGATATTCATTTTAGCAACATTTTTCACCGGTTTCTTTCACAAAGGTGTTATTGATGAGAGGGATTAGATTTGCGAGCATATTTCTGTTTGCCTTGGCGATATTCTTTTTTATTTTAGGCGCCTTCGTGGAGTGGCATAATTTGTCACTGACTAATAGATTACAAAACAATCCGTTAGACTATCCTCAGGCCCTTCATCTTCTGTTCTTCTTGCTGGGTTTTTTGGCCCTTTGCGGGATTTATTTTGCAGAAAAGATGGAAGTAAAAGGCCTTTCCCAAATTAATGCGGCCCTCCAGGAAGAAATGGCCATGAGAAACCGAACTGAGGAAGCCCTGAGGGAAAGCGAAATCAAGAACAGGGGGCTTTATCTGGAAGCCAAAAAAGCGGAAGAAGTCTATCGTTCTCTTCTTCAATCAAGCGCTGATGCTATTGTCACCCATGATCTGGAAGGAAAAACCGAATACATAAATCCTGCCTTTACACAGATATTTGGATGGACATCGGAGGAAATGAAAGGCAAGCAGATACCATTTGACCATGAATCCGAAAAAGAATCTGCCATGGCCATTATTAAGGATCTTGTAGAAAACGGAACGCCCTGTAAAAGTTTTGAAACAAAATGCCGCACCAAGGACGGACGTTTGTTAGATGTCAGCGTAAGTGCTTCGCGCCATGATGATTATGAAGGAAGATCCATGGGTACACTTTTTATTCTTCGTGATATATCGGAGAAAAAAAGGCTTGAGGCTCAGTTACATTATATCGAAAGGATGGAGGCTATTGGAACGCTGGCCGGAGGTATTGCTCATGATTTTAACAACCTGATGATGGGAATGCTAGGGAATATTTCTCTGATTTTGTATGATATCGGACCTGATGATCCCTATTATGAGCGGTTAAAAACCGTTGAAAAGCTGATTCAAAGTGGTTCCGAGTTGACCAGCCAGCTTCTTGGATATGCAAGAAAAGGTAAATATGAGCTTAGACCGATAAATTTAAACAAAATCATAAAAGAGTGTTCTACTACGTTTGGCAGGGCGAGAAAAGAGATCGTCATTCAAGCGGAGCTTGCTGACGATCTGTTCTCCGTAAAGGCGGATGAGGCCCAGATTGGGCAGGTCTTCATGAATCTTTTTATCAATGCCGGCGATGCCATGCCGGGCGGAGGAGAACTGTTTCTGCAAACCATGAATGTTACGCACAAAGAGATGAGAGGAAAGCCCTATACTCCCAGACCCGGTAAATATGTTATGATAAAAGTTAAGGATAACGGTACTGGAATGGATCAGAAAACCATAACACGCATTTTTGAGCCGTTTTTCACCACCAAGGAAGTTGGCCGAGGTTCGGGACTTGGGTTGGCATCTGTATATGGGATAATAAAAGGACATGGCGGATATGTTGATGTTGAATCCGAAAAAGGACATGGATCTGTCTTTAGTGTTTATCTTCCCGCATCGGAGGCGTCGATCCGGAAACCTTTGATGATTTCCGGAAGCATTGAAGAAGGAAACGAAACCATCTTGCTGGTGGATGATGAGGAAATAATCATTGATGTTGGTGTCCAGTTGCTTGAAAGGCTTGGATACACTGTACTTGAAGCCAGAAGTGGTGAAGCGGCGATTCGGATATATGAGGAGAATAAAGATAAAATTGATATGATTATTCTGGACATTATTATGCCCAATATCGGGGGTGGCGAGGTCTATGACAAAATAAAAAAAATTGACCCTAACGTTAAGGTTCTCCTTTCAAGTGGCTATAGTATTAATGGACAGGCAACGGAAATATTGAAAAAGGGCTGTAATGGTTTTATTCAAAAGCCTTTTAACATGAAAAATATTTCAAAAAAAATCAGAGAGGTTTTGAACGAAAAAGTCAAGCCAACGAATAAAAGATCTTGAAAAGGTTCTTGCATAAAAAAATTAAAATGTGTTTAATATCTGTGTAACTTCCCGAAAACGATGCGATTTGCTTTGATTAAATTGTGAAATGGTGGTTGACTTTCCACGAAGGGTATGATTCATTCCGATAAACAATCAAACCCGAATCGCGTCAAAACTCGATTCGGCGTTATCCGTCTTTTTAACTTTGCTGGAGTTAGGAACCTATGAAATTTTATATGAAAACTTTGGGTATTGTCGGAATATGTCTGGTCTTATCTCTCACAGCAGCGCTGGCTGAAACAAAGTATTATATTAATGACAAAATGACAATAACGATGCGGACAGGG
>JBFESJ010000092.1:0-13240 GCA_041548585.1 Desulfobacterales bacterium | reverse complement strand
GGATTTTTATTCTCAAGTGCCTTTTGAAGTGTTGGCAGAACATCGTTACCCCTATTGAGTGCGGTTACATCCATGCCTGCTGAAATTAAAACGTTGGTTAATATATTTAATCCGTTCAGGTTATCGTCGACAACGAGTATCCGTTGACCGGAGAGTATCGAAGTTGCAAACCCGGGGATGATATTGCAGTTTGTTTTCTCAAACCATGCGGTAAAATGAAAGATGGTTCCGCTCCCAGGACCACTTTTGCATTGATCATTGACGATTGTTGGAGAGGAGTGAAAATCCCGATTTGTTGGGGACGATTGACGATGGTTTTGGATTTTAAAATGATTTGCCGATTGGCACTTGGCAGGGCTTTTCGCCCAGATATCACCCCCCATCATTTTTGAGATTTGCTTACATATTGAAAGTCCTAAACCTGTACCGCCATATTTTCTGGTGGTCGATCCGTCGGCCTGCCTAAAAGATGCAAAGATAGTGGACAATTTATCCTCTGGGATACCGATACCTGTATCCCTTACTTTTGCATGAATCTTTACTTGGGTATCATTTTCTTCTTCAGCATTCAGAAAGAGCTCAATTTCTCCGGATTCGGTAAACTTCACTGAGTTCCCCATCAAGTTAATCAATATCTGCTGAAATCGAAAGGGATCTCCTTTTACAAGTGGAGGAAGGCGATCACCGATATGACAGAGGATTTCGACAGATTTTGATTGAACCTTTGGAAGGGTAAGTTCACAAACATCATATGCAATAAGTTCGGGATCAAATTCAGTTTCCTCAAAATCGAGTTCTCCTGCTTCTATTTTTGAAAAATCAAGAATATCGTTAATTAAGGATAATAAACCATCACCGCTTCTCTTTATCGTTTCCACGTAATCCAGCTGATTTTCATTTAGATCCGTATCAAAAAGCATTTCGGTGAAGCCGATGATGCCATTCATTGGCGTGCGAATTTCGTGGCTCATGTTGGCGAGAAATTGGCTTTTGGCTTTATTGGCTTTTTCGGCAGCTTCACGGGCGAGTTTTAGACTTGCATTTGTCTCTCGCAGCTGCGCTGTTTGCCGCGCAATTTCAGATTTCAGGGTTCGCGAATATTCTTCTTGCTGTTTTTGAATAATTTGATAGTTGCGGTGATTATCCTCTAAGATTTCCTGGTATTTCTTTTCCAGAACACTAATTTTTCGATCATATTGTTTCCTTTGCGTTCTCAAAAACTCCTGTTCATTATTAAGGGTAATTTGGGAAAGAAAGAGTTCGATACACAACTGAATAACAATAGATCCATATACTTTAATGAATGAATCAGGAGTCTGATTTGAAAAGCGATATATTAATACAGCATTTAATTTATCAATAAATGTTGCATACACGAAATTCCCCTTGTTCAGCTCAAAATGAAGGATGCCTTTTTCGTTTTGAACGCGATAAACAATTCTATCGCGAAATTTGGAAGATAAATCGAGTTTATCTCCCAAAATGGAGTTCCTGTCATTATCTAAAAGAAGCTGAAACTTGACCTTGGGCATCCGTTCTCTCAGAAACGAAAGAAATTGTTTTAATTCTTTCTCCTGATCTGTAAATTCACTGAAAATATCATCTAAAACTAACATCTATTTTAATCCTCGTGGGGTTCATAAAGATCTCTGGCTTTAGACATTTCATCCGGCAGATCTCTGACAATTGCTTTATATTCTTTGACATTTTCACGAATATGTGTAGCAAGAGGCAATGAAAGCAAGGCATTCATTCCGGGAATAGCGATATAATCCAACTGGGATACAATATATTCTGACATCTGGATGACTCCTGTAATGCTCACAGGAGCGACCTGGTCTATCGTTTTATGATGTTTTTGAATTCCTTCCTGAACTTCAAGCGGAAGTTGCCAATCCCTTGCCAACAGATGCCCTATTTTACAGTGATCTGTGCCGATAATTTCTTTCTCATACTCGATGAACGGTCTAGAATTATCCTTATAGGCTGTGCAAACCCGAGTAAATAAATCGTGTGCAGTCTGATCTTCGACGATCATTCCAATGTCATGGAGAATGCCACACAGGAAAACGTTTTCACCGTTTTGACCGAAAATACGCTCCATAATCATTTGGCTGCAAATACTGACTCCGGCACAGTGAAGCCATAAGCGGTTTCTGGAAAAAATGTCATTGTTTTGACTTTCTTTGAATATATCTTTAAGGGCTTCAGTAACGATCATGTTGCGCAGGTTATTGATACCGATGACGACAACAGCTCTGGAGATACTATTGACTTTCTGTCGAAGTCCATAATAGGGGCTGTTGGCCACGCGCAGTATTCGCAAAACCAGCGTCGGATCCATTTTGATCATTTTTTCAAAATCCTGCATGGTGCTGTTTTCATCGGAAATCAATTTGGTAAGCCGAATCGCAATATGAGGAAGGGTTTTAGCAGTCGTAAATTTTTTAAGTAATTCTTTTGCGGTTGGCATACATAAGTCCTCTCGATTATAGTTAATTCAAAAAAGTGTCTTTGAATTTAGTAGATGCCAATAACACTTCTCCCCTGGCGTTGCGTATTAAGAGAGACGAATCAATATAAGAATATCGGGTGGTGATATTCATTTTGAATTTGAAGCACAAATCATGCCAAGTCATCGATTATACGAAATATTTGGTCGATCAAGGACGCTGTGTCCATATTGTCAGCCCATGATGAATGCTTTTAACATTGCCAAATCATTGATGAACGTCAAAAACGTTTTTTATGAGGGACATTGGTTATTAAAATAGGAGGGATAAGAATGAAGGATACGTTTGGGTGTTATTGCGCTAAATTCTGATAAATATAATCAGTTAAAATAGGTAGTTAAATTATATTATATGTAATTTGAATTAAGATTTAAGAAAAGCCAAAAAGGTTCATGGATCGAGAAAAACGATTTTCTTAAGGGGATGAAAAGTCGGGTCATAAAAAAACTTTGATGCAGCATCCTTTTGACGTTTTTGAAACCTTACGACGCCTATCACTTGGAAAAAGAAAAAAAGAGAATCGGATCTTGTTAAAGGGTGAATATGAACGTGGGAAGATGTTAGATTTCTGACACTTTTTTCAAAAAATAAGGTTTTTATAAAACTCATCATATTGAAACGGCAAAAAACACAACAATTAATTGTCTTGACAACTTAACCAATTTGTGCTTTTTTTATTTATGCTTAATTCATTGTCTCCGATTCCATTGTATCATCAGCTGGCGAATATCATCTTGGACAAAATACGAGCAGGAGAGTATTCGCCAGGATCAAAAATTCCATCGGAAAACAAGCTTGCTTCCCATTACGGCATCGGTAGGCCGACGGTCAGACAAGCCACTGATGTGCTGGTTAAAAAACGCATGCTGATACGTAAACGGGGTTCGGGAACATTTGTATGTAAGCGGCAGAAAGAGATCGATCTTTTTTCATTGGCCGGCACAACATCCGCTTTTAACAAAAAAGGGATAACGGTAACCACGCATATCCTTCAAAAGATTCGGCTGAAGCAAATCAGATATGATTCCGAGAACCCCTTTGCAAACCAAAAAGCCTATTTTTATTCCAGGCTTAGCCGGGTTGAAAATGTGCCGGTTCTTATCGAAGATATGTATCTCCATGAGACGTTGTTTAAAGGAATGGATAAAATTGATCTGTCAGGACGATCTCTTTCCCAAATTGTCGATGAACACTATTACATGAAACCCAATAGCGGCAGGCAGACGTTTAGAATTGGCTATTTAACCGGTGAAAAAGCGAGTGATTTAGACGTTACGCCGAACACCCCCATTCTTATTGTGAAGCGATTTTTGCACTTTGATCAGGCAAAAAATGGTGTTTATTCAGAACTCTATTGTCGAACGGATCAATTCGTTTTTTCACAGAACTTGGAAGCTTATTTGTAAATGCCAACCGGCTCAACGGGCCCAACGGAGAGGTTATGCGAATGAAAGACAGAGGCTACTATGAAGGATTCGGGGGAGCTTATCTCCCGGAAATCCTTATTGCTACGTTTGATGAACTTGTCGAAACGTTTCAAAAGGCAAAAAACGATCCGAGTTTCTGGCAGGAATATGTCGATATCATGTCCACATATTCTTGTCGCCCAACGCCGCTGACTTTTGCCGAAAACCTTACGAGACATTTTGGCGGAGCACGCTTTTATATTAAGCGAGAAGATCTCAACCATACCGGCGCCCACAAGGCCAATAACGTTATGGGGCAGGGGCTTTTGGTAAAGCGAATGGGAAAGACACGGGTCATTGCAGAGACCGGTGCCGGTCAGCACGGGGTGGCCACCGCCACCATGGCTGCGAGATTTGGATTCAAGTGCACCATTTACATGGGAGAAGTCGATGTCCAGCGGCAGCGTCCAAATGTATTCTGGATGGAGCGATTGGGCGCTGAAGTTGTTACCGTACGGGAAGGGACACGGATTTTAAAAGATGCTATTAACGAATCGTTCCGAGACTGGGTGACCCATATGGATACCACCCATTATGTGCTGGGCACGGCATGCGGTCCCCATCCTTTTCCGGAAATGGTTTCTTTTTTTCAATCGATTATCGGAAAGGAAGCCAGAGAACAGATCCTTAAAAAAGAGCGCAAACTCCCTGCACGCATTTATGCCTGTGTTGGTGGGGGGTCCAATGCATTGGGGATCTTTAAATCTTTTCTGGATGATCCGGTCGACCTTGTCGGTGTTGAGGCTGCAGGTAAAGGATTGGAAACCGGACAACATGCGTCTCGTCTATCTTCCAAAGATGCGAGTGTCGGCGTTGCTCAGGGATATAAAACATATTTTCTTCAAGATGATGACGGTCAGATGAAGGAGACACACAGTGTTGCAGCCGGCCTGGATTATGTCGGAGTTTCACCGATTCTGGCAAATTTTGCGGAAAAAGGTCGGATTCGATTCGAAGCAGCAACAGATAAAGACGTCGTAGATGCCCTTTCACTCACGATTCAAAAAGAGGGATTGATTCCCGCACTGGAGTCGGCCCATGCCTTTGCACAGGCATTTAAAGAAGCACCGGATATGTCCCGGGAGGATATTGTTTTGATCAATCAGTCCGGTAGAGGAGACAAGGATATTTTTACCGTTGCCGATGCGTTTGGAGATCCCAAGTGGCAGGAATTTATAAAGGGGAAAGCGGAGGAGTATCATGCTTGAATCATATCTGAAGCAAAGGCTTAAAGAGAAAGAGATCCTGTTAATGACCCATATTGTTCTGGGATACCCCACATTCGAGGATGCTTTCAAGATCATCGAGGCCATGGTGAACAACGGTGTTGACCTGATGGAACTGCAGATCCCTTTTTCAGAACCGATTGCTGACGGACCAATAATCCTACATGCCAATCAAAAAGCGCTTGCAAAAGGGGCAACCGTACAAAAGTGCATGGACTTTGCCAAAAAAGTTGCCGAAACCTTTGAGATCCCATTTCTTTTTATGACTTACTACAATATTCTTTTTAAGTACGGAATTGATCGGTTTTCCGGTGCCATGGCCAAAAACGGCCTTGTCGGAGCCATTGTTCCGGATCTCCCCCCTGAAGAAGGGCGGGATTATATTGAGGCCATGGAAGAATACAATCTTTCTCCAATCTTCATATTTTCGCCCACAACCCCGGATGAACGGATGAAATACCTGACCTCCTTTGGAAAAGGATTTATCTACTGTGTGGCCAGAAAAGGGGTCACCGGTGTGGCTACGGACTTTTCCAAACAACTGGAGGAATATCTTTCGCGATGCCGAAAGGCCACCGATCTTCCTCTGGCACTCGGGTTTGGTGTAAAGGGGAGGGAGGATATCGACTTTTTAAAAGGAAAAGCCGACATCGCCGTCATCGGATCAGAAACTATCCGGCTGGTGGACTCCGAAGGCGTCGAGGCCGTGGGTGAGTTTATTAAAGGTCTACGAAATGCTTGATGCAGTACCTATTCCCTATCACCTGTTATATATTTCCGGAAAATCAGCGTCGCATTGGTTCCCCCAAAACCGAATGAGTTCGAAAGTGCAACGTTGACGTCAGTCGCTTTTGCTGAGCCGCTGACATAGTTCAAGCCTTCACATTCTTGATCAAGCTGTTCCAGGTTTAAAATCGGCGGTATTTTATCATCATACACCGACAATACGCTTGAAATTGCTTCAATTCCACCAATGGCACCCAGCGAATGTCCGACTTGAGATTTGTTGGCGGTAATAAACGGTCTTTCTTTTCCGGAGCCAAATACCTCTTTTATAGCGGTGGCTTCGTTGATGTCACCTTTTGGGGTTGAGGTGGCATGAGGGTTGATTAAATCGACGTCTTCGGGCAAAATTTGAGCATCTTCTAGTGCCAGCTTAATGCATCGAATGGCGCCGGCTACATCGGGATCGGTAATATGACTGGCATCCCCGGTCATGGCAAACCCGATGAGCTCTGCATATATTTTGGCCCCTCTTGACAGGGCATGATCCAGATCTTCTAAAATTATGATGCCCGATCCATCCGCCATGATAAAACCATTTCGGTTGATATCAAACGGACGAGAAGCGGATTGGGGTGTTTGGTATTTTGACGAGAGGGCTTTAAGTGCATGAAAACCGGCAATTGTTAAAGGTGTAATGGCAGCTTCTGTTCCACCACAGGCAATGGCGTCTTCCTTTCCAAGTTGAATTCTCTGGAAAGCTTCACCGATTGCGTGAGCACCGGAAGCACAGGCTGTAGCCAGACAGGCATTGGCACCTCTGGCCTTAAAAGAAATACTGACATTACCTGCGGCCAGATTGGGGATTAGGCGTGGAATAAGAAACGGAGATACTTTTTTGCCTTTTATAAAACGGCCATATTCATTTTCCCATGTCTTGGGGCCGCCCAAACCCGATCCGATAATAACACCGATCCGATCAGGATCGACGACTTGTTTTTCTAAATTCACATTGGCATCGGCAATTGCTTCCAGTGTTGCTGCATAGGCATACTGAATAAAAGGATCCATATATTTAATCTGTTTCAGATCTTCTTTGGTAAAGCCGTGTTTTCTTTGTTTAACGATTTCTTTCATGTTAAACTGTTTGACTTCTCCGGCAATCAGGGGAAATTCGTCCGACAAATTATATTTCGCTTTAATTTCTTCCAGGTCCCCCCACTGTGTAATTGTGTTTATACCGGACTTACCCGCAATCATGGCCTCCCATGTGCTCGGCACATCAAGTCCCAAAGAAGTGACCATTCCCAGACCGGTAACCACCACCCTTTTTAATTCTATTGTTTTTCGCATTTTTTACCTCTTTCTGAAGTTTTTAGTCGTTGAATGGTTAAGTCAGCGTTATAAGAATTTCGAACTCAAAAAATATTTTTCGGGTTTTTTTCCTGCCCACACCCGTTTACGGCTTTTATAAAGGCCGCTACTTTGCCAGGATCTTTCTGTCCGGGGCTGGATTCCACGCCGGAACTGACATCGACGCCGTGGGGAGCACTCATCTGAACAGCCTGGGCAACATTTTCAGGTGTAAGACCACCTGCCAGGATCAACAGATGTTCGCCCTCCAAATGTTTGGCCTTTTCCCAATTCCAAACACGTGCATTCCCGCCGGGGAGTTTTCCTTGACCGCATTCAACAAGGAACGCCGACGCCGGGTATTTTGAAGCATCTTTTAAGGTCGGAATACCGTTGACAAATAACGCTTTAATTACATGAAGATTTTCTTTACAAAGACGGCGGACAAGTTCCGCAGATTCATGGCCGTGTAGCTGGACTGCCGTAAGATGACAGTGCTCAACATGGTGCATGATGATTGAAAAGGTTTCATCAACAAACACACCTACGGTCTTTACATGTTCCGGCACTACCGAGCAGATTTCTCTTGCCCGGTCTTGAGTCAGATGCCTCGGACTTTTTGGGTAAAAAACACATCCAATGGCATCTGCGCCAAGGTCTGTACATCTTATGGCGTCTTGAATGCTTGTCAATCCACAGATCTTGACACGAGGTATGTAATTATTTTTCATCACTAATTATTTCCCAAAACAAATATATGAAAATATACAGTGGTGAGTGATACGCATTATAACTCACTGGAATAAAACCTTTCCGGAATTTACCAGATAAGGCTTCAGCCGAATATGTGGGTGCGAACCTGAGTTATTATAAACGTCAGGCTGGATTTGATGCAAGTGATTTATTTGAGGAACCAGGAGGCGTTTATTATAGCGTATTGGAAATTCTATAACCAATTAAATATATAGAAATTATCGAGGCTATAAAATTTGTAAATTCCGGAAAGGTTTTATTCCAGTGCCGCATCACTCCAATTGGAGCGAAGCCCCTAAGTTCTTCCATGGAGGGATTCAAGAAAGTTTCTTGGATTTTCCGACCGCACAAGGCTTTCACCGATTAAGAAGTTCCATATCCCCGAACCTTTTATTTTTTCGATGTCATTTTTCGTCCGGATGCCACTGGCAGCTACCGCTACCTGATCGGTGCCAAGCAATGATTTCATCCGGATTGCAGTTGCAATATCGGTTTCAAAAGACTGAAGATTGCGGTTGTTGATTCCGATAAGCCGGGCGCCTGCCAAACCGGCCTTTTCAATATCCGCCTCTGAATGAACTTCCACAAGGGCATCCATCTGTAGTTCATTGCACAAGCTCAAATAATCTTTGAGCTGTTGCTCATCAAGAATACGAACGATGAGAAGAAGGGCGTCGGCTTCCATAACAGCCGATTCGAAAATCTGGTAAGCGGAAATCAGAAAGTCTTTTCTAAGGACTGGAAGCGTTGTGGTTTTACGGGCGATTTTAAGATCCTCGGGGCTCCCCTTAAAATGCAGTTGGTCGGTGAGGACAGAAAGGGCAGCGGCACCTCCCATTTCATATTCTGTGGCGTAATACGCCGGATCCAGATCCGGACAAATATCACCCTTGGAAGGGGAGGCCCGTTTAATTTCAGCAATGATATTAACGCCAAACGGCCCGGGATGTTCCAGTTTGTTTAAAAAAGGGCGTTTCTTTCGAGGATGAAGCGATTTTTCACGAAGAATAGATTCGGGCAGGCGTTGTTTTGCCGCAGCGATTTCGAGTTTTTTATCTTCGACGATTTTACTTAAAAAATCTTTTTTCATTTTATCCATTTTCCTGTGTATAATCGATCAACGCCTGCATCTTTTTGGTTGCCTTTCCCTTATCAATGGCTATTTCAGCCTGTCGAATCCCTTCCTTTAAATTTTCAGCCTGTTCTGCGGCAACCAGTGCCGCGGCAGCGTTTATCAGCACGACATTCCGTTTGGGTCCTTTTTCACCATTTAAAATGGCGCGGGTAATCTGAGCGTTTTCTTCAGGATTTCCGCCCAGAAGATCCTCTGGTTTCGCCAGTTCACCGAAGAACTGTTCAGGAAATATATCATACGTTCGAATAAGATCGTCTTTGAGTTCTGAAACGCGGGTCGGGGCGCAAACAGAAATCTCATCCAATCCATCATGGCCATGAACGACAAACGCCCTTTTTGCGCCAAGTAGCTGTAAGGCATGTGCAAACATTTCCGTGAGCTCGGGTGCATATACGCCCAAAAGCTGGCAATTGGCCCCCGCAGGATTTGTGAGTGGTCCCAGCATGTTGAAAATACTCCGCAGTCCCACTTCTTGTCTTGCTTTTGCGGCATATCGCATGGCGCCATGATAAAGCGGGGCAAAAAGAAACCCGATACCAATGTCTTGAACCGCTTCTTCAACAATTTCAGGATCAATATCGAGTTTTACACCCAGCGCCTCAAGAAGATCTGCGCTGCCGCATTGACTCGATACAGAACGATTTCCGTGTTTGGCAACTGTCACACCGCATGCCGCCACCACAAATGCCGTGGTTGTTGAAATGTTGAACGTATGGGCACCGTCGCCGCCGGTTCCACAAGTGTCGACAACGGTGGTGGCCGATGCTTGAATACGAAGGGCTTTCCTTCGCATGGCGCGAGCCGCACCAGCCAGTTCTTCAAAGGTTTCTCCTTTTGTGGCCAAAGCGGCCATCATTGCACCGATCTGTGCATCCGTAATATTTCCCGAAAAAATTTCGGTAATCATTTGAGACATTTGTTCTTCATTTAGATCCTGTCTCTGCACGATTTTGCTGAGATTCTCTTTAAACATCATCGATCTTCTCCTCTAATGTTGGTCAAATGGTTAAATCGCCGATTGGTCATATGATTATGATCGTTTCACTATCTTTCCAAAAAAAGTTTAGAACGTCAGAAGATCAGAGGGTTGGTTTTTTTCTCACCTTCCCATCTCCTATATCCCCATCAACTGCTGTTATTGAGGAAATTCCTCAAAATTCGCTTCCCCATCCGGGTCATAATAGATTCCGGATGAAATTGGATGCCTTCTGTTGCCGGATGGTCTTTGTGCCGGATGCCCATAACTTCGCCGTCATCCGATTCAGAGGTTATTTCCAGGCATTCAGGGAGATCTTCCCTGGAGACGGCCAATGAGTGATATCGCATCGCTTCAAAAGGTTTGTGAATACCCTGATATATCATTTTACCGTCAGCGTGGATCATGGATGTTTTTCCATGCATGAGACTTTTGGCGGCAACCACTTTTCCACCAAATGCGGCGGCAATGGCCTGATGACCCAGACAGACGCCAAGGATGGGAATCTTACCGGAAAAATGTTCCACCACAGATAGAGAAATTCCTGCTGCTTCCGGACGACCCGGTCCGGGCGATATAACGATTCCCGAAGGTTCCCATAAATCGATGTCTGATATTGAAGCGGCATCATTTCGAACAACTTTGACTGATGCGCCGATTTGGCCCATGTATTGCACCAGATTGTAAGTAAATGAATCGTAGTTGTCGATCATTAGGATCATTATTTTTACTCCTTTAATATGGGTCAAATAATTAAACGTTAAAGTCGTCAATTGGTGGATTAATTCCGAATCCGTTCATTAACGATCTTTGCTCTTTGGCTATTCAAACATTTAACCCGTTAACCCCTCAGGGTTGTTTTTTCTACCAGTTCCAGTGCCTTCTGCATGGCCATGGCTTTATTAACGGTTTCCTGCCTTTCCATTTCCGGGTCAGAATCGGCGACAATCCCTGCACCGGCCTGAACCGTGAGCCGGTTGTTTTCGATGCAGGCTGTACGGATGGTAATGGCCATGTCCATATTCCCATGAAACGAAATATACCCGACAGCGCCGCCATAGGGGCCTCTGGGCTTTTGTTCAAGCTCTGCTATGATCTCCATGGCTCTTATTTTTGGAGCTCCGGACAACGTTCCGGCAGGAAAGGTTGCCCGAAGCAGATCCAGGGCATCGACTTCGGGTTTCAGGTCGCAACATATGTTCGACACCAGGTGCATGACATGAGAATAACGTTCCACAACCATTAAATCGGTAACCTGAACGGTTCCTATCTCTGCAACACGGCCCAGATCATTGCGGCCCAAATCCACCAGCATCAAATGCTCTGCCCGTTCTTTTTCATCGGCTAAAAGTTCGCTGGCCAAAGATCGGTCTTCCTGCTCGTTTTTTCCCCTGGGACGGGTACCGGCAATGGGTCGCAGGGTGGCGACACGGTTTTCCAGACGGACCATGGTTTCGGGAGAGGAGCCGATGAGCGTAATGTCACCAAGGTTGAGAAAATAGAGATAGGGCGAAGGATTAATAAATCTCTGCGTTCGATAAAGGGTCCATGGATCTGGCACTGGCTCACAGATAAATGGCTTTGATATGACAGTCTGGATAACATCACCGGCCCGAATATAGTCCTTCACCTTTTTTACAAGTGTACGAAAATGATCCGCCTCCCAGGGCGCTGTCAGTTTAAATGCGTCTTTACCCGGACGGGTGTCATCTTCGGGAATATGCTGTTTCATTCGCGCCATCAGAGAATTGAGGCGTTTGGTTGCAGCGTGAAACGCGTGGTCTATGTCCTGCTCTTTTTCCGGAAAAGAGATAACAACCAGAAGCAATGTATGCTGAATGTTGTCAAATATAAGCAGCTCATCCGGTATGATGAAATGCGCAAGGGGTTTGCTTTCCGGTAACAGGTTGGGAATAGATTCAAAAAAAGAGACCATTTCATAGGTTAAATATCCCACCATTCCTCCCCAGAACCTTGGAAGTTCCGAAACGTGTGCCGGTTTGAACCGGTTTATCAATGTTCTCAACACGGCAATTGGATCTCCAAAGTGATTTATATTTTTACAGGAACTGTTTTCACAGACTTCCACAAATTCTGGAAATACCCGTATATGCGTTCTGGCGGAGACACCCAAAAAACTGTATCTCCCCCATCTTTCACCGCCTTCAACAGACTCAAAAAGAAAAGTTGGCGTGTTGTTTTTATGTATTTTTCTTAGAAGGGAAACCGGAGTTTCCGTGTCGGCCAGCATCTCCGCACAAACCGGAATGACATTGGCATCTTTTGCCAGGCTGCGAAATTGGTCGATGTCAGGGAATTCATTAATCAACATGGAAGTTCCTTTCAACCCGAATTGATCGTAAACAATATGGGAAAAATTTATAAAGTGTTCAAGTTATATTTCAATCGCTTAATACGAAACCGTTTTAATAACGCTTTCATAACTAAGATATAAAAAAGCAAAAAAAATAGCCGTGAAAATTTCCACGGCCCATTGAAGTTCAAATAAAAAAAGACCGTGGGTTTGGGTTGCCCGCGGTCTTTTAAAAAATTTATTTATGATGTGTCAGCTGATCAAGTCCCTGGGGCAGACCCATTGCGTTGGAGTTGCCACCACCACCAGCGGTTTAAATCGATTTTATGAATTTGATTTTTGTATTTTATAATTTTCATTCGTTCACCTTATTAAATCAAACCTTAACCTTTATCACAGATAGTTGTCAAGATTTTTATCATGAAAATTGTTGGTTTCATAATACGTTGGTTGAAAATTTTCTTGACAATGATGAACACATTTCGGTAAGTTTAGTCTTGTCTTTTATATTTACGATCAGTTAGGGACCAAATCGGTCGGGCGTATAATTTATGAGAAATTTATTCAAACAAAATTGCTTTTGGCGCTGGTGGCGAAACACCCGAGGAAAGGAGTGTGCCGACCGGTTCTGAGTAGGCTGAACCATTTGTATATCAGGAAAAAAATAAAACCGTGGGCACATCCAAGCCCACGGTTTTTTTGTTTTAAATTTGAATTCCCCGCTGCTTGTTGGAGCGAAGCGGAAATCCCGCCTACCGGGGTCGGAACACAGTGGAGATTT
>JBFESJ010000091.1:0-13315 GCA_041548585.1 Desulfobacterales bacterium | reverse complement strand
TGGTTGATGACGATTCCTTTATTCTGCAATCGATCGCTTCTGCACTTGAACAAGAGGGATATCATGTCGCTACCGCTGCTAATGGAAAAGAAGCTATTGAATTATTGGAGGAAAATAATTTTGATCTGGTCCTCACCGATCTGGTCATGGACCCTATAGACGGCTTAGGTGTTTTGAAAAAAGCAAAAGAAGAAAATCCTGACACCATCGTCATCATCTTAACCGGCTTCGGTGATTTAATATCTGCAATTGAGGCCCTGAGACTAGATGCCGATGATTACTTGCTGAAACCCTGTGAACCCGAAGAATTATCTTTTAGAATTTCCAGTTGTTTAGAAAAATTGGAACTCAAGGGGAAGATCAAAGTTTATGAATCGATCCTGCCGGTTTGCTGTATATGTAAAAGTATCAGGGATGACGGCGGAAAGGAAGTTGGTACCGGCGAATGGATGCCTGTGGAAGAATACATATTGACTAAAGCCAGGATAGCGATCTCACCGACCTTTTGCCCTGAATGTGTAAAAAAGGAACTGGAAAATTTTAAAATTCTAAAAGATCCTAACAATAATCCTTAATTTTAGGCACCTTAGGCACTTTTGAATTGATTTCTCCACCATTGTCTCGATATTAAGCTGCCGGCAATGTTATCGTCATGATAACACCTCCATGAGGTGAATTTTCTGCCGTTATAATCCCACCATGATCCTTGATGATCCTGTGGCAGATGGAAAGCCCTACACCCATACCCATTTTCTTTTTTCGGGTGAAAAACGGATCAAAAATATATTGTAGTTCATCCTCGGGAATCCCAGAGCCCGTATCGGATATCTTTATGATAATATTCCCTTTATTAAGATCTGTCTTTAAAGTTATCTCTCCACTTGTGGCTATTCTGTCCATTGAGCCGTTCTTAGGTGTGGAGGTGCCAATCATGGCCTCCACTGCATTGTTAATCAAGTTCAAAAGGCACTGGTTCAATTGGAGGGGCGAGGCGTAAATGTCGGGTATGTTTAATGACAGATCTAAATTGACTTTGATTTTATTATTCTTCAGATGAGATCGAACTAAATCGACATTTTTTTCTATGATGTGGTTTACATTGATGGATTGTTTTTCTTCCTTTCCCGGACGATTCACATCGAGCAAATTTTTCACCGTGTCTCTGATGCTGCTAAAAGCGCCTTTCAGTAATTCTAACTGGTTTGAGAGCTTTTCATCGTTACGGTATTTTTTTTTCAGTGTCCCCAGCAATACGGTAACCGCCTGTAAAGGAGAGTTGATTTCGTGTGCAATGGAGGCGGCAATTCGGCCTGTGGCGGCGAGACGTTCGGATCGGATGAGTTGCTCCTGCATCACTTTTGTTTGAGTGATATCCATGACGGTAAAAATACGTCCCTCCGAAAAGTCGCCGGGATTAATGGGGGCCGACCTCAATAAGACGTCGATAATTCGGTCGTCATTGCGACTGAACTGCGATTCGATCGTTCCAGTGCCAAGTTTCTGTATTTGTGAGTACATTTCAAATCCAACCCGCTCATATTCCTTGTCGCTTTCATATAAGATTCTCGCGTCTTTGCCTTCCAGTTCGTCTTTAGAGTATCCGACCATTTGTTGGAACCGGTCATTTGTCCATCTGATAGTCCGATCGGTAACAAGCCCGATGCCGATCGGTGCAGACTGAAAAATGCTTTTCAAAGTGTTTTCGCTTCTTTTCAGCATTGCTTCCGCCTGTTTGCGTTCTTCGATTTCTTTTTTGAGTTGCTCATTGGCTTTGCTTAATTCTTTTGTCCGATCTTTAACTTTTTCTTCCAACAACGTGTAATAATCGTTGAGTCTATTGGCTAATTTATTAAAATTATTTGTTAAAGTAGTTATTTCGTCTCGTCCGCCAATCTCAATGGGTCTGATTTCCACGACTCCGTCTTGTTCTTCGGTATGCATAAAATGTTCTGTGATTCTACTTAGACGGTCAGTGATCACAAATTTGAAAATAAATGCCAGTGATATGCAAAGTAAAAAAAGCCCGCTTCCTAATAAAGTAAAATTTTTGATAGTCTCATTAACCAATAATGCTGCGACTTTTTCTTTGGGTATGGCAATCGTATCAAGACCGGCCACCTCACCTAATGGATAGTTAAAAGATACCTCGGGACCATATATTTCCAACAGCTCGGCTGGAGCATCCGCAGGATCGCCATGGCAACGCAGACAGGCTTCTTCCATCCGCATAGCACTGAACTTCGCAAAGTATAGTTTGTTGCCCAAGTTAATTTCTCCAGTCCAAACCTTCTCTTGAGGATTCTCGTTAAAATACTTGATCATATTGAGTTCTTCCGGTCCAGCCTGGTTAACAGGATTTCGGGGATTTTCAGCGGAGAACTTAATGATGTAGTCCGGAAACTTTGTCCGGACTTTATTAAATATGTGGCGGGCCACATAGCTGGTCGACATGGCTTCCGGTTTAAACTCACCATCGGCAACTAAATTAAACATAAGCGGGCGAATCTTCTCGGCAACATACTCACGGATGGCCAAGTCAAAATCCAACGCCAGCGCCAGTTGCTGGTTTGTCAGATTTACGACATTGGCTGTAATCAGTGTATAGGTTCTGTAAAACAAAATGGTTGAAAAGATTAATACAATTAACCCAACATATATTAATAATCTTGATTTTATGCTTTTCATTTCTTCACCTTTAAAAATTTAAGTAAAAAATATAAAAGCGGAAATATTTTTAAGAGACATAAATAGAGATACATGAACTGCAACAGCGAGCGAATATTAAAATGGATAAAATTCCTTAAAGTCGAAGATTCCCTGCAGCTTGTCGGAGCAAAGTGGAGATCCCGTTTCAACGGGGCTGCTGTGGGAGCTTCAATTCTGAAGGGAATCTTCAATGTCAGAGTATCAGCGGTTTTTGGGCGGTAATCTTGTCGGTGTTCTTGAGGAATCACTGCCCTTCTTCCATTAAAAATTACTATAAAATAACAAATAGAATATAGGCAATCAAGCCATAATTTAAATCGGGAAGATATCGGTCTCAGGAACAATAATAGATGACTTTACTAAAAAGCGCTTCGATCTTTTCAGCTTAATAAGTTTCGTGTCCAAATTAGAAGACAATACGGTTTACCGAATTTGAGTTGCAAATTTTGTGTGTAAAAGGAATCTGTTTTATGGTATAAATCTAAGCCATCCAATTCATTATGTATTACAACAATAATATTCTATATTAATCTATCATAAACTGATAATAGTTCAAGGTTGAAATTGAAGATATGCTGTAAAATTCAAAAATAATATTGATTTCCAACCCGACAGGGTTTTAAATGAATAATTATTATAATTTTGGAAAATTTGTTCAACCTATCCTTACAGGAGTTTTCGGATGTGTTCTTCTTGTAATATTTTTTGCTGGTTTTATGTCTTTCGGAACCATCGGGAAACTTTTACCTTTTGTGATCGGTTTCAATACTGCCCTAACAGGATATAACCTGCTTCACCGGACAAAAAACAGGTTCAAATGTAAACGAATCTGGGGTTTAATTTCTGGGATCATAACTGTTGTTATCACCGTGTTGATTTTAAATGTCCTATTTTTTTATCTTACCGGTGGTTATATCGTTTACATGACGGATTTTTTGCTCTTAATATCAATTGGTTCTGTTTTTAGCTGGCTCGGTGCAATACTGGCGATTAAGTATCTAAATTTAGACCCTAAATGATCGCAAACTAAATGGAAAATATTTAATTGGATCTACTTTACCCTAAACTTTCGCCCATTTGGGGTTGGGGATAACCCAATAGCGATATTGCAAGATATGAGCCAAATTCTATATCAGATTTCTTTTGAGCCACTTAACGATATCAAGGAGGTAACCAATGAAAAAATATTTGTTTCTGGTCGTTTTGGTATCAATGTCATTGGTTTTTGTTTCCGCTAACTCAGCCCTTTGCGGTAATGTTGCCGCTATTTTTGCGACTGAATACAAGGCCGGTGACACGGTAGCCATAGAGGGAACCATCGATCCTGGCCAAGACCTTTACATTGCGGTTTCGTCTCAGAACACTTTTGCGACGAAAGACACAAAAGGCGTTCATGAGACCAAACGATTGAATAAAGACGCAAAGGTAAAGGATTTCACAAAAGAAACATCGATCCCTGTTTTTTACTATATGCTGACCACAAATCCGGAAAAATTCGGGAAAATCACTAAAAAGAAGTTCGGTGGGCCATCGTTCTTTACTCAGAAGGGTAAACGGGGGCTTTATGAAACCACCATGTTCGAGCTTTCAAAATTTGATGCGCTCGATGCAGAAGCCAAGAGCGCCTTGACCACTATCAAAACGGATAAGGAATGGAATTTTTATAAATACGCCCATGAAAGCAGCTATGGTATCAATACCATTGTTAAGGAAAGGACCAATGTGGGAAAAGTCACCATATTCGCCCGAAGTGTTCTTGGTAATTATAGTACCACTAAAAACTACTGGGATAAAGGTACATCCATTGCGTTGGACAAGAATACCGGAAAATTCAAAGCTTCTTTTAAATCCTTTCGTCATACACCGCCGGATACAAAATTCGATGTTTATATCAATGGAACTCAAACCGGAAGCTATACCCTTAAGTCCAATGGTTTTTGGCTTAATCTGGGTGGCCGCTATATGCACCCCATCTGGATTATCATCGGTGCGGTTCTTGTGGGCACCTATTTTTCCATGATCGGTGCCGCGGGTGGCATGCTCATGGCGGCGTTTCAGGTCATGGTTGTACAGACAGCCGGTCCAATCGGAATTAATGCCGCCAATGTACTTCGTCCATCGAACATGGCCCTTACGTTGTTTTCACCTTTAGGTTCTTTTTACCGGTATGCCGTTAAGGAAAGACGTGTGGCATGGCCGGTGGGGATTTCCTTTGGAGTGGGCATCTTTCTCGGCTCCATATGGTTGGGAAAATATGCCACCAAATATCTGCCCATGAAAACCTATAAGGAATGGTTGGCGATTTTGGTTGTTATTATGGGTGTCAGAACCCTCTATGAACTCACGCCCAAAGTTATGGATAAGAGAAGATCGATCAGGGCAATGGTAAAAAAATTTAACGATGCCGTTGCCAAAGCCAGAGCCGAAGGGACTTCCGTTGAAATGGGAAAGATCGAGCCGGTAAAGACCGGGGTGACGAATTATCGTTTCAAGTTCTGGGGTGAAATATTCAATATCAATCCGCTGCTATTCGGCTTACTGGGCGTCGGCATCGGCGTTGTTTCCAGAAGTTTCGGTATCGGCGGCGGCTTCTTGCTGGTGCCGGCCATGACCACACTGGGTGCCCTTCCCATGTATGTTGCCGTACCGATTTCACTCATCGGAACCTGTTTCAGCAGTATTGGATCTTTTATAGGATATTTACTGAACGGATACTACCCGGATATGTGGCTCATGATTGCCATCATCATCGGCGGATTCGTGGGAGGCATGCTGGGCAGCCGTGCCCAGAAACTGTTCAGCGAAAAGACCTTAAAGATCGTTCTGGCCATTACCCTGTTCTTCTTGTTCTTCCGTTTTTTCAAGATCGAGATCTGGATATAATCGGATACTCTAATGGGGTTGTCCGGTTTGCCCGTTCGCCCGTTCGCCCGTTCGCCGGTTCGCCGGTTGTCAATTTCGGAAGAACGGGCCAACGGCATAACTTCTTTCTGCAGCCCTAAGCTTTAATCACCTTTTTTACTTTCTATGGAAGACGTTTTCGACATCGTGTGGCAGAAAGTGTTGCTTCTGGTTGACCACTTCGTCAGAGGCCTTGACTTCATATTTATCCCGCTGAATCCCCTGGGGCCAGCGGTTGTTATCCTGCTCATCGTGCTGCTGACGGTAGCATGCACAAAATTTCTGAGTAAAATCTACAAGACAAAACGATACATCAGACTGAAAAAGGAATTTCAATACTGGTACGATCTTCGCCAGGAAGCGCTCACCTGTAAAGATTCTGAAAAAGGCAAAGCCCTTGCCCAAAATATCGACCAGGCCCAGCTCAATAAGGTGTATTACGATTTCTTCTTTGAGGGACTGTTAAACAGTCTTCTGACAAAATATCTTCCTATTTTTATCATGCTGGCATATGTCAACGAAGCGTTTAAATCTGAAAAACTGCTGAAAGATTTTGGGCGAGAATACATATTCAAATTCGTCAATATCGACGGAAAAGTCATTCAGATCAGCGCGGTTTTCTGGTTTGTATTGTCAATGCTGTTGGTTTATCTGGCATGGTTTGTTTGTGAAAAATTATACTTCAAATATAAAAAGACAGAATAATCATCTCCAAAAGCGTTGTAGGATCATGAGGATTCAAAGGGTCAAGGGTTCAGGGGTTCGAGTGAAATGATAAAGGAGAGAATAAGAGAGGTTGAGAGGCCAGAAAAGAAATTGTTTAACCGCTACCGGCAAATGATTGTATGTCATTTATGCTTCGATTTTTCATAATTTCCATTCTTGCTGTGTATGCAATGCTTTTTCTTGGTTGCAATATTACACCTCCTGGTAAGTCCACCTGTGTTTCGTGTCACGTGAATCTGGAGGCGGCCTCAAAAAGTCATCGATCCTGTGTTGAATGTCACGGGGGTGACAATCAGACGGAAGATAAGGACGCATCGCACCGTTTGATGTACGGGCCAAAGAATCCGTCGGATCCAAATTTCTGGGAGCAAACCTGCGGGCGATGTCATCCGTATCAATTAAAACGGGTCCGGGCCAATATCATGAATACCAATACCGGTATGATCAAAAACATCCAGAAAACCTGGGAGGGTGAAGATGGTAAACTTTACAGCACGAAGCCGGCAAACGTCTTTTCCGAAAAGGGGCGATCACTTGAACTGAAAGGTGTCTCTCAATTGAATCACCTTTCCGGAGAACTGTATCGAAAATTTTGCTCCAGGTGCCACGTGGGGCGGGAGGACAATCAAAAATACGCCGCCAGTCACGGCTCCGGGTGTTCGGCATGCCATTTTCCTTACAACGACACCGCCACCTACCAGGGCAATGATCTCACCGTCAAGGGAAAGCGGCCTTATTCGGAAAGTCATCAACTGGCAGCCCTGCCCGGAAATGACGTCTGTTTGCGCTGCCACAACCGCAGCGGCCGTATGGCGCTCACTTATCAGGGACTTCATGACGGGAATAATTGTTTGGTGCCGACCCGAAACGGGCTGCCGGGGCCAAAAATGATCAGTGGTGCACGCAACATCACCCACATTACCGAAGATATTCATTTTGTTGCGGGATTGGATTGTATCGACTGCCACACATCCAGGGATATCATGGGTGATGGCTATACGTATGAAAACATGTACCATCAGACAGAGATCGGCTGTGAAGACTGCCATGGCACCGGAAAAAACCGCCCTGATTTTAAAGAAATTACCCGAGAAAACGATGAGGCGGTGCGAGAATCAAAAAGCTACCCGATAAAAATGCAACCGGGAATGAAAATGCTGACAACCGGTAAAGGACGCAAATATTCCAATGTATTTTACGAATCCGGGAATGTCTATGTGCTGGGTAAACGCAGCGGCAAATTGTATCAAAGCCCTATAATTACCGGTACCCCGGAACATACCATCACCGGCCATGAACGGATGGAATGTTTTGCCTGCCACTCTCGCGCTGTTCCCCAGTGTTTTGGTTGTCACACCCGGTATGACCGAACAAAGTTTGGCCGGGATTACATCAAAGACCGGGAAACACCGGGAAAATTCAGTGAGACCGAGGACTGGCGAACGCTTTATCCGTTTCCACTGGCCCTTAACCAGCGCGGCAAGATCTCCCCGGTTACGCCCGGATGCCAGACCTTTATTACAGTGGTCGATGAGCACGGACAAGTGGTCCTAACTGAATATATCGCGAAGTATAATGGGAAGAACCGGTTGCGTTTTGCCCCCTTTTATTCTCACAATACCGGGAAGAAAGCTGTGGGCTGTTCAGAATGTCACGCCAATCCGGCTTTTCTGGGCTTTGGCCAGCATGTGGTCAATGGAAACAGCATTCAGGCCACCATGCTCTGTGAAAAATCGAAAGAAAAACCCCTGGATGGTTTTCTGGTGATGAAAGAAGGAAAGGTCAACGCCTTTTCCGCCATTACCCGGGAAAACTCCAGACCTCTGAACGGTTCGGAAATTAAAAAAATTCTGGCAGTGAACCGGTGTCTTGTCTGCCATAACGATTCCAAGGATCCGATTTATCAAAAGAAACTCGATGATAACATTTTGGATGCGTGCCTAAACCGATCCGGCCAATCAAAAGTTGACTCGCCGAGTTCGCCAAAAAGAACAACAGCGCGTCCTTCAGTGCCTGAGCGGAAAAAGGTCCGATTTCGAATCAAAGATATTTCAAATTCAAAGTATAATGCGATCTTTGATCAAATGATGAGCACACGATCCGTTGAAAAGACTTTTGTTCAAAAAACCCTCGGAAAAGACGATCCTGAATTTTTTCAAAAAAATTGTGAATCGTGCCATGTTAAACGGTGTGTTGACTGTCACGAAAGAGATGGGGACGTTCTCATCCGACCAACGTCGAAAAAATGCCTGGACTGTCACTATGGATATTTCACTGGATCCGAGTTTTATGGAAGAGCGCCCCGTGAAGACAACCTGCGTTATCATCGGGGCAAAAAGGTCAAAAAAGAACCGTTTCTTAAAATGCTGCCGGATGTTCATACCCGGGCCGGCATGGAATGCGGCGACTGTCATTCCATGAAGAGCCTGATGGTCGGGGAAAAATTCTCCAGAACGTGTGTTGACTGTCACACCCCCGACCCGGCAATTATCGAACATGGCATTGAGGCTCATTTGAAGAATTTCGAATGTTATGCCTGTCACAGTGCATGGGCCGCCCAGGAGTACGGCACTTTTTTTATCCGATTTAAGGACAGTTCCAACAAACAATATTTTCGGCTACGTCCGTGGGGTAATGTGGAATATATCAAAAGCGGTTTTTTAAGAAAACAGGATTCGTCACCTCTGGGTATTAATAAACTCGGAAAGATCAGCCCCATCCGGCCGCAGTTCATCGTCTATTTTACCGATGTCAATAACAACAGACCGGTGGGTGAAGAAAACCGTCTGCTCACAGCCCGGTGGAAGGCCTTTTTCCCGCATACCATTCGCCGGGGTACGGTCATGTGCGACGGTTGTCACAATAATCCCGAAAGATTTCTTCTGGAAAAAGAAGAAGATCGTATTTATCGGCTTCATAAAAACGGCATGTCACTGGCATCGTTCTGGTCGCAAAAGGGGCAAGCCGTCGGCAACGGATCGTTTATGACGCCGGAGCGCTTTAAAAAAATGGCGTCAAAACCTCCTGAATTTAAGAAAGCATATGTCAAAAAATGGAAACGACTCATAAAAGCCGTCGCAAACTGATAAAAATACTGGCATTGTCCGTTGTTTTTTTGTCTCTTGTGACAAGGTTTCTTATTCCCCGGAAAACGCATCGAAAAGCGATTTTTAGAATTAAGAAAGCGGATGTTCCAGGCGGCGGTGCCCTAATCTTTAGACAAAAAAAGATTGCCGCGATAAAAAAAAATAACACTGTACGGGCACTCAGCTTGGTTTGTCCCCATCTCGGCTGTACGGTGAGCGCTACCTCCAAAGGATTTGCCTGTCCCTGTCACGGCAGTGTTTTCAACTCCAGCGGCGAGGTCAAAAAGGGGCCGGCCGATCGGTCTTTGAAAAAACTGTCTGTCGAGGAACAGGGCGATGATGCTATAATATTGTTAAATTCGTAAAAGGTCGATATTTCAAAAGACGTAAATTCATCACGAACTACGAAATTTAGAAAGCACGAAATTTAAATTTTGATTTTTTCGTGTTTTCGTATCTTCGTGCTTTCGTGATAAGAAATATTTTTCCCAGTTTTTCAGGTATATATTTTCAGGATTTAAGATGCAAAACGAAAACGGTCTATTTAACGAATTTATCCGACATCTGTTCCCCCGGATGGTCCGCCGGCAAAACCTCAGGCTCACGTATACGTTCTGCCTGGGAGGACTGGCGTTTACGGCGTTTATGGTGCTCATCGCCACCGGGTTGCTCCTGTTGTTTTATTATCAGCCCTCTTCCGAAGGCGCATTCGGCTCAATTCTCTTTTTAGAATCCTCGGTTCCGGCCGGGTTATACATTCGTAGTCTTCACCGTCTGGCCTCCCACGTTTTTTTGTTACTGATTTTCCTGCATACCCTCAGGGTTATCCTTACCGGCGCCTATCGTAAGCCGCGGGAACTGAACTGGATTGTCGGCTTTTGCCTTCTCTGCCTGGCGCTTTTTGAAGCGTATACCGGATATCTTCTGCCCATGGATCAGCTCGCGTTATGGGCAACCCAAACCGGAATGGAACTGATCAAAACAGTTCCCCTCGGAGAACCGGTTGCGAATATTCTGGCGCCTGACGGTGTCGGGCAGCCGATCTCCTTGCTGCGTTTTTATATACTCCATATTGTCATCATCCCTGTGGCCGTATTGTTGCTCTCATTTTTACATTTTTATCGCATACGCCAGAACAAGGAGGTGTTACCATACCTGTGAAAGATTTTTTACCAAGTTCGCTGTATTTTTTTCGAATCATCAAAAGAGCCATGGTGTTGCTGGTGGGCATTTTGCTGTTATTGGCCATGGTAATCCCTGCACCGTTGCAAGAACCCGCGAACATTACCCAGACGCCGAATCCTGTCAAATCCGCCTGGTTTTTTCTCTGGATTCAGGAACTGGCAAGCTATTCAAAATACATGGTATATATTATCATCTTGATCGGCCTCTACTTTTTACTGCTGCCTTTTCTACCGGGAATTTCGGAAGCCAAACGAGCAAAATGGCTGCCCAAAGATCAGCAATGGATCAATATTGTTACCTTGATCATTTTTTTCGGAATCCTGGCATTAACGATCATCGCTGGGTTTTTTAGGGGGGAAAATTGGGCATTCGTGTCTCTATTTTAACCATTTTACTGGGCATTTTGTGGTCAACCGGCCCATATTTTTTTAAAGGCCACAAAGGTTGCCGAGAATGTCATATTCCCCATTTTGAAACCGAAGCTTTCTGTGTCGACTGTCACAGGGGAGACCCCAGAACTGACCGGACCCAAATTGCCCATTATCAATTAATTCAAGGAGAATATGCTTGTTTTACACTTCCGGACAGCCCTGTTGTACAAGACGGTCACCGGTTGATCAACAGATCGGGATGCCGGCGATGTCATCGGACCGGCCGAAAAGGAAACATGCTGGCATCGGATCTGGACACCTCTTTTGAAAAAACGTTGCCTGAAGGACTGGCCGATGCCATTAAAAATCCGGCAACATTTATGCCCGATTTTTATTTCCAAGAAACGGATGTCACCCGCCTGGTAAACGCCATTTTGGACTCAAGCGCTGTTTATGCGTCAACGTCCGGTGAAATCAGTCAGGTCATTCATTTTGAACAAGATAAAGAAGACAGCGATAACATTTTTGACAATCGCTGCGGTTCGTGCCACCGAGTGTTGACCGCACGATTCGGCGGCTTGGGTCAAGGCGATATCGGCCCCAATCTTTCCGGGCTTATGAGCGATTTTTATTTCCAAAACTTCAAAGACAATACATCCTGGGATTCAAAGGGACTGAGACAGTGGCTGAAAAATCCCCGTGACATCCGTGTCAATGCCCAGATGCCGCCAGTATATCTAAAACAAGATGAATTTTTAAATCTTTTGCAAATACTTTAAAACAAGATATCACCCGAGTAGACCCAAAACAAAAATTTATTTTAAGTTTATAAGCATTTGAAACTAAGTATAAAAATTGATTTTAGATGTTTTCGCTCTTGGATATGATGTTCCGTGGAAACTCGGAATCTCTGCTTGACAAGCCTCCGGATATAAAATAATTTTACTAGTTAGGGTTCATCCTTAAATCTATATTGGGCACAAATTAAGTTTCCAGTGCAGAAATTAGTAATTTTTCGCAAGGTCAAGTCGAAGATCCCGGACTTTGAGCGAGAGACATCAAGGAATTACCCGTCCCGCCTCGGGTGGGAACAAGTAATTCCTTAGATTGACCCCGGAGAAATAGGCTATGCATTCAACGGGATAAACATTTTACAGGGCATACGCAGAGATTGCGGAAAAGGGCCATTTCTGGATGGAAACTAGTTAATAATGATTCAACCTAAAGCTCAAAACGATGAGGAGGTGATGAATCGTTCGGTATTGCGGGTTTTTATTTAACAACCTAACAATTGTTTAGGAGGTCATACCATGAGGAAATCATTCATTATTGCACTTGCTATTGTATTTGTTGTTGGTTCTATTGGTCTTGTCTTTGCCGATGACTCGGAAATGCTCAAAGCCGGTGAAAAAAAGGCGTGGTCGAAGGCATGTTCGTCTGTTCCTGCAGAACGCCAGCTCGACGTAGCCCAGTTTAAAAAGCTCTACGATGATGTCATGGCCGGAAAGGAAAAAGCATATCTGATCGACACCCGAACCCATCCGGAGTTTTATGCCTTTCACATTCCCTATACCGATCATATCCATTCGGGACACGCGTACACGTTTCCCAAGAAGATCAAGGACAAAAACGCCAAAATTGTGGTCTGGTGCCGAACGAAAAAAAGACAGTGCTATGTAGGCGAGAAACTTGTAGAATACGGTTATACCAATGTATGGCTCTACAAAGAGGGTATAGTGGGTTGGATCAAGGCCGGACACCCCGTTTGCAACCAGTTTGCCGGTATCTTTAAGGTTATTGAATACCATAAATTTTTCATGGAGCAGGATAAAAAGACCGGCAAGCCTCTGTATCGAATCCGGGAATTTCACCCCTATTAACAGCCAATTACTATCATCAAGGGAAAAGGCGTCATCCTCTTCCCTTGATGACTTCTCATTTTTAACGAATTCTACCGCCCCATAATCAAACGCTTTTCCGCTCTTTATCTCACGATAAAGCCCTTCAAAAATTATTAACAAATTTTATCAAAAAAGTGTTTGACACATATCCAATGACGCCCTATATTCCAATTTATGAATATAGGGAGCAGGCATGAAAACATTTATCAAAGTAATGAAGGCCCTTTCGGATCCCAACAGGGTGAAAATTGTGAAGTTGTTGCAGCAAAAAGTGATGTGTGTCTGTGAGCTGCAAAATGCCCTGGGGATTTCCCAGCCGAGTGTCTCCAAGCACCTTAAAATACTTGAAGAGGCCGGATTGGTTGATTATCAGAAAGATGGTTTGTGGGTAAATTATTTTCTTGCTGACGGGAACCAAAGCCCTTACTCCGCCAGCCTT
>JBFESJ010000090.1:0-13373 GCA_041548585.1 Desulfobacterales bacterium | reverse complement strand
GGATTGATCCTGGTGATTCCTTCGTTAGATTTTCAAAACAATATCACCCAAGGCGCATTTTGGGGGACGCTGTCGGGGTTTACATTTGCCGTCCTTTCGATATTAAATCGAAAATATGTCAGCACCTATCCATCAATGGTGATTGTCTGGTATCAAAATTGGATAGCAACATTAACATTGCTCCCTTTTTTATTCTTCGAAAATTTGACCTTCCAAGCCACGGATTTCGCCCTGCTGGCGCTTCTTGGGGTTTTTTGCACGGCCTTGGCCCATGCACTGTTTATCAAAAGTCTCGTTCACATCAAAACACAGCTGGCAAGCATTACCGCATGTCTGGAGCCCGTATACGGAATCATTTTTGCGCTTGTATTACTCGGGGAGATCCCGGCATCACGAACCATTTTGGGCGGCGCTATCATCCTCGGCACAATTGCAATTGCGAGCATGAAACGACAGGCAAGCCAACAAAATTCCAACAGCTCCTCAACAGCATAAAAATCCCGGATCGGACATGATAATGTTTCTGACAAGTACAAATACTAATCGACATTTTTTGCTGATATGCTGGCTTTGATATCAAAACAGAAAAAGTTACAAGTGCCTATCTCTGGTTAGCCGGTTAACCGGTTAGCCAGTTGGCCGGTATTAAATTACGGGCAAACCGGCATGACGGGCCTACGGGCACAACCTTTTTTAACTATAGTTCACTTCAAACTCTTCCAGCGATTCTTCAGGCAGAGCCGGAAAACTCTGACTCCCGCATTGCGGGGGAGGACCAGGTTTTCAAGGACTAATAAATCATTTATGGACGGACATCGATCGCCGGGTCCACATGTATGGTAATACTGTCGAAATTCCCCACATCCTCAACCAGACAACTTTCCACAGCCTTAGCGATCTCGTGCCCCTCTAAAACCGTCAGTTGACCATCCACGACAATGTGTATTTCCATTTGATACTTGCCTCCGGAAGTTCGAACCCTAAGATCATGTGTATCGACAACACCGTTCACGGACAAGGCGCACTGTCTTATTTTACCGATGATTTCAGGCTGGGGCGCCGTGTCGGTAAACTCTCGCAACGTGTCTCTTAGAATATCCAAACCGACTTTTACAACAAAAAAGGATACCAGAAGGGCTGCGAAGGCATCGAGAATGTGCCATGAGGGGTTGATCAAAGTTCCTGCAACCCCGATTAAAACTGCCACCGAAGAGAGGGCGTCTGAGCGGTGATGCCATGCGTTGGCCACGATCAATTGGCTTTTGATGCGTCGCCCGGTGCGAATGGTGTAATGATACAGCGCCTCTTTTAATACAATAGATGCGCCGGCTCCGAACAATGCCAGAGTTGTCGGGTGGTATTCAGTGTGACGATAAATCGTTAAAGATGCCTCTATACCGAGGTACAGTGCCGTACCGACAAGCGCAATCCCGACAATGGTGGACGCCAATGTTTCAATGCGCGCATGTCCAAAATGGTGTGTTTTATCAGGAGGCTTGTTGCTGATTTTGATCCCGATCAGAACCACGGCGTCGGTAAAAAGGTCTGAAATGGAGTGAACCGCATCCGCGATCAGGGCCTGACTGCTACCGAATATCCCGGTAACCAGCTTCAAAAGAATTAAAAATGTGTTCACCAGAACACCGACAAGCGTTACTTTTCTACCGGCTGTTGCTGACGTTTCCATAGGTTCCGGCATCGCTGTTCAATACCTAAAGTGTAGTGTTAAGTTTACGATCGATTTGACTAATACCTATCGCTGTGAAATACACTTTAATACAGATATCGTCAAATCATTTAGGGTATTACCTGAATTTTGCTCGAGTTGGAGGCTTTCATATGCGAGGCATTTAAGGGCGAAATCATAGTGAACTATTGCGAGCCCTTAATAACGCAGTAGATGAAAGCCTCCGGCTCGCGCTTTGGGTGGAAATTGATGAGAAAAAAAGATCATCAACCACCTGCCTGGCGCAAACAGGTATACCCTTCGGGTAAAATGAACGATGATAAAGTTTTTGCTTATATCCTCTTAAATCAAGTAGGCAAAAGATATTCTCATTAATTTTCATGCAAGATTCAGATATTAACAGAGGTCCTATATGAAAACAAGCCATGAGATCATATTCAACAACTCGAACCATATGAACACCATCCCTTCAGAAAGTATCGCATTGGTAGTGACATCGCCGCCATATCCCATGGTCAAAATGTGGGATGAAATGTTCAATTGCCAAAACCCGGAAATCGGCAAAAAGCTGGAAAAGGGCCAAGGTCCGGATGCTTTTGAGCGCATGCACAAGATTCTTGACACGGTATGGGATGAGGTTTATCGAATTTTGATTAAAGGCGGAATCGCCTGCATCAATATCGGGGATGCAACCCGAACCGTGAACAATAATTTTTCTCTTTATCAAAATCACACACGGGTTATGTCGCATCTTCTCAAACTGGGATTTGGCGCTCTACCCGCCATTTTGTGGAGAAAACAGACCAATGCCCCCAATAAATTTATGGGATCCGGCATGCTCCCGCCCGGCGCATATGTAACCCTCGAACACGAATATATCCTTATTTTAAGAAAAGGCGAAAAGAGAGAATTCAAAACGTTGAACGACAAACAGATTCGACGGGAAAGCGCATTTTTCTGGGAAGAAAGAAACGTTTGGTATTCAGATGTCTGGATGGATTTGAAGGGAATCTCACAAAACCTCTTTGATGATAAGGTCAGAAACAGAAGTGCTGCTTACCCGTTTGAGGTACCCTATCGACTGGTAAACATGTTCTCTGTCAAGGGAGATACAGTTTTAGATCCATTTTTCGGTATCGGGACGACAATGTATGCTGCAATGGCTGCCGGCAGAAACAGTATCGGCTTTGAGCTGGATAATAATTTCAGGGATTCAATACGTTCAAGACAATATACGATTGTTGATTATGCCAACGCAATTATTCACCGACGATTAAACAACCACTTAAGTTTTGTAAAAGCGCGGTCAAAGATTAAAGGTGAATTGGCCTATTTGAACAAACACTATGAATTTCCAGTGATGACCCGCCAGGAAACAGACCTTTTTTTAAACCCATTGGTGGGTATTAATGAAATAGATCAAAACAATTTTGAAATCATTTATTCATAATCATCAGACCCCCAAATAACGATACCGCAATTCAGGCTCAGCGGCAAGTTCGGCCGGGTCTCCGGACCAGACAAAACGCCCCTTTTCCATGATGTAATGCCGGTCTGCAATACGCATCAACGCGTCCAGATTTCTGTCAATAATGAGTATCGCTTGCCCGGTTTCCTTAAGATGCCGGATGCAGTTCCAGATCTCAACACATACCATCGGCGCCAAACCCTCGGTGGCATCATCCAGAATGATAAATTTTGCATTGGTCATCAATGCCCGGCCGATGGCCAACATCTGCTGTTCCCCGCCGGACAGGGTGTTGCCATAAGAATGTTTCCTTTCTTTTAATGCTGGAAACATCTCAAAAATCCTATCCAGTGTCCAGGGGTCTTCTACTTCGGTTCGATTGGCGGCCGTAACCATCAGATTTTCATGAACCGTCAGCGTCGGAAATATCTGCCGGCCTTCCGGTACCAATGCAATTCCTTTTTTTGCCGCAACATAGCTGGGTTGACTCATAAGTTCGACACCTTCAAACCGGATGCTGCCGGATTTGGGGGGTGTTAATCCCAGTATGGATCTCACCAAGGTGGTCTTTCCCATTCCATTTCGACCCATAATGGCGATGACTTCTCCCGCGTCAACCTCCAAACTGACGCCGAACAGAACCTGGCTCCTTCCGTAGAAGGTCTCGATGTCGGTCACCCGCAGCATCAACCTTCCTCTCCAAGATAGGCCTGTCGCACGGCCGGATCCATTCGGATTCTCTCCGGTCCCCCGGACGCAACGGCCTTGCCGTAAACCAAAACCGTAATGCGATCCGCCAGGGCGAACACGGCGTTCATGTCATGTTCCACCATCAGAATTGTAAGTCTTCCTTTGAGGCGTTGAAGTAGGTCTACCATCCGGCGTGAACTCTCCGGCCCCATACCGGCCATCGGTTCGTCTAAAAGCAAAAGGGAAGGACGCGTGGCAAGTGCCATGGCGAGTTCCAGTTGCCGCTGCTCACCGTGGGAGAGATTGGCCGCGACGGTATCCGCACGATGGGCAAGACCAACCTCTTTTAGCACCTTACGTGCAGGTTCTCGCAATTTCCCATCGGTGCGCGCAGGTTTCCAAAACCGAAATGAGTGACCGTCACGGACCTGAATCGCCATGGCCACGTTGTCTTGGGCCGTAAAGTTCATAAAAATCGACGTGATCTGAAACGACCGCGCCAAACCCAGCTGTGCCCGTTTATGTACGGGAAGTCCCGTGATATTTCGCCCTAAAAAAACAATGGCCCCGGCATCGGACTTGAGCTCCCCTGAAAGCTGGCCGATAGCGGTGGTTTTTCCGGCGCCGTTGGGTCCGATGACCGCATGAATCTCACCGGCCTGTACCTCCAGAGAAAGTTCATCCGTGGCTTTTAATGCCCCAAAGGTTTTGGTGAGTTTCCGGGCGGTCAACAGGGGTTCAGTCATGGTTTGTTTTCCTTTCCAAAAGAGATCCGTATAGCCCGCGACGGGCGAATAGCACCACCAAGATCAGAACAGGGCCGAGCACCAACATCCAATGTTCCGTGTAGCGGGTAAGAAATTCCTCAAGAAGCAAAAGTGCGGCAGCACCCAGTATCGGGCCGAAAAGCGTCCCGGTGCCGCCCAGGATTACCATAACCAAAATTTCACCGGAAACCGTCCAATGCATGAGTCCGGGACTGATAAACTCGGTCTGATTGGCCATCAATGCGCCGGATAGTCCCGCACCGGCCCCGGCGATAACGAAACAGACCAGTTTATAACGGTACGTTGGAAACCCCAAGGCACCCATGCGCCGCTCGTTTTCTTTGCAGCCTTGAATCACCATTCCAAACCGGGAATGCACCAGTCGTGAACAGAGAAAAACAAACCCGATCAGCAGGCCCAGACAAATGTAATAAAAAGTTGTGTCATTTCCGAGATCCAGACCGCCGATTCGGCTTCTCGTCAAAAGGCTTAATCCGTCGTCACCACCGTACATTTCAAGGGAAACAAAGAAAAAGTACATCATCTGACCAAAAGCCAGGGTAATCATAATGAAGTATGCGCCGCTTGTCCGCAGGCTGATGGCACCGATGACAAACGCCAATCCGCCCGCCGTAAGGGTTGCCACCGACCATGAGATCAGGGCGTTGTCCGTTCCTATCAAAATAAAGGGCCAGTTCATCAGCGCTGATTCATTTACGCCATGGAAGGCAAGGATGCCCACCACATAAGCCCCGGCCCCGAAAAAGGCGGCATGTCCGAAGCTGACCATACCGCCGTACCCCAAGATCAGATCGAGGCTTACGGCAGCCAGGGCGTAAATCAGAATCCGGCTGAACAGTCCGATATAAAAGGACGCATTCAGTGCATTGGCAACCGGGGGAAGGCCTGCTAGAAACACCAGTCCGGCCGTCAGGATACAGGTTTTTAGGGTCGGTTGAAATTTAACCATGAGCCGGCAGCAGCCCCCTGGGCTTCCAGACCAAAACCAGGGCCATCAGGATATAGATGGCCATGGAGGCAAGGGAGGCACCCACACCGTCCGCTGTGGCCGGGTCCATAAAGAGTTTGAACAGGGTCGGCAAAAAAGCCCGGCCCAGGGTATCGATTAGACCGACAAGAATCGCCCCCACAAGCGCTCCTCTAATGGAACCGATCCCACCGATTACGATGACAACGAAGGTCAGTATCAGGATATCTTCACCCATGCCCACCTCCACCGCCAGCAACGGCCCGGCCATGGCCCCGGCCAGCGCAGCCAGCAAGGCACCCAAACCAAAAACCAGGGTGTAGAGCTGTTTGACGTTGACCCCCAGGGCGCCCACAATTTCCCGGTGAGTCGCGCTGGCCCGAATCAGCATGCCGAGACGCGTCCGGGTGATCAGAAGATAGAGGATAATGGCAACCGCGATTCCCACGGCGATAATGGCCAATCGAAAGGCCGGATAGGGTGCGCCGGGGATGATTTCGATGGTGCCGGATAACGCTTGGGGCACATCCAAAAAAAGGGCCCGCGGTCCCCAAATAATTTTGGTCAGTTCATTGAAGAAGAGAATCAAGCCGAAAGTTGCAAGAACCTGATCCAAATGGTCACGGTCGTAAAGCGCCCGAAGCGTGAAGATCTCTACGACACCCCCGACCAGTGCTGCACCGGGAAGCGCCACAAGAACACCAAGGATAAAGGAGCCCGTTTTCTGAAAAACCGTGGCACACAAATAGGCCCCGACCATAAAAAACGACCCGTGTGCCAGGTTGATCATATTCATGATGCCGAACACGAGTGTCAGACCCGAGGCCATTAAAAAAAGCATCACCCCCGCTTGCAGGCCGTTAAGGAATTGTTGGCAAAAAAGTAAGAAGTTCATGTCAACAATTACGGCATGTTACACTCGCCGACGTAGGCGTCGGAGTGGTTGGTAAACGCCTTGGTAACGATCCGGTTCGTTAAAACGCCGTCTTCCATGACAACCTCCCTGATGTAGATATCCTGAACAGGATGATGATTGGGCCCGAATTTGAAAGATCCACGAACCGACTCGAAATCGGCCTTACGAAGCGCCTCCCGGAAGGCGTCCTTTTTGGACATGTCTCCGTTTACGGCCTTTATGGCACTGGCAATCAGACGTGCGGCGTCATACCCCTGACTGGCGTATAAAGAGGGCAAACGTCCGTATGCTTTTTCGAAATCGGCAACGAACTTTTTGTTGGCAGGATTGTCGATATCCTTGTTCCACTGCGAGGAGTTCATGACCCCAAGTGCCGCCTTTCCTACGGCGTTCAAGATGGTCTGGTCAAAAGAAAACGCGGGGCCGAACAGAGGGATTTCTTTGGTCAGGCCGGCCTGGTTGTACTGTTTGATAAAGCTGATTCCCATTCCGCCGGGTAGAAAGAAGAACACCGCATCCGGTTTGGCGCTGCGAATCGCAGCGATTTCCGCTGCATAATCCTTTTGCCCGAGCTTGGTATACACCTCGGCCACGGGTTTGCCCGGATAAAAACGCTTGAAGCCCTTGAGGTGATCCTTGCCCGCCGGATAATTCGGCGCCAGGAGAAAGACTTTTTTAAAGTTCTTATCTTTCACATATTGTCCCATGGCCTCGTCGAGGTTGTCATTTTGCCATGCAACATTGAAATAATTCTCGTGGCAGCCCTTCCCGGCCAGGAGCGAAGGGCCCGCGTTGGGGCTGATATAAAAAACGCCTGTGCGTACGGCCTTGGGAACGACGGTAATGGCCAGGTTCGACCAGATGATACCTGTCATGATATCTACTTTGTCCCGCTTAATAAATCGGTCGGAAATTTGTTTTGCCTTGTCCGGCTTTCGGGAGTCGTCCTCGACGATCAACTCGACCGGATAACCCCCGAGTTTGCCGCCTTCATGGTCCATGGCCAGCTTGAATCCATCCCGAACGGCAATACCTAACGCACTGCCCCCACCGGAAAGGGTGGTGATCATGCCGATTTTTACGGTCCCGGCAAATGCCGCGGTGGCTGTAAAAAAAAGCGCTGCAGTCAAAATTATCGATAGTCTCTTCATCATTGTTTCCCTCCTTGATTCAAACCATTGGTTGAGCAGAAAACCACACCGGGTCAAGTCATAGAAATCCGTCCGCAAACATGAAGGTTCATATATAGGCGAAGGAAAAGTTGAGTGTCAAGGATTAACTATTGCCTTGGGAAATAAGGAGGTTAGAAAGATAAGGATCGTTTAGAACATCATTCGGCACAATGTTCTAAAAATTCACCGGGCAAAAGGAAGGCTGGCATCCGATCGAATTGCGCTCACGAATAAAAAGGCGGCACGTTATCTCTTCCGGATGTCAGGGGGCAACGCGAGCAATCACCGTCATCAAACATGAAGATGTGATTAAACATTATCAAGCACCCGGATCTTTGGAATAATTAAAAGCGAAATCGCAATAAACTACGGGCTTTAATTTTTCAACGTTAACGGTACAAATCCGCTATCTTAAGAAATTGGAAATTACGCCTTTGTAGTTTTTCAATATCGGGCTTATTTGAGTTAACTTGTAAACAATTGTAACACGTTATCAAATAATCATTCGCTGAATATTCAAATAAAGTGCCGCCTTGCAATCCAAATCCTCCTGATGTCGGTGTAATTTTAATTGTTGTTTCGTGCATGCAGTCTGAGCATTTACCTTTTAATACGATTTCCGATGTGTCAGGGGTGGTTTCAAAAATTTTTCTTAATGTTTCTATCATCAAAGATTACATCCTCGTCGCTGATTTTATTTGAGGGTAAATTGTCACCGGTTTCGACAGGTGTATATATATTGCGATTTACCCAGGTCACAACCACAATCAGAAATATTGGATACCTGTGCGTTCAACAACTGAGCGGTTATCAGGCAACGATGTGGAATATCCAATATCTTCAACATAATCTTGTCTGCTTGAAACACCGCTTTCTTCAGCGGCTTTCTGAAGATTCTGTACGGCTTCCAGCAATTGACAGTCTTTGGCACAAGCTGTTTTCGGTAGATTTTCCTTGGGACAATTTTTACACGGAGAAGCAATCATAAGTCCTCCTTTTCTAAATACCCGTCCGGTTGTTTATGCGATGTCGGGGTTAATGATTGTATTTGTGAATTATCGCCAAAAGTTCATCCATATCAAAGGGCTTGTCTATAAATCCGTTACAGCGAAAATGCATGGCCTCGATTACAAGATCCTTGTCTCCGTAAGCCGTCATTATGATTACAGGTATGGTTTTATTGGTTTCGCGAATCTTTTGCAGAAGCTCTATTCCGTTCATTTCCGGCATGGTGTAATCGGTTAAAACAATATCAATCCTTTCGTCCTTTCCGAGGTGTTCCAGAGCTTGCTTGCCGCTTATGGCTTCGACGACCCGGTATCCCCTGGTTCTCAAACCCCTTCTCAGGGTTTTAAGCTGCACTCTTTTGTCATCAACAATAAGGATTGTCTTCATGCCTTACTTTCCGTATGTATTCATGGGTTATGCTTTAATTATTAACGGGTTGATAAATTTTCCATTATAAGTAATGAACGCATCAGGCGCGTGAAATATTCAGCCTATGTGCAGAAACTTTCTTGTAAATCAGGATGTTCGTTAAAAAATCGGTAAAGGGTTGCCCGCCCCACCTTAAGAAGCCTCGCAGCCTTGGCCTTGTTCCCCCCTGTTTTTTCCATTGCGAATTCAACGCGCTTAACATCGAGTTTGCGTGACGTGGTGTTTATATTGATATATAGGTGGGTGTCATTAATCTCCATTGGAAGATCATCGCGTGTTATTTCAACACCATTGCTTTTGACAAAAGAATGCTGAATGGCATTCTGAAGCTCTCTAACATTTCCAGGCCATGGATATTCCGCAAGGTATACCATGGCTTCATCAGAGACCGCGACCGGGCTCCGGTTATACTGTCTGGTGGCCTGTTCTAAAAAATGATCAACCAAAAGTGGGATATCGCTTTTGCGCTCACGAAGTGGCGGAAGATGAACCGGTACAACATTAATCCTGTAATACAGATCATCCCTGAATCTGTTCTTCTTCATTTCTTTTTTAAGGTCCTTGTTGGTTGCGCTGATAATTCTTACATTTACGGAGACTGTTTTTTCTCCACCCACCTTTTCAAATTTTCCATCCTGAAGAAAACGTAAAAGCTTTGACTGCATGTACTTTGACAGCTCGGCAACCTCATCCAAAAAAATTGTGCCGCCGTCGGCCAGTTCAAATCGTCCCTTTCTGTCACGGATTGCACCGGAAAAAGAGCCTTTTACGTGTCCGAAAAGTTCACTTTCGATAAGACTTTCGGGCAGAGCGCCACAATTGATGGGTACAAAAGGACCTTTTCTGCGGGGGCTGGCCTCATGAATGGCTTCAGCAACGAGTTCCTTGCCGGTACCGGTTTCACCGAAAATATGAACAGGATAATTATATTCGGCAACAGTGATGATCTGCCGAAAAACATCGATCATCTTTCTGTTCCGAGCGATTATTTTTGAACAACCCGCCGGTGTTTTGGTTCCGGCGTTCCGGTGGTCTGAATCTGCAGTGTTTTTGAACGACACAATTGTCCCGGGTGTGTTTCGATGAACCCCATTCTTTTTAAGAACCCCGGGTATCATATTCTGATGCCCGGAAAAGATTTTATACGGCAGGTTATCATGATCTTGAAATTGACGGCCGTTGAATTGATCTTCGATGTTGCTTGCATAATTCATGGTTAACACCTTTCTCTTTTACCCGATTTACTTTAAATAAAATCGTGTAACGATTTTATGAAACTCCCGAAGGTTTACCTTCGGGATCTAATCCGCCACACAGCATAGGCGGACAAGTAAGCGAAAGGTTTATCCGCCTCTGGCGGGTTTATCCGCCGCTGCGTTCCGACCCCGGTAGGCGGGATTTCCGCTTCGCTCCAACAAGCAGCGGGGAATTCAAATTTAATAAAGAGCACAAAACATGCCAGTTAGAAAGAATGCCTGGCTTAAGAAAATAAATAACGACAAATCAATAGGATAGATCGGGAAAACGTTCGGCAAAGCACTGTTTGAAATGGATGAAGCAGGACGGTCCGGGTACGCAGTAATTGAATACTAAAATACAATATTATTTATATTATCATATCGTTATATTAAACCTGTGCAATATTTGACAACCTGTAATTGACCGGTGTATTACTTGAATTTTGCACGAGTTAGAGGCTTTCATATGCAAGATTCAGGTATTACGCTACCCCGTAGGATTTGAGTTTTTTTCGGAGGGTATTCAAGGCAATGCCCAAAAGTCTCGCGGTTTGGGACTTGTTGTTTCCGGCCTGACCATAGACTTTCAGGATATAGGACCTTTCCATTTGAGCAAGGGGAACCACCGGTTCTGTTCCCGGCTGATGCACCGGTTTTTTCTTTGGTTTTTGTTTTCGAATCGTATCCGGAAAGAACATTTTAGAAATCTTTCGTCCCTGGGCAAGGTTCACGGCCGATTTGATCATCGATCTGAGTTCTCTAATATTACCCGGATAATCATAATTGAAAAGCAACGACAAGGCGTCTTCTTCTATACCTGGATGTTTATCTTTACCCAGAAACTCGTTTAAAAAATAGCTGACAAGTACAGGGATGTCTTCTTTTCTTTCTCTGAGTGCCGGCAGGTGCAGCCACCCGCCTTTGAGGCGGTAGTACAGATCCCTGCGAAACAGCTTTTTGGCCATCAACTTTTCCAGGTCCTCATTTGTTGCGGCAATAAAACGGGCATCCGTTTTCCGGGGGGCGTCTGTCCCGAGCTTCAGGTATTCACCGTCCTGTAATACCCTGAGCAGCTTTCCCTGGAGCTCAAGTGGCAGGTTACTTATTTCATCCAGAAACAATGTGCCTTTGCTCGAGTGCTCCAGATAACCCGGCCGGTCTGTTTCTGCCCCTGTAAAGGCGCCTTTTGTGTGGCCGAAGAATTCGGCGTCAAACAGGGCACCTGTCAGCGAGGCCATGTTGACAGGCGTAAACACAGATTTCGCTCTGGGGCTCGCTGCATGGACGGCCCTTGCAAGCAACTCCTTGCCGGTTCCGCTCTCTCCGGTAATCAATACGGGAACATCGCTGGCCGCATGGAGTTCGGCTTCCTTTAATATTTTCAAAACATTTGCCGATCCGGAGACAATAGATTTGAAGGCATCTTCGTGCAAAAGTTCAGGCGGATGACTTCCCTTGCCGATGTCCGCAATGTTAAACAGCCGTTTTCTTTCCAGAGCACGGTTGATGGACAATATAAGATCATCCCGTTCTACGGGTTTTACCAGGTAATCGTAGGCCCCTATTTTCATGGCGCTGACCGCAGTCGCTGCTTCATCGAGACCCGTGATCATGATGCATTCCGTTTCAGGACTGCTCTTCTTTATCTTTTCAAGAACTTCAAGACCGTCCATGCCGGGCATAGATACATCGATCAGGGCAACATCAAATATTTGGCCTTCTTTAAAAATTGACGCGGCTTTTTCAGGGTCATTTTCAAGGGTTATGAATTTAAAGCCGGAAGTGACAAGGCCCCTTTTGATGCTTTTGAGAAAGATCTGATCGTCGTCTATAGCGATGATTCGGTTTTGCAAAATAACCTCCGGGACCTGACTCGGACAAACCCCGAAAGCGGGGAATGCCATGCCCGAACAGGATTTGTTTATCACGAAAGCACGAAAACACTAAAAATATTGATATCGGGGGTTTCTCCTATTTCGTGTTTGGTTATTCTTCCTGGTTCTTCTCCAATTTAGTTGGAGACGACTCACTTATTTTACCCCAATTAACTGAGAGGCCGGGTAGTTTTTATTGTAAACACCTATCAATCAGCGGAATGGATATTTTTTTTTCAAAGCGTGTACTGTTTGAGTGGTTTAGGGATCGTTGTCTTTATAAAAATACGTCACCGTATTTATGAATAGAGCACTAAGCCCCGATATCCAAAATGACTTTAAAATTACTCCCCTGCCCCAGCTTGCTTTCAACTTCAATCTGTCCGCCCATTTTCTCGATGAGATTATGGACAATATACATTCCAAGACCGGTGCCTTCTTCTAAAGACTTTGTGGAAAAAAAAGGGTCAAATATTCTCTCCATGATTCCCTCGTCCATACCGCTGCCATTATCGCTGACTTCGATGATCAGTTGATGTTCTTTTACATCATCCATGGAAACAGATAGATTAACCACTGAATTTTCATCAAGGCGTTTATCAAACGCCTGGGCGGCATTGATTAAAAGATTAATCAGTATCTGCTCCAATAATTGCGATTCAACCGGCGCCTCAGGCAAGTTTTCCGGTATTTGAACGTTAAAGGTTTTTACGTTTCTTCTGATCTTGCTCTCGCAAAACGAAACGACTTTTTCAATCATCGGTTTCAGATCAATTTTTTCAATCTTTTTATCTTTGTCCACCGCTGAAAAAACCTTTAAATCCTTAACTATCGAATTGATTTGTCTGGATCCGTGCTGAACGTTGTCGAGAAGTTCAAAAATATCTTCGCGGAATTCAGCATATGGCATATACAATATTTCCATTTCCGGGTGATTTTGGGCATATTCGTCAACGATGGGCATCACGATATTCAGGTAATCTCTTAAGATCGGAATGTTGACGGAAATATAATTGTTCGGGTTGTTAATCTCATGGGCAATCCCCGAGATGAGAACACCGAGAGAGGCCATTTTTTCACTCTGTATCAGCTGTCTCTCCAACATCTTCGATTCCGTTATATCCGTTATACGGATG
>JBFESJ010000089.1:0-13374 GCA_041548585.1 Desulfobacterales bacterium | reverse complement strand
TTTTTAGAATATCGTGTCGTCGTTTGATTTTATTTTCTAATTTGAAAAACTGTGAAGATGTTCTCTTTAACGCGCTCTAATTTGCTCAGACAGCTTCCCGACCTAAACGAAATTATCCGGCGGTTTATGGCAAATTGTGAGCGTTATCAATTCAATCGGAACATATTTTTGGCAACTGCTATAACCACCTGTCAGCGATACAGTTTCGGTGAACCACTGCAAGTTGGCTCTTACGAACTGCCGGCCCCGGTGACGAAAGAAAAGCTTGATCTTATGTTTAAAATAGCCCGTGTATGCTCATTGCCCCAGCTTTTTCTTGTAAAACCTCAATCTACGAAATAAAATACACGGCAATTTTGGCCAAAAAGTTCATCATACAACAAGATATCTTGTAATCATATTCAAAGTGCCTATAATTGTGACACTTGGAGGGCGGTTCAGGTGCTGGAAAAATTATTTTTCCAATTTTGTTTACCACCAATCAGGGGGGAACATTCATAAGAGAAAACCTATGGACCCATGTTCACGAAAACAATACGTCGGCAATTTCAGGAGTTGGGGTAAGCGGTTGATGGCACGCAAAACTTAAGGAATATCCGGAATAACACGTCGAATCATGGTTAAAATTGTTGAAGCAAATACAAAGGAATTGATTGACAACGCAAAGGAATTAATCCAGGAATATGCTGAATCATTGGGATTTGATTTGGGTTTTCAAAATTTTGATCAAGAACTGGCTGATTTTCCGGGACAATATTCTTTTCCACAGGGCTGTTTATATATTGCCCTTTCTGAAAATATGCCCATCGGCTGTGTGGCCCTTCGCGATTTAGGAGAGGGTATTTGTGAAATGAAGCGCCTGTATGTAAGGCCGAATTTCAGAGGACGAAAGGTCGGAAAATTATTGGCAGAAAACGCCATTAAAGCTGCCAGAAACATGGGATATGGACGTATGAGGCTTGATACGATCCCTTCAATGGAACATGCAAATATGTTGTATCATGCATTGGGATTCAAACCGATCGAGGCCTATCGGTTCAATCCCATTGAAGGCGCACTTTTTTTTGAATTGAATTTAAAATAAAAAGGAACGCATCTATGTTAAAGTTGAAAATCAGGATTTTTAAAAACAATGACGAAAAACCAGACACAACCATGAAGGTTCCCCTTGCAGTCATTAAAGTAGCGTCAAAATTGGTACCGCGCAAGGCCATAAAGATTCTTGACGATCTGGGTATCGACCTTGATCAAATCATTGACATCTCAAAAACCGAAGAACCATTGGGAACTCTGGCCGAGATAGAAGAGCACAAAAAGAACAGAAAAATCATCATCTCTATTGAGTAGATGACAACCATTTACAATGCAAAACATGTTAAAAGAGAAGAAATGCCATAACCGGATTGGGTGAATCATGGAAAATTCAGAAGAAAAAAAACCAGAAATTGAAAAAGTCCGAGATGATCTGTTCAATTTTGCCATTGAACGGGAAGACATAAAATGGCTTATGGGACACCTCCCAAAAGAAGCGAACATCAAGCGCGGCACGGTTGAATACGAACTTCAGATATTAAAGATTATCAGTGTGGGGTGGAGCATATCATATTATCTGGAAAACAGCCCTCATAAGGATCGACTTTTAGAGCTTTTCTGGATGGCGGTTTATGAATTTTCGCAGCAACTGTCTACAACAACCGAACTCATGATCGGTCATGATATCGATTATTTTCAAATACTAAAAAACCGGCTCGATATGTATGTGGAAGCCATGGCCCAAAAACCCGACGCACCTGAGCCTGCGATCGTAATTGGGCCCGAGTTTGCCAGGACCTGCGGGAATGTCGATGATATCTTCACCTTCATGACCGGTTCAAAAATGTTCATCTCAACCATTGGTAGAGTGAAGGAATACCTGGAAACGATAAAACTAAGATAACTCGGACCCTCTCGATCCATCCCCAATCAACCAAGGAGTATCCTCATGAAAACACTTGGAGAAATACTGCTGAAAAAGGTACCCTTTTCGGAAATCGTTATGGGCAATACAGCCCTTGTGCGGGCCATGATTGAATCTCATACCCGTGTGGTCACCTCGTATCCTGGTTCGCCGACCCCGGAAATCGCAGAAGCCATTCGGGCCATTCCAAAGGAAGATCGGCCGTTTTATTTTGAATTTTCCATCAACGAGAAGGTGGCCACGGAAGTCGCCTACGGTGCAGCCGTTAATGGACATCTGTCCACGGTGTTTTTTAAAAGTGTGGGGCTCAACGTTGCCGCGGACACATTCGTGCAGTTAAGTCTGATGAACATTATCGGCGGAATCGTCATCGTGCTGGGAGATGATCCGGGGGCCAACTCGTCACAAAACGAACAGGACAACCGGCATTATGCCTGCCTGAGTTACACGCCGGTGTTTGAACCGGCATCGGCAACGGAAGTTTACACATTTTATAAAGCAGCCGCAAAACTCTCCTGTGATAAGGGTATGCCTGTCATTTTGCGACTGACCACTCACGTTTGCCATGCCAAGGAAAAGATCGATTTCCAGGGCTGGCATCCCAAGGCATTGGATAAAACTTCGCGCTTTGACACCAAAAACGGCCCTTATATTCCTATCGCTGAGAATGTGTTTCCCATGAAACGCAGAGCGCTGCAACGCCTTCAAGCCGTGGAAAACGATGTAGACCAATCTCCTTTAAATCAAATTGTTGACCATGGAAACAAAACTCGCGGTATTATTACCATGGGACTGCCGTTCTTATCCGTAATGGATGTCCTCGAGAATGCGGACAACAAACCCGATATCTTAAAACTCGGTATCATCTATCCACTCCCTAAAACAGTGGTCGATACATTTCTTAAATCTCATGCCGAGGTAAAAATTGTCGAGGAACTGGATAACGTCATTGAGAAGGAAATCATAAAACTCGCATATGACCGGCAGTTATCCACCAAAATTTCCGGAAAAATGGATCTTGAAGACTGGATCGGAGAGTATACCCCGGACAAGGTGTTTAAAATTCTCGAGAAAACATGGCCCGATCTCCTTGCGCCCATGGATGCACCAAAAGACCTTTCTCCTTCTGTCTCTAAACGCCCGGCCCAAATGTGTCCGGGATGCGGACATCGAAGTGCATTTCACGCCATCAAAAAAGCACTTGACGATACCGATATTACGGTGGCGGACATCGGTTGCCATACCCTCGGATTTCTCCCACCGTATCAGGTAGGAGAGCTATTGATGTGCATGGGCGCCTCCACCGCCATAGGTTCGGGTTTGTCACTGTTTAACGATACGCGTAAGGTGGTGGTGTTTTTGGGAGATTCAACCTTCTTCCATGCCGGTCTGCCCGGAATTATCAACGCCGTGTTCAACAATCACAACGTAACCCTCATCCTGATGGAAAACGGAACCACCGCCATGACCGGTCACCAGGATCATGCGGCGTCAGGACGTAACTTTAATGAACCGACGGACAAAATCCCGCTGCGCCGGGTTTTAGAAGGCCTTGGTGTCAAACACATATATGAAATAGATACTTACCAGCAGACCAAGCTGACCGAGATGGTCAAGGACGCCTTAAAAATCAACGAATTTAGTGCGGTAATCGCCCGTCATCCGTGCATGCTAAAGTTCACCAGGGAACAGCGCCGAAAACCCGGATACCAGCCGAGAAGGGTCGATATTGATCAAGAGAAATGTAAGCGTCTTTATGAATGCATCCGGAATTTCGGCTGTCCCACATTCACACAAATGGGAGACGGACGAATCGAAATCAATCCGGATCTTTGTATCGGTGACGGATCCTGCGTCCAGACGTGTCCGTCCGAAGCAATTTCAATGCCCAAGTTGATATAACCCTTTTCCAGAAAATGTTATGAAAAGGATAGGCTGCTTTTTTTCAGACTCACTTTCATGACAGTTCCGGATCTTTAACATGTTATTATCGGCGCGCGATTTACAAAAACCTAATGAAAAGTTACAATATATCGAAACTATAACATTCAACTTAGGTCCAAGAAAATCGAGGAAATTCATGAAGTCATTCAACGTATATCTGACCGGTGTCGGTGGTCAGGGAATCGGTCTTTTAAGTGAAATCCTTTTAAGGGCCGCAGATCATGCCGGGCTTAAGGTAAAAGCCGTGGACACTCACGGCCTGGCACAAAGGGGCGGCATTGTGATTTCACATTTGAGATTTGGCGAAAATGTTTTTTCCCCGCTGATTTTCCGGAATCAGGCGGATCTGGTGGTGGCCCTTGAGCGTCATGAAGCACTTCGAGCCATGAATTCGGCTTTAAAAGACAAAGGCACCCTGATCTACTACGACACCGCATGGCAGCCCCTGGAAGTCCGAATTGATGCTGCCGATCCGGCCACCGGGGAAATGATTCGACGCACATGCAGACAACGAGACATCAGAGAAATATGCGTATTCAAAGCCGGTCTCAAGGACGCCCGCATGCAGAATATGGTTGTATTGGCCAACATCGACCGATACAAACTCATTCCCGGTATCAAAAAAGCGCACTATTATGAGGCCATGAACGATTTGATGCAGGGAACCATGCTCGAAACGAACCTGAAGCTCTTTGAAGAAGAGCGAATCGGTTAAACAAACATAGGAGAAAAATGCAGATGAAAATAGCAATCGTGGGAATCGGGGGTGTGGGTGGATATTATGGCGGACTGCTGGCAAAACGGTATTCGGACGATGAGGATGTGGAGATTGTGTTCATTGCCCGGGGAGACCACCTCGAACACATAAAGAAAGATGGATTGAGCCTTATCACGGAAAAAGAGACGTTTACCGTCAGACCCGATTTGGCCACAGACAATCCGGCCGGCTGCGGAATATTTGATGGTGTCATCTTCTGTGTGAAAGCCTATGGTCTCGAAGAAAGCGCCAAACTGCTTTCACCTTTCATCGATGAGAATACCGTCGTTATCTCTTTGCTCAACGGCGTGGACAACGCCGACCGGCTGAGCACGGTTCTGAATAAAGGAAAAATATTTAACGGATGCGTATACATCGGGGCGCATATCGTCCGCCCCGGTGTGGTTCAACAAGCAGGTTCCCTTAGCAATCTGTTTTTTGGAAATGATCCCGATGATGAAACAGACGCAAAAAATATAGAAAATGTTTTAAAAGAAGCAAATATAGATGCCCAATACAGAACAGATATCGAAAATGTTGTATGGGAAAAATACGTTCTCATCTCTGCATTTGCCACTGCAACCACTTTTCTGGGCAAGACAATGCGCGGCGTTATCGATAGTGACATAGGAAAAGCGCTGTTGGATGATCTCCTGACGGAAGTATTTCGCGTCTCCGAAGCAAAACGGATTGAACTTCCGAAAAATATCAGAAAAGAAATCATCGCAAAAGTAAGTACCTTTCCCCCTGATTTAAAAACCTCGATGCAGATGGATTTTGAAAAAGGTAAAAACACGGAAGTGGAGACCTTCACCGGGTACATCGTCCGTGAAGCCGGGAAATATGGTTTATCTGTTCCCAACTACGAAAGAATTTATGCGGCTTTAAAAAAACAATTAAACGGATAGCTAAATTCGAAGAGTATTTTTATGCTGCTGTGTCTAATACCGGATGTGACTTCGCTGCATATGATCTATCGTCTTACTCACAATAACATTTTTTCTCAGCCGCAAAATTATCCTATGGCACCTGAAATTTACCGAAATTGCGACCGCAAGGGACCCAATCGAAACATATTGTTGGAAAATGCTAAATTTTGGCCCGCGCTTCAATCACCGATCAAAGGGCGCTCTTTGTCCACCTTAAAATAGACCAGAAACTTCGCTTCTTTCCTGTTTTTATCCGACAGGTAGCTTCTTCGACGAAGGCTTTCAATGATCTCGGGATTTTCTTCCTCTTTAACCTTCGTCAAATATAGACGTTTCCCCTGATATCCGGAACCGTCTTCTTTAAACAAATACGAGGCATGGGGATTGGCCTGGATATTCGTGTGCGTTGTCCGATCCCGCATGATGAATGCCAGTAAACCATCTTCCATGACATGGGGTCTTGCGTAAATTGCCGTGTCCACCCGCCCGTCGCCGTCGGCGGTAGCAATTACGCCAAGACCCTTTGTATTTTCAAAGTATTCTTTTAAATTCATAGCAATCTCCTTTCCAACCCGTATTTTTTATCGGGTTCCAGGGTTTTTGGTGTTTGTTTTGTTGTAACATTTTAAATATAAGCGTAAAAATGTAAAGGTCAATATGATAAAATGTATCAGTTAATAACGGGTAATACCTACCATCCATGGAACAAGCATGGCCGCTTTGGTTATCGATACCAAAGATGGACAAGCTTGAAATGAATTGAATATTGATAAGTTAGGGAACATTTTTCAACGGTCCATAGGAGGAAGTCATGAAAATACTTGGAATCACCGGCAGTACGCGCAGCGAAAAAGAATCTGGAGTAAATACACTGGTTCAAACCGTACTTGAAAATACCGGATATGAATATGAACGGATCTCTTTAAAAGGGAAAAACATATTCGGGTGCATTGCATGCCTCGGTTGTGTAAAGGACAATGTGTGTAAAGTAGAAGACGATTTGGCGGAGCTTCGTGACAAAGTGGTTGATGCGGATGCCTATGTGATCGGAGCACCCAACTACTATTCAACTCTCAATGCCACCACCCATGCTTTCCTGGAACGCTGGTTTCAATTCCGGCATCAGGAAGGCGACATCCTCTGGGGGAAACTGGGAGTTGCAGTAGGTGTCGGCGGCACTTCGGGCCAGTTTCCGGCGGATGAGATCGAAAAGTTTTTCGCGTACAATTTTATCGAAACCGTATCCAAGGTAACCGGCCAGGGGGCGGCGTCCTGTTTCTCATGTGGCTATGGGGAAACCTGCAAGGTGGGTGTGCCCTACATGCTCTACGGTGAGGGGATAAAGATTACCGAGGACATGATTCCCAACGTGGCCAAGCAATCGGAAGTGATGCAGGCTGCGGCCGATGCAGGCAAACTCTTGGGACAACGATTGGGCAAAGGCCACGACCGCATGCAAGTCACCCGAACAATGCAGCAGAAATTTATGGAAATGCTTGCAGGTTCGGCCTAAACAAAATTATTGTTGTTGGGTGTTTTTTACGCAATTGCTTGTTTAGACTTCACCATGGGTCGTTGGGATTTTTCGTTTGAAACCTGAATGCCGTGTCATGTTTTATCAACAGGAGGGTAAGGTTTTCTGTGATCTTTCGCCAATGCTTCATATTTTGCTTTGATTAAATCAAATCCATTTTTTTCTTTGATTTTTTTTAAATAAAGATACGGCAGATACCATTCTTTGTTATAGGCACCAATTTTTCTGAATATATCAGGATGTTCTGCAACCAGCACGTCGAAAGCGGTTTTACTCATCCCTAAAAAATATGATGCTTTGTTCATGCTTATGAATCCATATACTTTTGTATCATATTCTTCTTTGCTATACGCGGGCTTTAAGATAAGTTTTACAATGTCATCTTCATCTTTTATCGCCCTCGAAATTAAATATGATTTGAGAACGGACAGCAGTTTTTTAAGTCTTATTCTTCCATGAAATTTTGGAAGAGATTTCAGGGGGAGTTCGGGATTCTTATCGATCACATCACGACACGCATTTTTAATTCTAAAAGTCCTCCAGGAAGCAATTCTTTTTAGTCTTAACTTCTTATAGTGACTGATACTTCGCCCCAAATATTGTCTAGGATTTTTTGCGCCATATTTTCTCAAAAATTCCAACTCGTCTTCAATCTCGGAAAACAGTGTAAACCCTTCTTTTTTTCCGTAGATTTCTTCTCGAATTTTTTCAACCTCATATCTCGAACCTGAACGTAAAGCACTCTCCGTTCTTCTTTTAAGGTTTAGCGCATAATCATATACTTTTTTTGTTACAGTTTTTAGCTCGCCGTCTTCATAGCGAACAAACCACTGATTCAATATGCGCGTCGGATTTATTTCCAGAGTCTTCTCTAAAAACCTCAAAACCGGCCTTATATCTTTGTAAAGGACTCGCTCTTGTGTCTCCATTAAGGAAAGTTCTTTTATCATTTCTCTTATTTCGTACCGACCAAATCCCTGATCGATAAATCTCTGCTCCATGGTTCGTTCTATATTTTTATCAACGGTCTGTATAACCTCACTAAAAATTCTATAATCTACCTTTTTAAAATTTTTATCTCGATAAAATTCCCTATAAAGATCTGCTTCTGATACATCGACATTCAAGTATAACCACAACTGAACCATCCCTCTAAAATATGCGCCATTAACTCTTTTTACAGCATTTTTCGGAGGCTCTTCGCCAAAAATTAACATATAATTCTCTGCTGAAAGGGAGTTGATTCTCCCATGAACCAGATTATATACCAGATCATACGGTAGGCCGATGTCATTGGCTAACTCAGATACCCTTCCGCTGGAAATTTTTTTAAGAATTTTCCTTAATATCTCTTCGCTCAATTCAACTCTTTGTTGCACTAAAGATTTCATTTTTGAGTACATTTTAAGACCCTCTGACGCTACAAGATATGCTTTTGAAACCTAACCCTGATTTTCCAAAGGCTAACCTCAAATACGATAAAAAAGCGTTTCTCGCCTCTATTAAGATGCCGAATTTTATAACAATATCTGAAACCTGAAATGAGATAAATTTCGGCGAAACCGAAACATACCACTTTGTAGTATTAAAATGCTCACTTAAGAAAAAATGTCAATAAGGTAGGTCTTGGGAATCCTGTAATCTATTAACATGATTCGACTTTAATTCTTTCGGATTTATGTGCAAAAAAACTGACCGATTTTTCAATGAATTCCGGGTCAGGCCAAGCGATGATATGGATTTTAAAGGGCAAATTCACTGAATACCGATAGATTGTATGCCAAATCAGGTCTAACCTGGCCAAATTTTTTCAAAGGGTCGAATCGATGCTCAGGATCTTTTAAAATGTTACTTGATCATTGGGCGCACTTATTTTAAGCTGAAATAATGAAGCGCTCCGCTGCCCCGTTTAGACGGGATTTTCGCTACGCTTCAACAAGCGGTCGGGGTATTAAAAATCACAATACAGTTTCCCGACCGATTCAAAAAGAAAACAGGAACAACCCATGATCACCTTATTAGATTACGGCGCCGGCAATGTCAGAAGCGTCATCAATGCCATTCAAAGCCTTGGAGAAAACGTTAAGGTTGTCTCTGATACGGATGATATTTTGTCCGCTGAAAAGCTGGTTTTTCCCGGTGTCGGCAACTTCGGCAGTATGATGCGGATTCTGTATCAAAAAAATTATGTGGATCCATTAAAGGATTACCTTAACTCCGGCAGACCATTCTTCGGCATATGTTTGGGCTTGCACGCCCTGTTTGAAAAAAGTGAAGAAGCCCCGGATACGGATGGATTGGCTTTCATTCCGGGGCATGTCAAGAAATTCGATATCGATCTTTCGGTTCCACATATTGGATGGAACGGCGTCAACATAAAAAAACCATCCCGAATATTTAAGGGATTGCGTGGAAATGAAAAATTTTACTTTGTGCATTCATTCTATGTTGAACCCCAGGACGATTCCGTTGTCCTGACCACCACCAACTATGATTTAGAGTTTGTCAGCAGTATTCAAAAGAAAAACATCACGGCAACGCAATACCATCCGGAAAAGAGTGGAAATGCTGGAATAAAAATATTAAAAAACTTTATTCAATCCGCCGGTGAACAAACGGAATTGGGTTATGTTTCCCAAGAAACCCGGCTGGCCAAAAGGATCATTGCTTGTCTTGATGTCCGATCAAACGACCAGGGGGATTTGGTGGTTACAAAGGGTGATCAATACGATGTCAGAGAAAACGGCGACGTCAGGAATCTCGGCAAACCGGTTGACCTTGCCGGAAGATATTACAAAGAAGGGGCCGATGAGATTACCTTCCTGAATATTACTGGGTTCAGAGATTTTCCTTTGGAAGATATCCCAATGTTAGATGTATTGAAACAGACGTCCAAAAATGTTTTTGTTCCATTAACCATCGGCGGTGGTATTCGAGATTATATTGATAAGGACGGAAGGACATATACCGCCTTGGAAGTCGCCGCTGCGTATTTTCGGTCAGGTGCGGACAAAATTTCCATTGGAAGTGATGCGGTCTTGACTGCTGAAGATTATATAAAAACGGGTAAAATGACCGGCAAAAGTTCTATTGAACAAATATCCGAAGTCTATGGTGCGCAGGCAGTTGTCGTATCCATCGACCCCAGAAGAGTTTATGTATCTTCACCGGATGCAGTCGACCATCAGGTGATTAAAACAAATATCAAAGGCCCCAATGGAGAAGGGTATTGCTGGTATCAGTGTACCATCAACGGGGGTAGAGAGGGAAGAGATCTGGATGCCATAACGCTTGCACAAGTGTGTGAAAAGTTGGGTGCCGGAGAAATACTCTTAAATTGTATCGATAGAGACGGCACGAATTCAGGTTATGATATTGAGCTCATCAATGCGGTCAAGAGTGCCGTAGCCGTCCCGGTCATCGCATCTAGCGGTGCCGGACGTGTTAAGCATTTTTATGAGTTATTTATAAAAACTCAAGCAGAATCCGCATTGGCGGCCGGCATATTCCATAGAAAAAAAGTGTCCATTGCTGCTGTAAAAGATTATCTGAAAGATAAGGTGGAAACCCGGTTGGTAACTAACAATTGAAGTAAAATAACATTTTCGTCTGTTTACAACTATTGTCAGAACTTCCTGTTTTTTATGGCATCAAATGAAATAAGGTGAATAATAATGGAAAATTAAAATTATTGAAGAGGAGGAGACCATATATGGCTGTCATTACAATCAGCAGAGAATTTGCATCAGGTGCTAAAAATATTGGGCGAAGGCTTGCTAAAAAACTTGACTATCAGTGTGTTGATAAATCTCTTTTTCAAAAAATAGCCGAAGATTTGAATGTATCGGAAAGAAACTTAGAATCCTTTGAGAAGAGCAGAGAATACCGAATATCAAACATTTTCGCCAGATTATTCAGCAAGGACTATATTAAACGAATCGTCGGACACGACAAACGAGTGGTTGAAGAGCAAGAGTACCAAAACAGCTTGAGAAACCTTATCCTGGAGACCGCCAAAGAAGACAATGTGGTAATCATCGGGCGTGCAGCATATTATTTCTTAAAAGATATGAAGAATTGTTACCATATCCGCCTTACCGCACCGAAGGATTGGCGAAAAACATATGCTGTGGAGAATCTGAGAATACCCGCAGATCGGGCCGAAAGCATTTTGGCAAGAAGGGATACAAATTTACTTTGGTTTCGTCGTTTGATTTGCGGAGAAGGATATGACGACCCGAATTATTTTCACCTGACGCTGAATATGGGCCGAGTTCCTGTTGAAAAAGCGCTCGATATAATTATATCGCTTTTGAATCAGACCCGATAAACCCGAAGCCAATGATATCCATCTTTTTCCTGCCTGTTCTTTTAGAGGTTTTTGGAAAACGTTTTCAATTTTTACCGGGATTCAAATTATTGTCGAAGATCCCGGACTTTGAACGGGGAAAGGCGAAAATTTTAATCCGCCAGCGAACTTTGGCGGATTAACCGCCCCGATTGAAAATCTATCGAGACATGTATCCATACATTATGTATTTCGAGGATTAATCCGCTTGAAGCAGCTTAAAATTTGAGCCCCGCCACTGGCGGGATGTACTACCTATCACAGAAATCGGGCAAAAAGGAGTGTTTTGCAATAAAGGTCTCTATGTTCAGGGCAAATTGTCACTTTCACGAATACGATAAAGCCTTCCTGAAAACATCGTCCACGAATTACAAGCCGACAATCAACGTTCCCAAGATTGACACGATTAAAATCATAACCATAAAAACAAAATCCAATATACCATCAATAATTCTATCGATCATGGTATCCTCCTCAGTCATTCATCCGTACTTTCATGAAAAATTTACCTGGTTTTAAATAAATACATTAACTCAAGGTTCAGGACGTTTTCATTTGTTAGGTCGCTCCATTAAGACCAATAAAATGATAATAAAAACTCCCCCCATCATTTAAAATTAGCCTAGTGTCCATCCATAAATGGCCCTTTTTGCCCTGCTCGGCGTTCTCCGCGGGTTTCCGGCTGCGGCATACAGGCGTACGCCTCACAGCAAACCCTTGTGCGGCCTTGATCAGGACAAAAATTGCTCATTTCTGAATTGGACACTTAATTGGGTCCATTACACTTCGTGGATGGACACTAGCCTAATAATTGTCATAAAAAAAATCTTGGGCTTCCTGAACAGAATCAAAAAATATCCAATCTCGTTTAATTGTAACGCCATCCTTTTTTTGGGTTATTTCAATCGCTGTGTTTCCATGGTATTCATAGCTCTCATGATAATCTGAATAAATTTTGTGTAATGTCATTGTTGTTCTCCTAAAATTACCACTGTTGCTTTTTCTATGCCAGGTTGTTTAGTTTTATGTTTTTATGTTTATTTTTATTAACACCGACGGCAAAAAAAATTACCTGTATTCCCTGCAAATCCAGATAACTTTTCCAATAATACGAATGCTGCTTATGTCACTGCCTTGAAGATAAATTGGAGAATATTCCCTGTTATCACTATGTAAAACAAGTTTATTGGGATGTTTTTCAAGCCTTTTGACCATTATTGTATCGTCAATACCAACAGCGTATACTGCACCTGCTAAAATGTCCTTTTGAGATTCATCGATAAGTACGGTATCTCCATCCTTTATTTCAGGTTCCATACTGTTACCAAAAATGTCCATTAGAACCATCTTGTTCATATTTCCCTTGGTGGTCAACCAGTCCTTTCGGAAGCCGTAATATCCTTTTATTTCAGATCCGATTTCAAAAGAGCCGCCCCCCGCACTCAGTCTGGCTTTAACCTTTGGTACATTTTTAAATATGGAATCCTTGGGCGTCGTCTGTTTAAGAAATGTCGGACCTGAGCCTGATTCAAGCCAGTCAGGATTTAAACCAAAGGTTCGATACAATTGCAATATCCATTTGGCCGGAATAGAATTTTTTTTCCTGGCTTGTGTAATTGCTGATCGGTTAATTTTCAAAGCGTCAGCCAGTTCAGTTTGTGAAGTGATCCCGGTGGCTTTAAAAACCCGCTGTAAAAAGGATTCAAATGTATAAGTGGCCATAACCATCACCCTGTTTTGATGCGTTAAAACTCAAACGTTTATATAACTAAACACACTTTTTTATAAATTGCAACACTTTTTTTATAAAATGATAAATTCAAATTTTGTATCCAAATTTATTTAAACATTATCGTGCTTTTTGATGGTCTTCTGTTTACGTTTCTTTGCCAGTTCTTTCACCCG
>JBFESJ010000088.1:0-13545 GCA_041548585.1 Desulfobacterales bacterium | reverse complement strand
CGGGAGTTTCATAAAATCGTTACACGATTTTATTTTAACAGGCAAAGAATATGCTCAAAAAGATCATATCAGGTGGTCAAATCGGTGCGGACCAGGCTGCACTTGATGCAGCCATAAAATACAGTGTTCCGCATGGTGGATGGATTCAAAAAGGACGTAAAACCCGAAGTGGGCCATTACCTGAAAAATACCATTTGAAGGAAATGTCCGTCTCGGGCTATAAAGAACGAATTGAGCAGAATGTAATCGATTCAAATGGAACAGTAATCATCTCGCATGGAGATCTAACGGGGGGTGCGGATTATAGCCAAAAAATGGCAAAGAAGCATCACCGGCCGTGCCTGCATATCGATTTAACCGAAACGCCTGTTTTTATCGCAGCTTCCGAAATAAACACCTGGGTAATAGAAAATAACATTGAAATTTTAAATGTAACCGGTTCAAGAGTCAGTGAAGATTCTGATATATATAAAGACACCGTGTATATTATTGAAGACACGATATTGCTGGGGCTGGTAAATGCTAAACCCGGTGAACACCTGACCGATCATTCAAGGGAAGAATATCTTGAGAAGGTTCCCATTCTTCCAAAAACAGTTGGTGAAGCCGTTGAACGATGTATCGCGGTTTTGGATTTAAAGGATAAGATAAGAATCGCAAACACGAATATGGACGATCTGGCCGACCTTCATTTAAATTTATATTTTAAGGATGCATTCCATCTGTGGTCCGGAAATAAAGAGTTGCTGGCAGATTGCCGGTCGATTTCGAAAGAGCATCTGTATAAAGAAGAAGAGGCCGTACATGTCATCGTTAAAGCGTTGTGGAAGAAGCTCAGAAAAACCCATTTGTTGAGAGTTGTTAATCCAAAGAATAATTCCTGATAGATCATCCCGTTAAGGTTTGAGAAATATTCAAACAACCTTTGAAAACCCGAATCCAATCCGCCGGCTATATCCTGCGATAATACTTCATTTCACAGGCAACAAATTCTCAAATTTGCTGAAAATTTGAGAACCTGCATAAAATATGGCTGTTGACAACGATTCCCGATTTCAATATTTTAATGATAACCTTAACCCACACAATAAGGAGGCAACGATGCTTAAGACAGCGAAGGTTTTTTTAATTATCTCAATGATATTGCTTGCGATGACGGGATTGGGTCACGCAAAGACGCTCGTGGTGGGCTGTGACACCAATTTTATGCCTTTCGAATTCAAGCAGGAGGGCAAATATGTCGGGTTCGACATCGATTTCTGGGATGCCATTGCCAAAGATCTCGGCCTTGAGTACAAGTTGCAGCCGATGGATTTCAACGGCTTGATTCCAGCTTTACAGTCGGGAAACATCGACGTCGCTATCGCCGGGATGACCGTCAAGTCAAAACGGGAAGAAGTCGTCGATTTCGCCTACCCGTATTATGATGCCGGGCTTCTCTTGATGGTGCGATCCAAGGAACAAACAATTAGCGGTATTGAAGACCTCGGTGACAGAGTGGTTGCTACCAAGCTGGGTACCACCAGTGCCGACTTCTCCAAGAAGTTCAAAAACAAAGAGGTGAAGCTTTTTCCCAATATCGACGGTGCCTATATGGAATTGAGAACCGGTGGTGCGGATGCGGTCATCTTCGATTCACCTGCTATTCTGTGGTACATCAAAACCGAAGGCAAGGAGGCTGTAAAAGTCGTCGGACCTTTGTATCAGGGCCAGTCTTACGGAATTGCCTTTCCACAGGGGAGCAAACTTCGAGAGAAAGTCACCATTAGCATCCTCAAATTCATGGAAGACGGCACCTACAATAAAATTTACAAAAAATGGTTCGGAACAGAACCCAAATAACTCAGGAAATATCGCTCGCTTTTCATCCCCCTCTTCGGATGCGTGAATCCAGAAGAGGGGGTGTTTGATTTCTAAACCCCTTCGGGAGCACGTCAACTTCAACGGTTAAATCAAAATCCGGCAAGGTTCTGCCGGACGGATCGGACGGATACTATGGGCGGAAATTTTCAATTCAAATACAGCGTAATCTGGGAATCGATTCCTGTTCTGATGACCGGTGTTAAGCTAACGATCCTGATCACTTTTTTCGGACTGCTGTTCGGGTTCCTTCTGGGAAGCTTATCCGGCCTGGGGAAAACATCCAGGAATATTTTTTTCAACAAACTCTCCGGAGTTTACATAGAGAGTATCAGAGGAACCCCCCTCATGGTCCAGGTCATGTTCCTTTACTTCGGACTACCGCTGGCTCTCGGTATGCGGGTTCCGCCCATGGTTGCGGGTATTACGGCAATCGCAGTAAATGCCGGTGCCTACATTGCGGAAATCGTCCGCGGAGCGATCCAATCCATCGACAGGGGACAATCCGAAGCGGGACGATCTATCGGTTTGACCCATTACCAGACGCTGATATACATCATATGGCCCCAGGCTTTCAAACGGATGATTCCGCCGCTCGGCAACCAGTTCATCATCAGCCTCAAAGATACGTCTCTGTTGGTGGTAATCGGGGTCGGTGAGCTGACCCGCCAGGGGCAGGAAATCATAGCGGTAAATTTTCGGGCGTTCGAGGTCTGGTTCACCGTCGCCGTCATTTATCTTGTGATGACCATGTTCATTGCAAAAATGCTAAACATCGTAGAGAAAAAACTGGAGATCGCCTCGTGATAAGAATAGAAGATTTGCATAAAAACTTCGGTTCATTGGAAGTTCTAAAAGGAATCGATCTTCACATCAAACCTGGTGAAGTGGTTGTTATCATCGGTCCGAGCGGTTCCGGAAAGAGCACACTTCTCAGATGCATCAACCTTCTGGAAGACATAACGTCGGGCAGGGTTATCGTAGACGGTATGGATATTAAAGACAAAGATACGGATATTAACTTTATTCGTACGGAAGTCGGAATGGTCTTCCAGCAGTTTAATCTTTTCCCGCACATGACGGCCATGGAAAATGTTACGCTGGGTCCCATAAAAGTCAGAAAAATGCCAAAAAAGAAAGCGCAAAAATTAGGTCTGGAGCTGTTGATAAAGGTCGGCCTCGAAGATAAGGCCAATGTCTATCCGGAACAGCTGAGTGGCGGCCAGAAACAGCGCGTTGCCATTGCCCGGTCTCTGGCGCTCACACCCAAGGCGATGCTGTTCGACGAACCCACCAGCGCTCTGGACCCGGAACTGGTGGGCGAGGTGCTGGAGGTCATGAAAGCACTGGTCCTTGACGGAATGACAATGGTGGTCGTTTCACATGAAATGGGCTTCGCCCGAGAGGTGGCCCACCGAGTGATATTTATGGATGAAGGCGTTATCGTGGAAGAAAACACGCCTGAAAAAATTTATTCAAACCCTCAAAACGAGCGCACCAAAAGTTTCCTGGGCAAAGTGCTCTAGTTCTAATATTCTTCCACCCGCCCCATAACTTTTTGCAATATCTGGTATCCTAAACAATGTCCTTTAACATTAACGGTTTGGATAAATGGGCTATTCTTTTTTTTCCGATATTGTTGTTTTGGTTCATTTTATTTACGTAATATTTGCCATCGTCGGTGGCGTTCTGTGCATATGGTGGCGAAAAATCATCTGGCTTCACATTCCGGCAGCTCTATGGGCTGCCATTATTTCATTTGCAGGGTGGATTTGTCCGTTAACGTATCTTGAAGATTGGTTTCGTTTCAAAGGTGGGGGAACAGGGTATTCGGAAGGATTTATTGTCAAATATATAGAACCCGTCTTACATCCCGCAGGCCTCACGCGCCGGCACCAAATCGGTATAGGGATCATTATTGTTGTGTTGAATCTTGTAATATACGGGTTTGTTTTTAGCGCTGGAAAAAGGGGTTTGCCCAAGGAAAAATAGTGTGTAGATATGGGGGAATTTACCTTTTTCGTGATACAGATATGTTTCATTTAATCCATTATGATACATTTGGCTGACATCAGGTATTCAGGAATAACAGTGAGTTACGCAATCAGGCGGTGTTGGCATGGTCGTTGCTTTAGTATGGATGGGGTATAACCCAAACCGGACGTTTCAAATAAAGACAGGAATTTAAATAATTTATAATTACAGATTGGAGGTGAAATTATGAAGAATGCTATCCAATGGGAAACAGACATGAACACTGCCCTTGACATGGCAAAAAAAGAAGGCAAACCGGTTTTACTCGATTTTTTCAATCCAGGCTGAATCGGCTGCCAGCAGATGGATGCAGTTACGTATCCCGACCCGGCCGTCATCGACTTTATCTCCAACGCCTTGGTTGCGTTACGCGTTCCGTCAGACGCCAAGCCCCTCAGTGACGATTTCAACGTTAAATGGACCCCCACGCTAATAACATTGAGCCCTGATGGTAAAGAACACCACCGGACGGTTGGTTATTTAGAACCAAAAGAACTGATTGCACGCCTGTTGCTTGGAGAGGGGAAATATTTCTTTGATACGGATAAATTCCCTGAGGCGTTAAACGCACTGGAAAAAATCCTGGCAGATTACAAAAATACAGATGCCGTGCCGGAAGCAATATATCTAAGGGGAGTAAGCCAATACAAAAACACAAGCGACCCGCAACCCTTAAAAGCGGCATATGAATTATTAAAAAAGGATTTTCCTGACGGTGAGTGGACAAAACGCGCTTATCCATATCGTTTAATTGGATAATATCCGAATTTCATCCAGAAAAAAGGCTCCGGAATGTTTCAATCCTTCAGATGTTCTGGAGCCATAACACAGTTAAAAAAATCGGTTCTTCTCCAATTTCGTTGGAGAAGAGGGTCCAAGCCTTGACCCCTTACTTGCCCCGTTAAATTCTTCGAAGAAGACGAGCGTAGCGAATTTAACCGGGGAACCCTCGAATCCTTGCCTGTCGTAATGTAGTGGAGATCCCGCTATTCGGGGCCCTGTTAAATTCGTAGACCATTTAACTGGGGTACCCTCCGGGATCACACCAGTTCAATTGGAGACGACTCACTTATTTTACCCTGATTAACTCAGGGGTCGGGGTGTTTTAATTTGTTAAATCGCTCCATGGATAATGTTTTTTTTTCAAACCGTGTAACCACGCTAGTCGAAGATGCCGCTGGCGGTGAGGCGGACAAGCCTCGTGGTTAAAGGATCGTAAAGAAAGAACAGATTTCAATATAAAAACAATGGGTTCAACTTGAAACAAACATTTTCTCGGTGTTGAAATGTTTCGGTATGCGTCTGTTCTTTCTAACGACCCCTAAACCACTCAAACAATACACGCTTTGAAAAAAAACATTATCTTTCCGCCGATTAGTACGTGTTTACAGCAAAAACACCCCGACCTCTCAATTCACTACAACCCATCGGGAGATGATCCACAAATGATTATATGCCATTTTTGCGAAATAGATCAAAACGTGTCGATAAAAACTTGTGTTATCGACACGTTTGTTTTAGATGTCAATGGCACCCACACGTTTAATCAAAAGAGATGAATGCAATCACGAAAACACGAAAGAAAGTTGCTTGCCCTGTTAAATTTTTCGGAGAAAAGGAGCGGAGCGAATTTAACCGGGGACACCTGAGCCCTGATAAACCCAGAACCTTGAACCCGCCGGTCGAAGATCCCGCTTGCGGGGCGGGGCGCTAAGGCGGACAAGCCCGGAACTCAGAACCCTCAACCACGGAGGTATCCATATGCTGCCATTCGAGGAGGCTGTCGAGAAATTAAAACACGTGTTAAAACAGGACCCTGAAAATGCGGATTTGTGGTGCAGCCTGGGGGTGGCCTTGATCGAGATGAAAAAATACGATGAAGCCATCGAAAAATTTGAAAAGGCTGCAGAACTCAGTCCTCAACTTCCGTCAGCCTGGTACGGATGGGGCATTGCCTTGAATGCTTTGGGACAAAAGGAGGCGGCTGCCGAAAAAATCAAAAAAGCGATACGTATCGACCCTGACAGCAACAAAGATGCGTCCGAATCCTGAACCCGCACGGAGCGGGCAAGCCCTCCACACCGAAGGCGGGCAAGCACTGACATGAAAAAAGAGAATCAGATCTTAGACCTGACCGCCATGACGATTTTGCTGGTACTGTGTGTGAGTTGGGGGCTGCAGCAGGTGGCCATCAAGGTTGCCAATCGCGGCATTTCACCGCTTTTTCAAGCCGGTATCCGGTCCGTGGGCGCAACGGTTTTGATCTGGATCTGGATGGCGGTGCGCAGGGAAACCATGATGGAGAGAGACGGCACCCTGTGGTGGGGCATCGCGGCAGGTCTTCTCTTTGCCGGGGAGTTTATTCTGATCTACTGGGGCCTGGAATTTACGAATGCATCCCGTGCGGTCATCTTTCTCTACATGTCGCCGTTTGTCGTGGCCTTGGGAGCCCAGCTCTTTATTCCGGGCGAACACCTTCGGAGGATTCAAGTCGTGGGGTTGTGCTGTGCCTTTGTGGGGATTGTCGTGGCGTTCAGAGAATCGCTGAGTTTTCCCACCCGCCGAATGCTCATCGGCGACGGTATGCTGGCGGTAGCCGCGGTGTTATGGGGGTCGACCACGGTTCTCATCAAGGCCAGCCCCCTTGCCAGGATCAAGCCCAGCAAAACGCTGCTGTACCAGCTTGCGGTGTCTGCGGTGGTTTTGCCCCTGGGCTCTTTGGCAAAGGGTGAACCCGGCATCGTTCTGATGACCCCCTTAATTGCCGGCAGCCTTGTGTACCAGACGGTTTGGGTGGCGTTCATCACGTACCTGGCCTGGTTTTGGCTCATCCGCCACTATCCCCCGTCTCGCCTGGCATCCTTTACCTTTCTCACGCCGCTTTTCGGTGTGCTCGCAGGAGGGGTTCTGCTGAACGAACCGATCACAAGGAGTCTAGTGATGGCGCTTGTTCTGGTGGGTGTGGGCATTTACATGGTGAATCGACCGGCCGCCGGTTGAGGTGGGATTTCTGACAGGATAAACAAGATGTTCAGGATGAATGCAATCACGAAAACACGAAAGATCGAAAGCACGAAAAAAAGCTGACCCCTGAACTCGGAACCTATAAAACGAAACAAACATCATAAGGAAATGATAATGAAGATCACAGCTATTGAGCTGTATCATGTTTCAATACCCCTGAGAGAGACATTCTGGCCCGCCTGGATCCCGGGGTATCCCCAGACCCACAACCGATTCACTTTGATTAAGTTAAAGACCGATGAAGGCATTGAAGGGTATTCCGCCGGGGTGGCCATGGGAAAGGAAAGGGCAGGGTTGGGTGATCTTTTAGGTGCATACCTGATCGGCAATGATCCCACGGATATTCACAGGATTCAGAGCCTGTTGAAACAGGCCGGGTATCTGGGATGGCACAATTTTTGGATTGAGCCCGCGTGCTGGGATATCATGGGCAAAAAGGAGGGAAAGCCCGTGTATGAATTGCTGGGGGGCAAGGCACGTTCCATTCCGGTATATCTTTCCACCGGCGAAATGCACGATCCTGAAAAGCGGGTGGATGAGCTGCTTGCCATGAAAGAACGCGGCTTTAAAACCGCAAAGATCCGTGTCAAAAATGTTGAGCTAAAGGAGGATATCCGCCATATCGAAATTATTCGAAAAGGGGTGGGGGATGATCTTGTGCTGGGCGTGGATGCCAATCAGGGCTGGCTGGTGTCCATTGTCACCCGGATACCGCCCTGGGATTTGAAACGGGCCACAGAATTTGCCCATGCATGTCACGACAACCAGATCGACTGGCTCGAAGAACCCCTGGACGCCAGGGATTACGACGGCAATGCCCAGTTAAAGCGCAATGCGAATATTAAGATCACCGGTGCCGAGATCAGCAACGGGTGGGACGAGATTAAAATCATGTTCGAAAAGGACTGCTTTGATGTGTATCAGCCGGATGCCACCTTTGCCGGCGGTATGTATCAGGTCAAGAAAGTTATCGACATGTGCCATCTGAAAAAGCGCCTTTTTTCACCCCACACCTGGACCAATGGCATCGGGTTCTACATCAACTGGAACATGGCCTTGGCGGACAGGGAAAACCGGCTTCCCCTGGAATATCCTTTGGAAGAGCCGTCCTGGATCCCCGAATTCAGAGAAGGCATCATCGAACCCATTATCCCGGATTCAAACGGCATGCTGCACCCGGTGACACGGCCCGGGCTGGGGTTTACCATCGAAGAAAATCTGTTGCGTAAATACGGAAAACGGTTTTTCAAGCTTTCTGCCATGGGATTGAAGCTAAAAGTCATCAGGGAAAAAGGATTAAAGACAGCCCTTGCACTGAAAAAGAAAAAAGGCTGATCCTGATCCTTCGGGGTTGGAGCGCAGCGTAAATTTATCCGCCCCTGGAGGATCCCGTCTCTCTGGGCAGCGTGGGGTGAATTCAAATAAAAGATAAGGTTTGAGGTACAATCAGGGCCGGCTATCCCTGTACTTTAGTTTTGTCCGGTTCATTGGGATTTTTAGATAATTCTCTTTGATCGGTCAATAAACGTTCTTTTCCGAAAATAAAACCATTTTCTTCGACTTTATCTACACCACTGGCGGTGATTGCGAAACCTCCAGTGTCTACTCGCTGAATCCAACCCTTTTCTTTTAGATACCAAATATGAAACTCCAAAATCTTTTCCGGCCATTCCAACAATTTTTCCAAGTTCCATGAACCAACCCCGGAATCGGATGGATTCTCCCGTCTATCAATATAAAGTATCGAGAGGATTGCATCCCGTATATGCTGGTCGTTTTCAAGGCCCTCTGATGGAGATACTGTAGATAAGGCCTTTAATTTATGTTTTCGCGTATCCTCGTGTTTTGCATCAAATGCCGCCCGTTTTTCTGCATTTGAAAGGACCCGATATGCCGATGTAATGATATTGAATTTATCACTATTTCCGGTGACACTGTTATCAGGGTGATACCGTTTGGCCAACAGTCGATACACGCGTTCGATCGTCTCCAGATCGGCATTGGGATTTACCTGCAAGTCCTCATAATAATCCACGTAGCGTTCTTGATTCATGTTCTATCCTTTATGATGATGTTTTCACACGTTGAAAAGGATACATATCATTGATCCTTATGAATACGCCTGCAATAAAAAAATTCATATAGCAGTTGCCAAAAATATATTCCGATTTATCCGCCTTTGGTGTGGTTGAATGAATAACGGTCACAATTATCCGGCGGCTGAAACGGAATGTTATTCTGACAATAGCTATAATACAGCCATGAAAATTTTATGACTCATTTTGTTGCTTATCCATAATATCGGAATTTTACAAAAGAACTTAAATTTATCGGGGGTCATGCACAGCAACAATTGATATATAGATATCGTATTTTTCTGGTGTCGGGTCAAGTAAATCCTGTTTTTGACCCTTGCCAATATAGATTTGTGGATGGCATGTAAATAAAATCGTGTAACGATTTTATGAAACTCCCGAAGGTTTACCTTCGGGATCTACTAAGCGAAAGGCTAAAATTCCTATCCCCGCAGCCCCGAAAACGGGATTTCCGCCAAGCTACAACAAGCTACGGGGTATTTCGGAATTTTTGCCACAACCCTACGGGTTGAGCCACCGCACTTTCGCTTTGAAAAGGATTTTAACTTTTATTTGAATTCACCCCGCGCTGCCCCGAGAATCGGGATCCTCCAGAGGCGGATAAATCTCCACTGCGTTCCGACCCCGGTAGGCGGGATTTCCGCTTCACTCTAATAAGCCGCGGGGAATTCAAATTTAAATATTAAAGAAAAATGGTCGGGGTTACGATAGCGATTATTCGTAGATCAGGTCAAAGAGTTTGTCTGCAATTTTTTTATCCAATTTCTTGAGTATTTTATATTCTTCAAGGGCGGCATCTTTCTGGCCTGCATTGAGATAAAAGACCCCCATATTAAAGTGGGCCGGTACGAAATCAGGGGCAATGCGAATGGCCTGCTTGTAGGCCGCGATCTCCTGCCTGAAGTTGCCCAGATTTCCGTACATAATCCCGATGTGATAATATGCCGCCGGTATTTTGGGCTCGATTTCCAGGGCCCGTTTAAAGGCAGCGATCGCGTCCCGATATCTTCCCAGCTTTCCGTAGGTGATCCCGATGTTATAGTGGGACGCAGCATAATCCGGATGAATCCGTACCAGCTGTTCAATGGCTTCTTTCTCGTCGTTTATCCGCTTCTGCCCGCTGTATATTTCAGCCAGGCCGATATATGCCGGGCCGTAGTCCCGGTTGATTCTGAGCGCCGCTTGATAAGATTCAATCGCTTCTTTGTCCCGGCCCAGGCTTTGATAGTATTTGCCGAGATAGTAGTTCGCCCTGGTTTTGTCCGGACTCGTTCGTATGGCCTCTTTAAATGCCTTGATGGCTTCGGGCGGCTGCTTAAGACCCACATAGCAGCTACCCAGGCCATACCAGGATTCGGCATCGCCCGGACTTTTTTCGGCGGCTTCCCTGTAATACTCCAGTGCTTTTTTATATTTTCCCTGGATAGAGAATTCAAAGCCTTTTTTACACAGCTCGGCAGCCAATCCGGGCTTTTGGGTGCTGACGCTATACGTCCACTCCGGCAAGGTCATTGCGGTTTTTTCATCCTTTAAGTCCCATACACTTTGCCCGGTCACGGCAAAATTTAGATTTTGACCGGGTTCCACAATAAAAGAGACAACCCCGATGACCTTTCCGTCCATATTGATCACCGGGCTGCCGCTGGAGCCACGGGATGCCGGAGCGGACATCTGGAAAATTTTACCGACGTTGGGGAATTCCCGCACTGCCGAAACAATGCCTTCGCTGACAGTTTGATCCAGCCCGAGCGGGCTGCCCACCACGAGAATCCGCTCGGCGATTTCGGGAACATCAGGGATCACCTCTACCGGGTGAACCGATTTTTCGGGAATTTTTACGTTGACCTTAATCAGATCGGCGGTTTTGTTATATGCCAAAACCCTTTGAATCGGATATTCGCGCCCGTCATAGGTTTTGACATCTGCCGCGTAGGCCCCATTGAGGACATGATAATTGGTAATCAAAACCCCGCTTTTATCGACAAAAAAGCCGCTTCCGATACCGACCCGTTTCTTTTCGGCATCATAGATGGTTATCTTGACCACGGCTCGCTGAACAATGCTGGTTACCTGGACCAGATGCGCGTCCGGAGACAGCGCATTGCCGGGATAAGACGCGCATCCGGGCATCAATGACAGCCATAGAAGTCCAAAACAAATTTCGCTGATATATTTTGATATATTTTTCATGTCTACCTTATGGTTGCGGCAAATATCTTGTTTCTGACAAATACCTTTGCTTTTATTTCATTCGTCGTTTGTTCACGCAAATCCTTACCGTTTCATCTAACGTTGAAAACCGGGTCCCCCGGGGCCGGATCCGAGATCACCGGTTCTGCCGGAACCGAATGCCCCGGGGCGCCGGCGTACTGGAATATTGGAATAATGGGTTCTGTGGAATGAGATAAATATTAAGGAAGGTAACACATCTGAGCTGCAGCAGCAAGCGCAACCCCTGTATATCAAAATTTTATCTCCGCCCTTGGATTTGTAGAAATATAGAAGTGATCAACGGTTGGATAAATAAAATCGTGTAACGATTTTATTTTGATGTTCTTGGTTTTAGTCTTCTATCGAGTCCGCTTCTCCGCTCCTTTCCGGATCTGCGTTCAGGAATGTGAATATCATAAGAAAATTGACGCATTTCAATGCCTGAACGTCTTCCTCCATTATCAGGCAATGGGCGGCTCATGCCAACTATTTCTTAAACTTTTTGCGTCCAAATACTGCAAGACCAACCAAACCAGAGCCAAGCAGTACAAGGGTAGCGGGCTCAGGGACCGCAGAAACGCCATCACCACCTGGAGTCTCACCACCGACAGTTGGTTGGGTAACAGCGCTCGATGTGAAGGCCCTGGGTTCCGGATCATCAGAATCGCAGCATACGATTCCGAAAAACATAATCACAACACATAAAAGCATACATAGTTTTTTCATCTTATCACCTCTTTAAAAAGATAAAAAGCCGAACTAAACCTGATTCGATCTTGACGATGTCACACTCGGCAACTCATGTATCTTCTCAAATGGAGGCATGCCTTAAATCCGTGTCAGCAAGAATGTTAAGACTCGCGACTTTCCGTCACCCGATTTTTCGGGTGTTGGCTTTTTCATGGACGGATAAAAACAACGATTTACCTATTTTTGTATGCAAAAATCATGCAAATTCAAATGGTTGTGGAGTTCAATAGGGTTTTCGGGTAGTTATCTGAATTATGCGAAAAACCGGGTGTGCAAGCGCATAGAAAAAACTATGTAATTGTGGGGTAAACTACATAAAATTTATTACGTTATTTACATAAAAAAACAAACACTCGACCCCTGTTGGAGCGAAGCGTAGATTTATTCGCCTCACCGCCAGCGGCATCTTCGACTGGAGGATTTATCCGCCTCTGGAGGATCCCGTTATCGGGGGGACTTACGGCCCTCTGAACGTTTGCAGCGTTAGATTTTAAGCGTAACGTTCCTGTCGCATAACAATGGTATTAACAGAATGTCAATTAGTTTGCTGACGTTAAGAGAGATGTTACCGTGCGAACACCTTCTACACACTTTGCGTGCTCGACGGCCTTCTTTATTTTATTTTCTGATGCGACAAGGCCATACAGAACGACATTGCACTGAACCGATTTTACATCGATATTCCTTGACCATAGGTCTTTGTCTCCAATGAACTTGGCCTTTACCTTCGCCATTATGGCCAGGTTTTCGTCGGTTCCACAAATATCGCTGTTATTTTTGGGCAGCAAATATGGCGTTACACTTTTTACCCCCTCGATGCCCCTGGCAATTTTTATTGCACGCGTTTTTTGAACGGGGTAATCATACTCTCCGACCAGATACACCTGGCCGTCATAACATTCAATGGCAATATCTAAAGAGTTAAGCGTGTTAATAACATCATCATCATGAAATTTATTTATGATCGTCAACTTAATGTTTGTATCTTTGAGAATGGTTTTCAGATCACGTCGGTCAACCGCCGTAACATAAATCTGTTCGGCTGCTGTGGTTAAAATTGAGCTGCATCCATAAAATAACAGTAAAAGAATAAAAAATGGTATAATTTTAACAATGTTTTTCATATATAGACCTGATCATTTTTAGTCGTCTACTTTTTTATTTTAGAAAACTTGGAACCCTCTATGGTCAGGTTGTACATCAAGCCTTTTTGATCGAAGGCAAAAGCGACGATCGGGTCTTTGATGTTTTCGGTATCAATGGAGCCGCCGATACCGACCGTCACTAAAGCAACAGATCCGTCCACACCTGCTTTCCAGCCGTTACTCTCACGGAAACTTTTAAGTGCCTCTTTTTGGGTAAAAACAAGGATCAGGGTTTTTTTCTGTGCGCCGAGTTGAAAGCCAAAAGAGCCTGCGACGGTGCTGTAATACTCAATTGTCTTAGCCCCTATTCGTAAAGCGCCCTCGCCATATTCACCACCGATTCCAAAACCAGCCTTGTAAACGCTGGGGAACACCAGGACACCTTTGGCTGTTTTTAAATACGCCTTGGCACCTTTAACATTATT
>JBFESJ010000087.1:0-13660 GCA_041548585.1 Desulfobacterales bacterium | reverse complement strand
ACGGAATGTTATTCTGATAATAGCTATAACGATGAAATTTTTAAAATTTGATTTTTAAGGACATATCTCTTAAGGCATTGGCAGATTTTTGCAGAATAAACTCGCAGATAAGAGCCCCTAAGGAAAGAAACCGCCTGGATTTTTTGTCCGAGGGCGCCGGGTTATATTGCCCCGGGTCTTTCTATAGCGGTGGGAGAATCTTCGGATAGGCGCGCCAGATTTTGACTGCTCACTTTGATGCCCAGACCCGGACCATTCAAGGGATCGGCTTCACCACCCGGCCCAAAGGATACATTTTCAAGTGTAACATTTTCCTCGAGCAGGAATTCGTCATAAGAACCGTCATAATACACTGCATCATTACAGAGAAGGCATAAAATTCTGCCAGCTGCAGAAAGAATACCAGACTCGCCAAGATGGCATCCGATCTGGAAAGAAGTTCCGTTGCGCCTTAAGTGTTCAATAATCTTCAAGGAATTTCTAAATCCTCCATTTTTGGAAAGGCGAACGTTAATCATCTGATAATGGTCGTTTCTTGAAATCTTTTCCACATCACTTAGAGAGCATGCTGACTCATCGGCCATCAGGATTACGCCGGCTTTTTCCATAAGGTTTGCAAAATCGGCAAGTTCCGAAGAGTCCTGAGCCATGGGTTGTTCAACAACTTTTACCTTAAATTTTTTTATCAAATATTCGTGTTTTAAAGCCAGGGCGTAATTCCATACACCGTTTATATCGATCTTCAGATCATAATCTTCTCCAAAAACAAGATGAACAGCCTCGAGGATTTCTTTATTTTTGAATAAATCTTTTCCCATTTTTAATTTCAGCCGTTTAATTTTCATTTTCTTGATACGCTGACATATTTCAATAATTTTTTGTTTATCTGCAATCGGTAGCGGAGCTCCGTAATAAATTTTGTTTGTTATGAAATCTTTTGAAAAATAGTCTATGATGTTCTTTTTATGGTTTTTCCCCAGGGCATCGAGCAGGGCTGTTTCTAACGCGCAGGTGGCGGCATTTTGTAATTTTCCATTTCTTAGGCTGTCGATAAAATCCCAGATCTGAGAGACATCATCCAGATCCCATGGAAAATGATCCAGTTTAACAAAGCGGTGTATACTTTGTGCTGAACTTTGCTGTGATTCCCCGGTTACAAAAGATCTGGGGGCGCCTTCACCGTATCCTTTAATTTCTCCTTTTTGGGCGACAACTTCAACGATGATGTTTTTGACCGAGGATCTTTTTCTCAACGCATGGGAGAACTGAATAGAAAAAGGGAGATTTACAGGGTATACGATGATCTTGTCTATTTTCATTGGGGGCTGTTATCCAAACGTTTTTTTAAGCAAAAATTAAACGTTGCTTGAAGCGATCTGTTTTCAAATAGCTAAGATGTTATCATCAATCTTTTTGTAATGATAATTTTGGATTATCGACAGGAAGGGTCAGCGTAAATACAGATCCCTCATTCATCTTGCTTTTTACTTCTATGTTCCCATTATGATCCTGCATGTTCTGATAAGCGATAAACAGGCCAAGACCGGTACCGTTATGCATGCTGCTTTTGTGTTTTGTTGTAAAATAGGGATCAAATACATTGTCAATCATCGATTGAGGGATCCCGGTACCGTTATCTTTAATCTCAATGCAAATTGTGGCAGGTTTCCCTTTTTCAATACAGAGTGTTGTAACAAACTCGATCTTACCGCCTTGGGGGGTAAATTCTACCGCGTTTGAGAGCAGATTCAGAACCACTTCCTTCATCTTTTCACTGTCCATCCATACCTGTCCAATGTTGGGATCGAATCGACGGGAGACTTCAATTTTTTTGGCATTACTCTGGGGCGAAACAAGGAGAATCATTTTATCAATGAGATCATGAAGGTTATTCAGCTCGAAGTTTGATTCTCTTTTCTTGACCAGATCCAACAGTTCAGTAATGAGATTGTTTATCCGGCTTGTCTCTTCCATTGCGATATTATGAAAGTTTTCCCGGAATTATTCATCCTGGTATTTCTGCGGCATCATCTGGATGAACGTTCCAATGGCGGTCATGGGATTCTTGATCTCATGGGCCAATCTTGCTGCCAGATTTCCTAAAAAGGAGAATTTTTGGGACCGGCTCAAAAGCGCATGCGATTGCTCTAGCTCCTTCATCTGTTCCTGAAGCTTTCTGTAAAGTCTTGCGTTTTCTATGGCGATGGCGATCTGGGGTGCGAAAACCTCCAGAGTTTCCCGGGTTTCTTTGGGGACACCTTTTCCATCAACAGCATCCGTGGCGATGACGCCGATCACTTTGGAACGGGTGATTAGAGGAACCACATATGCCGAAGTGGGTTTGCTTAACGTCAACATAATGTTTTCTTTTCTCAAACTTGAGTTTTTTACCTCAGGCACATATTCCGACCGTCCGGTGTTGGTTACCCTGACCAGAATGTTGCTCAAGCGATTGAGCGATACTTTGTAATTTGTTACCGCTTCGGGAACCTTACCGTCAAAACCGGTGCCGTGGATATACTCAAGTACTGCCTCATTTTCATTCACGAGCATAATTATGGCACGGTGAATTTGGCAAACGTTTGAAAGAATTTTCATGATAACGGTCAAAAGTTGTTCCAGATTCAGCACAGAAAGGATCGCCTTACCCGTCTCATGTATGGCCAGAAGCTGTTTGATTTTATAATTAAGTTCTAAATTTAGACGATTAACCTCTTCGTATTTTTCCTCAATGAGTTTCTTGTCTTCCTCCATTTCAGCGATGGTGTCTATTAAAAGTGATTTTGATGTGTGAAACCTTGAATAAATTTCATAAAATCTATTACGGAAAGGCCATTTTAAATGATATTCACAATATGGTGCGTCGTTAAAGTAACAACATTTTTCTTTCAGATCCAGAGGTCTCCCTCCCCATATGAGCGGTAGAAAAGTGTACGTTCCCTGGTTCATCAGGCATAAATCCTTTGATACATCCATCTGAGGGTTCCAGTGTAATTTAAGGATGGCTCCGTTTCTCTTGATTTCAACCAGCTCAACTCTCTTATTTCGGTTCCATTTGTCATTTAGTTTTTGAACATGTTTGAGCCCTGTTTTATACGACCAAAACCCCTTAGCGATGATCCTCTGAGCATAACCAAGCTTAGTTTTTTCAACAGCATATTTGGCTATCTTATAGGCAGTTAGCTCGTCCTTGAGAATCATTCTGGCCCTTTCATATAATTTGGACGCTATAGTGCATGAGATCCAGTTGTTGGGATCTATTAAAAATCGCTCAGGGTCTGAAAGGGCATCGATCTCAGGGTCAAGGTGCTTCAGAAGGCCAGAATAGTCACCGTTATTGTGTTCCTTTACATATCCCAATATAGCTTTGGAATTTAAACAGTTGACTTCTTTTTTCATGACTAAAAATCCAAATCTCTCACACTTCGTTGTTCTGACATTAAGTTTGCGTATTTGTCTGTTAATTTAGGTGCCAATGGCCTGAAAGCTGTAAGGCTTTCACTTTGTATGCTAAATATCTGTCTGCCTTCTTCCCTGAAACAGGTGTTAGGAATCAAATCATCTTTTAATGCATGGGCAGGTAGTCGAAAAAAAGGCATAATGTTTAAAAGAATGTCCTGCATTTTTGACGTAGGATTGGATAAGTTATAGATTTCTTTCATATAAGATAAAACAGTATCAAAGTCAAAATTTTTAGACGGCTGTCTGACGATGTTCTGTCCAAAAACACCGTCATCATCAAAAACAACATCCGGCAGGGAAAGCGCGAGGTCATAAATTTTTGTTTTGGGGTAAACTCTGCATTCCCCAATTTTAAAGACATGCCCCCCCGGCCCCGTGTGTTTAGATAAATTTTGAGCAAATGCAAGGCTTTCTTTAAGATCTCGTTCCGTGTCACCCGGATAACCGGCAATCATGAAAACCATTAAAGGGACTTCATTTTTGACGGCCTCTTTGAATATGGCCATGGCATTTGAAATATATTTCTCATAGTGCGATCTGTCTTTAACCTTATTCATCCGTCTTAATGTATGATAGCTGGCCGACTCAAACCCAAGGGCCAATACCCCACAAACATCTGAAATTTTAGAGATTATGGATGGATCAAGAACATCGCAACGGGTTTCAAAATTAACTTTTAAATTTAATGATCGAAGTAAGGGGAAAATATCAAATGACTTAAAAAGGGCATCGCTGACCAGCAGTGTATGGGCGTTCGTCTGATCTAATAAATTTTTCAGATCGAGGTGGATGATATCGTCTGGGACTTCCCTCCTGTACGGTCGTATAGACGCTTCCATACAAAAATTACATTTATAGGGACATCCCCTGCTAAAAGCGTACGGCAGAATATCATACCTGCCCGGATGTCTTAACAAGTCTGGGTTTAGCGGCGCTTTTCTACGGAGATCAAAAGGTTTTCCTTTTTGGGTGAAGTGGATTTTTCCGTCTGCTTTCCAGACCAGATTGGGGATGTTGTTGTTCATCGGATTTTGGTCTTTATCCAAAAGTTCAACGATCTTGAGCGCAGATACCTCGCCTTCACCCAGTACGATCAAATCCACGGCCGATGTTTTGGAAAATATCTCTTCATAATACAGGGTCGAGAAGTATCCTCCCAAGAAGATGAAAATATTCGGATCAAAGGCCTTGATAAGATTGCATAAATGGATAACTTCTTCCGCCTGGGAAATTGCCGTGCATGAAATACCGACCCCCTTTGGTTTTATTTGGGTCAGGTCTTTAAAGAATTTCTTTTCGATTTGTTCTTTTCCCTTTTTGCTCAGCGGTAAACCATAGTCCATCGGAATGGAGATCACTTTTATTTCTGCGTCTGGCAGGTTAAATTTAACATAGCTGGCAATTTCCATGACCGGCAATGGGTAAGCGGGAACATACATTCCTGTGTTTCTTGAGATCGGTTCGATAAATAAAATCATTGCAAAATCCTTTGGTAGATTTTCGAAGTGTATCTTATCGAACAAGTATCATTTAAGATGTATTTAACTTGAAAAGGTCAAATGCGTTATCCAAAGTCAAACGGTGGAGGGTTCCAGCACGGGCATCGATGCCGGTGCTTTTTCATCAGTACCAGAGGGAGCGAACAAATCCAATGCCTGGTATTTCTTCCATAAATACCATCCTTCAGGGTGTTTGTATATGTAATTTTCCATAAATTTCAGTACCACCGATCCAATAGACATATCCCTGGACCGCTGAAAACGTTTTGCCATTTCTTCCCATGAAGTCGCAATAAATTTATATCGGTGTTGTTGATTTCTGTGCATCACACCAAAAACAATGGCGGCAGCACATCTTTTTGATAAAAGGTTGATGGTTTTATCCAGATGAATCTGTTTGCCCAAAAAATGTATTTTTTTATGACGACAGGGCCTCCATTCATCGATTTCATCACACTGGGTAATTACAATTCGATTTTCTTTAAGGTCATCAAAAATGGCCTTTGCGATATTGGGTGTGTGGTCCCCATCAATTACTTTTACTGAAAAATTGTCTGCTTGATGAAAGCATAACTTCCGCAGACAATCTGATGAAAACCTGGCGACAATTGTTACCGGATAGTTGTTGGCACCCAAGAACGCCGGGATGAACTCGAGTCCTCCGTAATGACCCGTAATCAGAAGAACGCCGTTTTCTTTGGCAAGCGCTTTTTCCAGCGCTGTCATACCTTCGCCGTCCACGTGTATTTTAAGGAAGGTTTTCAATGCTTCAGGGGCGGCAAAGGCATTGACAAATTTTTCGTAGTAATGGAATACGATTCCCCGAAATACATTTTTGGTTAAAGACCTGATTTCAAATTGGTGTTTATGATCTCTAAAAACCGTATCAACAGCCTTTTTGATTTGCCATTTTTCTTTTTTGTTAAAGAAAAAATAGAGTTTTCCCAGAATGGCGATGTAAAAAAAAGTTGCTCTTAATCCCAGAATCTTGCACATTAAAATGTTTGATTTCCATTGCAGAAAAGAACTTAAGTTTAGACTCATGGTAACACCTCCCTAAGGTTTTAAGAATATCTCTTGTGATAATAAGTCTTAAACTAGAACGGAATTGATGACATCCAGGTGGGAATGTGACATGAAGGCAACCGGAGGCTTTAAAACAATCGTCATGCATTACGAAATATCGATAATGAAGAGTTGATGTCTACCTATCAATTTGTTTTATTTCTCTCAAAAAGCGTGCCAACGTGTTCAGATGAAATTGGTATTTGAAACAAAAGCCGTTTTCCTTTAAAAGATTTTATCTATATTGTCGTCAATCCCTGTTTAAAAGGCATTGGCCTTTACAATACCCCACCGAAGGAAAGTTTTTTAAGTTCAAACGATTCTGTAAATCAGGTTCATTATGGCGGTCGAGAATCATTTATGCACAGAAAAATGTGCATTTATGCACATTTTTCTGTGCATAATGGTATTCAAACCTCTTTAATTGACGCGTCTGCAATTTTGTGTTGATATAAATTGCTACATTTTTTTACATTCAAGCAACATCTGTGGAACATGGAATTGTGCCAATCTAACCGGGTAGTCGGGGCTGAGCGGTCGGGGAGAGTTTTCATTAACTTAATAATAATACTCGCTATTTAAAATTTGGCATAGAGTTTGCTTTGTAAACGGGTATTGTTAATGTCCCATTATTTTTATCAACCATTTATATCATTTATTTGGGCAGATTCGTAAAAAGTCCATTTTACGCGCTCCATTGCGTGCTGGGATTATTGGGTATGAAAAAAAAGGATACGATTCTTGTGGTTGACGATGAAAATGGCGTCCGCCAGTCGTTTAACCTGGTCTTAAAAGATGAATACAATGTACTTCTTGCAGGAACCGGCCGGGAGGCAATTGATATTTTAAGTAAAAATTCGACAGATTTGATTCTCCTCGACATCCTTTTGCCGGACATTAACGGCCTTGACCTCCTTGAAAAACTCGTAGAAACGGACCCGAATACGGAAATAATCATGGTGACTGCTGTCAATGAGATTCAAACGGCGGTACAGGCCATTAAACTTGGGGCATACGAATACATCATTAAACCTTTTGTCGTGGATGACGTCTTGACCGTGATTCGGCGGGCTTTAGAAAAACGTAGCCTTGTAAAGGAAGTCACTTATCTCAGAAATGAACTGGAACGGTACCACCCATTTGAAAAAATGGTGGGCAAAAATAAAAAGATGAGAAAAATTTTTGATTTAATTTCGACCATCGCCGAGAGTGACGGAACCGTACTTATACAAGGTGAAAGCGGAACAGGAAAAGAACTGGTTGCCAGGGCGATACATAATCGGAGTCCCAGAAGTGCCCAGCCGTTTGTGGTTGTAAATTGTGCAGCCATACCGGCGACACTGATGGAGAGCAAAATCTTCGGACACAATAGAGGCGCTTTCACGGGGGCCACCAATACCAGTATTGGAAAGCTGGAACTTGCCGATAGTGGCACAGTTTTTTTGGATGATATCGATTCTCTTGATGTCAATATGCAGGCAAAACTATTGAGGATTATCCAGGAAAAGGAATTTGAAAGACTCGGCAGTACAAAGGTTATAAAAATCGATGTCAGGTTCGTTGCGGCGTCCAATAAGGACATTGGCAAGTGGATAAAAAACGGCAAATTTCGTGAAGACCTCTATTATCGGCTGAATGTTTTTCCAATATCTCTGCCACCTTTGAGAGAGAGAAGGAATGATATTCCTTTGCTTTTAAACCATTATTTGGATTTGAATTCAAAGAAGACCGGGAAACCCCCAAAAAAGTTTTCTGAAGAAGCTGTTAAAGTATTAATGGAATATAATTGGCCCGGAAATGTTCGAGAACTCAAGAATCTGGTGGAAAGACTGTTTACCATTACCAAGGGTCCGGTCGTCCATCTTGAAGATAATGCCGCCTATAATATCGGTAAAAAGAAAATTAAAGATATGCCCCTTAAAAAAGCCGTGGGCATATTTGAGAAAAAATATATTTCTGATGTTCTTGAAAGCGTAGATGGAAATAGAACAAAAGCAGCAAAAAAACTCGGTATTCATCGTAACACCCTTTTGTCTAAAACAAACGGTTTTGGTTTGTAATGGAGTTTTTTTGCTAAAAATAGAGCCAAATTGACAATTAAGGAACTGAAAATCCAATCATCGATGCACAGAAATCTGTGCATCAATGCACAAAAAAAGTTGCACTATCGGAATTTATCTCAGAGGGAACGGATATTTATTTTTTTCTATCTGCAATATATAAATAAAACCGACATACAACCCCACTACATCTTTTTTTCATTTATCCTTGACATGAATTTATAAAATGTTTATAGGACTTCTCTTAAATAATCATGATCCTTATTGTTATTTCCATTTGGACCGTCGATTAATGAATCATGGATATTTTTCATATCATTGACCGCTGATCGTCGATAAGATTGGGAGTTCGGAGCAGTCCTAATTATGAGGCTGAATAACCTGCTGGCGCAGAGAAAAACCACCATTGTGAAAAAATGGTTTACCTCGTCGATTGAGACGTATCCATCAGATACGGCAAAATTTTTAAAGAGTCAGAAAGATCCTTTTGCCAACCCTGTCGGTCGAACTATCTACCAAGGGTTGGCGGCATTATTTGACGAACTCTTAGAGGAAATGGATCATAAAGCCATTCTATCCTTCCTTGACCCGATCATCAGAATCAGAGCGGTTCAGAACTTTTCCCCTTCCCAAGCCACAAGTTTTATCTTTTTTTTAAAAGATATCGTTAGAGACAATATAAAAAAAGAGGATTTCGAAGCACAGCTTTTCAACGAACTGTTGTTGTTTGAGTCAAAGATCGATGAGCTCAGCCTGATTGCATTTAACCTTTATATGCAATGTCGGGAAAAGATTTACGAACTCAAAGCCAACGAGATGAGAAACAGGACGTTTAGGGCTTTCGAGAGAGCGGGTTTGGTGCGTGAGATGCCGGCAGATAAGCCGGATTTAGATAATATTAATATATGTAAGGAGGCTTCAAACGACATATAGGTTTTGAAAAATCATTATATTCTTTTTGGTAACAGCGACCTGACCTGAAATGATTTTAGACAAAATCCATAATGGCGTCATGAAGCCAGTGAGTGAGGTAATGGTATAATGAATATTAGTTACATGTATTCCCTCATAGCGGTCATCGTTCTATTTCTGCTAGCTTATGTAGGTGTTAAACTTCCGGGGGGCGAGGTATTTTTCGGCATTATCATACCTTATCTGGCTTTTATTATTTTTGTTTTGGGATTTGTTAACCGCGTTTTAGACTGGGCGCGCTCACCGGTCCCGTTCAGAATTCCCACAACCTGCGGTCAACAAAAATCGCTTCCCTGGATTAAACCGGCCAATATCGACAACCCCTCCACCACAGGCGGCGTTATTATTCGGATGATTCTGGAGATCGTTTTTTTACGATCGTTATTCAGGAACACAAAATGCGAGTTAAAGGAGGGGAGCAAAATTTCCTATGAGTGGGAAAAATGGCTGTGGCTCTTTGCGCTGGCTTTTCACTGGGCCTTTTTTACTGTGCTATTCAGACATCTGCGATTTTTTACCGAACCGGTGCCGGCTTGTGTGCAATTGCTGGCAAAACTGGATGGATTTCTTCAGATCGGCCTCCCGGTACTCATGTTGTCCGGCGTGGTACTGCTTGCGGCCGTAACCTTTCTATTCTTGAGAAGAATATGGATTCCCCAGGTAAAATATATATCGCTGGGTTCAGACTATTTCCCTCTTTTTCTTATTTTCGGCATTGCGTTTACCGGTATTCTGATGCGGTATTTTACCAAAGTGGATATTGTTGGCGTCAAAGCATTCACCATGAGCCTGATTACGTTTAAACCCCACATCACCGAAGGGGTTGGCAGCATTTTTTATGTTCATCTCTTTTTTGTCAGTGTGCTTTTGGCCTATTTCCCGTTCAGCAAACTCATGCATTTGGGAGGCATTTTTATGAGCCCCACGAGAAATCTTGCCAACAACAGCCGGGCCAAAAGACATGTCAATCCTTGGAATTATCCGGTTAAGATTCATACCTATGAAGCTTATGAAGATGATTTCAGGGAAAAAATGATAGAGGTAGGACTTCCTGTGGAAAAAATGATGGAGCCGGAAACGCCGGAAGAACCCGAGGAAAAGGAGTAGATAATGTCAGATGTTCCAAAACCTGATGAATTGTTTTCAAACATAGAATATGGAGTTCCCCGCGCGGGATGGATGGACACCCCGGTTGATATCAAAAAGGGGATCTATTCTTATGCTGGAAATCCCAAAAGTCTTGAGACCGTCGGTCTTCCGTTTGCACGGCAGTGGAATCCCATCGATGAAGACTGGAACCTTCCCGAAAACTGGAAAGAAATCATTTCCAAAGGGTTCAGAGAACGGCTCGATCGGTTTCGTTCCATAAAAGTCTTCATGGATATTTGTGTCCGTTGCGGGGCCTGTGCCGACAAATGCCACTTTTTTATCGGATCCGGTGATCCTAAAAACATGCCGGTTTTGCGGGCGGAGCTCCTCCGTTCGGTGTACAGAAACGATTTTACAACCGCCGGCAAAATTATCGGATCCCTTGGAAAGAACTTTAAAAAGATTATCGGTGCCCGAGAACTGGACCTGCAAGTCTTGAAAGAATGGTGGTACTATCTTTTTCAGTGTTCAGAGTGCCGGCGCTGTTCGGTTTTTTGCCCTTACGGAATTGATACGGCCGAGATCACCATCATGGGCAGGGAGCTTTTAAATCTCATCGGCCTTAATATAGACTGGATCATCACGCCTGTGGCCAACTGTTACAGAACAGGGAACCATCTCGGAATTCAGCCCCATGCGTTTACGGATATGATGGACTTTTTTGCCGATGACATCGAAGAGATAACCGGCGTAAAAGTAGAACCCAGTTTTAACAGAAAGGGCGCCGATATTCTGTTTATCACCCCTTCCGGTGATGTTTTTGCCGATCCCGGCACGTTCTCATGCATGGGCTACATGATTCTGTTTCACTATTTACAAGAAAAATATGGGTTTGATATTACATGGAGTACCTATGCTTCCGAAGGCGGAAATTTTGGGTTTTTTACTTCTCATGAGATGATGAAGCGGCTGAATGCAAAGATGTACGCCGAAGCAAAGCGGCTGGGCGTAAAGTGGATTCTGGGTGGAGAGTGTGGTCACATGTGGCGGGTCATTCACCAGTATATGGATACGATGAACGGTCCGGCCGACTTCTTGGAAGATCCGGTTTCTCCCATTACCGGCACCAAATTTGAAAATGCCAAATCGACCAAGATGGTTCACATTACCGAATTTACCGCCGATCTCATCAAGCACAATAAACTCGAAATGGATATTAGCCGCAATGACCATTTGAAGGTGACCTATCACGACTCCTGCAACACTTCCCGTGGCATGGGATTGTTGGAAGAGCCCCGGTACGTTATTAAAAACGTATGCAATAATTTCTATGAGATGCCTGCAAACACTATCCGGGAGCAAACCTTTTGTTGTGGCAGCGGGTCAGGCCTGAATGCCGGCGAAAACATGGAATTGAGAATGCAGGGCGGCCTCCCGAGGGCCAATGCGGTTAAATACGTTCATGAAAAACACGGGGTAAATATGCTGGCATGTATTTGCGCCATTGACCGGGCGGCGCTGTCAGCATCCATGGAATACTGGGTACCTGAAGTGGAAGTGACCGGCGTTCACGAGATGGTGGGCAATGCATTGATTCTACCCGGAGAGACAAAGCGGACAATGGACCTGCGCAGTGAGCCACTGCCGGGAATGGAGGATGAAGATGCCGAATAGCAAAAAGATGTATGATAAGGGAAAAGTGGTTGTAGGTCTATGCATCTTTGTGGTGTTGATAACGTTTCCTTTCTGGTTCAACCTTGGAAAGGCCGCTCCGGCGCCAGAACCCAAACTCAGCGATAAAGCTAAAGCCGCCAAAGAGTGCGTCCTGCCAACGCCAATCATGAAATATGAGCATATGCAACTTCTGAATGAGTGGAGGGACACCGTTGTACGTGACGCCAAAAGGATCTATACGAATACCAGCGGGAAGGAATTTAATATGAGCCTTTCCAATACATGTCTTGATTGTCACGTAGAAAAGGCTGAATTTTGTGACAAGTGCCACAATTATGCTTCGGTAACCCCTTACTGCTGGGATTGCCACATCGATCCGAAGGAGGCAAAGTGATGGAAAGCAGTAGAAGGAGCTTTTTGAAAATAGCTGGAATTACAGCGCTGGGTTTAGGGGCCAGGCCTGTCTTGGATGTGATGGCCTCCTCTGTCGAAACGGCAAAACCGAAAACCGCAAAGGGTGAAAATGCCCTTACAGCCAAACGATGGGGAATGGTCATCGACACCCGGAAATTGGAATCAGAAGAAGATCTCGAGCCGATGATTGAAATCTGCGATAAACTTCATAATGTTCCCAAGTTTGAAAATAAGAATCATGAAATCAAGTGGCTCTGGGATGAAGAGTTTAAACATGTGTTTCCCATGCAGGAACCGGACTTTTTAGATGACAGACTCAAACACATGTCTTTCTTGACACTTTGTAATCATTGTGGAAAGGCGCCATGTGTCCGGGTGTGTCCCACAAAGGCAACCTTTAAGCGCGAAGACGGGATTGTACTGATGGATTTTCATCGATGCATCGGTTGCAGATTCTGCATGGCGGCGTGTCCTTACGGGTCGAGAAGTTTCAACTTTAGAGATCCGCGTCCCTTTATCAAGGAGACCAATCCCGATTTCCCCACAAGAACAAAAGGGGTTGTCGAGAAATGCAACTTCTGTGCGGAAAGGCTGGCGGTTGGGAAAATTCCTGCCTGTGTGGAAGTGTCTAACGGTGCCCTGACTTTCGGAGACCTGGATGATCCTGAATCAGAAGTTAGAAAGGTTTTAAAAAACAACTACACAATTCGTCGTAAACCGGCCCTGGGTACGGGCCCATCAGTTTTCTATATTGTATGAGGTGGTTATGCTTGAAAAGGCGTTGACAGGAACAAAGAAATACTATGGATGGATGACGGCACTTTTGGCCGTTATCGGTGTTGGTTTTGCCTGCTACCTGTGGCAGTTTCAATTCGGTCTGGGAATTACCGGTATGAGCCGGGATGTATCGTGGGGATTTTACATCGCCCAGTTCACATTTCTGGTCGGTGTTGCTGCATCTGCGGTCATGGTGGTCCTACCTTACTACCTGCATAACTATAAAGCATTTGGCAGGATTACCATTCTGGGAGAATTTCTGGCGGTGGCGTCTGTGACCATGTGTATTCTGTTTATCTTTGTGGACCTCGGCCAGCCGATACGGGTTGTTAATGTCCTTTTGCATCCCACACCCAACTCGATCCTTTTTTGGGATATGATCGTGCTGAACGGTTATCTTTTACTGAACATCGTTATCGGATGGAAAGTACTTGAAGCAGAAAGAAACGATGTTGCCCCGGCGGGCTGGTTAAAACCGTTGATATATCTTTCCATACCATGGGCAGTCAGTATTCATACAGTAACGGCATATCTTTACTGCGGCCTTCCCGGACGGGGCTTCTGGTTGACCGCCATATTGGCGCCCCGCTTTCTTTCTTCGGCGTTTGCTGCAGGTCCGGCACTTTTAATCCTGCTGTGCATGATTGT
>JBFESJ010000086.1:0-13741 GCA_041548585.1 Desulfobacterales bacterium | reverse complement strand
TTCATGGCTTCAGAGGATCCCGATGAAGCCTGGACATCTTACCATCGACTGTTGGAACGTCATTTTTATAAAGGAAAATCAGGATAGCCGTTTAGCCACCAAGGCACAAAGGCACAAAGAAGAGGTATAAATTATAAACGTTTATGGAATTATAATCTTAGGGTCTTCGTGCCTTTGTGGCTGAATTATTACGAATCGTATATTGTTCGGAGTATTATGTTTATCTCTTTTGAAGGTATAGAAGGTTCAGGCAAAACCACACATGCAAGGCACACGGTCAGGTTTCTTCAGGACAAAGGCCATGACTGTGTCATTACACGGGAGCCGGGGGGCACACGGATCGGGGAAAAAATCCGGGCCATCCTCCTGGACCCCTTGAACAAAGACATGGATCCTTTGACGGAACTTTTATTGTATACGGCAGATCGGGCCCAGCATATCAAAGCGTTTATTCAACCGCTTTTGGCTGAAGGCAAGATGGTTTTATGTGATCGATATTATGACGCCACCATGGCCTATCAGGGATTTGCCAGAGGGCTTGATATCGCGTTGATCGAAAAAATACACCAGCTGTTGTTTGAAGACTTAAAACCCGACATGACCCTCTTGCTGGATCTCCCGGTTGAGATCGGCCTGTCCCGGGCCTGGAAACAGATAAAAAAAGGGAATCGGGTCAGTGAAGAGACCCGGTTTGAAGAAGAAACGCTTTCGTTTCACCGAAAGGTTCGGGAAGGATATCTTGAACTTTCACGCCTCGAACCTGAACGTTTTCGCGTTATCGATGCATCAAAGGACGAGGATGAGGTTCAAGAGGAGATTATCAAAACTTTGGCTGGAGAAATTGACCGAAGGATCTAACCCGGAAAAAATGGAATATTGATAACATGAGTTTTTCTATTCTTGACATCATCGGCAATACGCCCCTTGTTGAAATAAAGCACCTCAACCCCAACCCGAAAGTCAAAATATTTGCAAAGCTTGAATATTTTAACCCGGGCGGATCCATCAAGGACCGGGCCGCGTTGTTTATGATCGAAAACGGCGAGAAATCCGGAGAGCTGACACACGACAAAACGGTCATTGAGGCCACAAGCGGAAACACCGGCATCGGGCTGGCACTGGTGTGCGCAGTAAAGGGGTATAAGCTTCTACTCACCATGTCCGAAGCTGCCAGCGTTGAACGCCAGAAAATATTGAAAGCACGTGGAGCGGACATTTTGCTGACCCCCGGACATATGGGAACGGACGGCGCCATTGAAGAGGTCTATCGTCTGGCCCGTGAAAACCCCGATGCCTATTTTATGGCCGATCAATTCAACAATCCGGCCAACTGGCAGGCCCACTATTACGGAACAGCCCCGGAGATCTGGGAGCAAACCGGTGGAAAGGTGACCATGGTTGTTGCCACTCTGGGAACCAGCGGAACCCTTATGGGCCTGACCCGGCGAATGAAAGAATATAATCCCGATATCCGCATCGTCGGTGTCGAGCCGTATCTGGGGCACAAAATCCAGGGGCTGAAAAATATGAAAGAGGCTTACCAACCGGAGATATTCGAAAAAAATCGCCTTGACGAAATCGTGAATATCGATGACGAAGAAGCCTTTGAGATGGCCCGGCGCCTTGCAAAAGAAGAAGGCATTTTTGTGGGGATGAGCAGCGGGGCCGCCATGGTGATCGCTCAAAAGAAAGCCGAAGAACTGACCGACGGCACCATTGTGGTGATCTTCCCGGACGGGGGAGAACGATATCTCAGCACAACGCTTTTTGCGGTAAGAGAAAAGATCACCCTGAAACTCTTCAATACCATGAGCCGGAGCAAGGAATCCTTTGAACCGATTTTGCCGGGCAAGGTCTCCATGTATTCCTGTGGTCCCACGGCACACGCAAGACTGCACATGGGAGAATGCCGGCGGTTTGTTTTTTCAGATCTTTTGTGCCGGTATCTCGAATTCCGGGGATACGATGTAACGCACATCATGAACATCACGGATCTGGACGACAAAACCATCGAAGGATCAGAAAAAGCAGGTATGAATCTAACGGAATTCACCGAAAAACATATTGAGTCGTTCAAGGAAGATCTAAAAACGCTGAACATTAAGCCGGCCTCGAATTACCCCAAAGCCAGCGAGCATATTCACGATATGGTTTCCCTCACTGAAAAACTCGTGAAAAATGGCGTGGCATATGAAAAATTGAGATCTTTGTATTTCGATATCTCCCGTTTTTCCGATTACGGCAAGCTGTCAGGGGTTGATATCAACAAGATCAAGCTCGGGGCAACCGTAGATCTGGATGAATATGAAAAGGACAATCCCAGAGATTTTACGTTGTTTAAACGATCCCGACTCTCAGAGCTGAAACGGGGAATTTTTACGAAAACCGACTGGGGAAATGTACGCCCATCCTGGCATATTCAGTGTACAGCAATGGCCATGAAATATCTCGGGGAAACCTATGATATTCACACCAGCACCCGTGAACTGGTTTTTCCCCATCACGAAAACGAAATCGCCATTGCCGGCGCTTTGACCGGGCAACCCCTTGCCAGGTTCTGGGTGCACTGCGACCGAGTCCTGCTGGATGGAAAAAAACTGAATGAACAGGGTGCCGGGTATACGTTGACTGACGTGACAGACATGGGCTATTCCGGCCGGGAGATCAGATACTGGCTCCTTTCCGGCCATTACCGAAAACCCATTACCTTTTCCAAAGATCGGCTCGAAGATGCAAAACGTTCTTTAAAAAGACTTGATTCCTGCATCCATTCTCTCATTCATATTAAAGCAGGCGCTGAGCCTTATCCTGAACTAGATCAGGTGCTCTACGACATCAAGCACGGGTTTACCAGTGCAATGGATGACGATTTGAACGTATCGGCGGCCCTGGCTTCCATATTTAAAATTGTCAAACAGGTAAACATTTTGGTTCTGGAAAATAAATTGGATCCGGACGGCGCCGGGAAAATCGTGGATGCGTTTCGCAATCTGCATTCTGTATTGAAAGTATTTGATTTTGAAGATGCATTCGAAGACCCCGAAATCCAGCGCCTGATCAAAGAACGAGATCAGGCCAGGCGTGAAAAAAACTGGGATCTTGCCGATAAGATTCGGGATCAGTTAAGGGCAAGGGGGATTACGGTAAAAGATTCGAAGTTGCCCGGCTAGTTGCGTGCAGCCAAAATACTATCCATAGTAAGGAGCTCTGCTTTAAGCAAATTAATTAACGAATACTGTGAGAGGAAAAATGAAACCCATATACTTCCCGTTTACCTATATTCCCGAATCCGTGGGAAAAGCGCTGGCCGCCTGTTTCGGGCAGGCGGCGGTGTATCAGATCGCCAGCACAAAAGTACCGGATGAGATGAAAGGACTGGCCGAAGACGGCATTCTTGACCTGCGAATACCCGTTGATAGTAACGGCAAATTGCTCGATAAAATTTTAAAAGACTATCGCGGCTGGGTCAGTTCACGCCAGGGAATCGAAACCGCGTATTTAAAAACCATCGCCGATGAAATTCCATTTTTCGATGAATCCGCTTCTTCACAGATCAGGGCTGATATCAAAAAAACCGGAAAACAAACTCCGTCTACAGAAAAACCCGATCCCCTGTTTCAGGCAATACTGTTTCTTCACATGGCCCAAGAGTTTGACCTTCAGAGCACAGGATTGGATCAGGATCTGATGGATATTGAGGCCATGGAAGAAGATTTCATGAAAAACCTCAAAGGGGATGATGACGACGATCAGGCCCGGGCCATTGTGCGAATGGTATTGGAAAAAGACGATCCAGGCCACTACATGACAGTAGAACGGTTAAAGGCATGGGCGCTTCTCATGCAGCAGGACCCTCAAGTTTTCGGGTTGTTTGTGACCAGCAGCCGGGCCGTGGTCGAGCACATCATCGACATTGTGCCTGAAACGGAAAAGGTGATCCGTTTCGATGCGGTCCCCATGGGTGTCGATGAAGATGAGGCATTGCTAAAATGGCGCAATCAATTCATGGAATCCCTTGAAACGCTGGCCACCCGTCCCTGGCCCGCCGAAATGGATGACATGGCGAATCCCCCTGAAGTCTCCGGAAAAGAAAAAAAGGTTGCGTTAACGCTTTATATTGTGCCCGGGAAAACGTCCAGTGAGTTCTTTGCCGATTGTGTTGAAACCGATGTGTTCCAGGCTGGATCTGCAAAACCAGATACACGGTTTAAAAACACCCTCATCGGGCTTTTTGAAAAAAGCGCTTGATCATATGAAAGAAAAAAATTCCTCTACTCAATCCCGGTGAGATCCTGAAAGAGGCATTACGAAAATGCATCTGAATTCACTAAAGTGCCTAATAAATCAAACACATAAAATATTTCTCCTATTTTGTTTACGATCAATTAGGGTAACACTCAAACATGCCGTTTACATTCTCGGTATTTTTTTCTTTATGCTCGTGATGGGTTGCGCCGCGGGGATTTCCCAGCAGTCGCGATTGAAGGTTACCTACACGGGGGCGTTCTCGACGCTGCAAAAGACGCCGGATACCTATGAGGGTGAAGTCATCATGCTCGGTGGGAGGATTATAGAAATCAAAGCCTCTTCTCCCCTGTCCGAACTCACCGTCTTGCAACTCGCCCTTGGCTCCAGCGGTCGGCCCGTGGATCCCGATCAATCCGAGGGCCGCTTTATTGTCCAAACCCAGCAGCTTCTTGATCCGGCAATCTATCAAAAGGATATGTTGCTCACTGTGGTGGGGACACTCAAGGGGAGCAAGGTTCTGTATATCGGTGGTTACAATTATGCCTACCCCCTGGTGGAACCCATTGAGATCAAGCTTTGGCCAAAGGGAATGCGAACCCGACCGACGGTCCATATTGGCATTGGGGTGGGCACATCATTCTAAAACCTTTGATCGCAAACAAAATGGGAAAAATATTTTATGTATTTCATTTACATAGTGTTTCAATAAAACCGGAGGAACGTTCATAAAACATCTATAGATGAGACATAAATTTGTTAAAAATCCCATTTTGTTTACCCTTTGGGAAAGCCGATGATACCCCATCTTCTTCGTTATCAAGGACTCGCCGTAGACGACTACGGCTTCGTCCTTGATGTCTTGAATATGGAGCATCCTCGACTTTCGATCATTTAGGTTAACATATTTATCGTCTTTATTTTTTTGGGCATTTCAGGTGAATCTGCCTGCCCGATGAAACCTTTCATCTGTTTCATCGGGGGGGCAAACTCAACAATCGCTCAATTTAGGGAAATATATCTCGGTTCTGAAATGAATATAACACCTAACAGCGCATCCAACCGGAAGGTTCTGGCTTTCTTCGTTTTAGGCACCGTGCTGCTTTGCGCATGCGGTCTACGGCACCCGGAATTATACACGGTCCAAGAAGACATCCCCATGCGAGTAGACGGAAGGCTCGATTTCGTCCGGATGGATGACGCCGTTGTCGCGTCCATCAACATCGAAATCGCAGATACGCCCGAAACCCAGATCAAGGGGCTAATGGGACGAACCGTATTGGACTACACCGAGGGGATGCTGTTCGTTTTTGAGCGGGTAAGGCCACAGAATTTTCTGATGAAAAATACGCCCATTTCTCTGGACATCATTTTCATTGGCCAAGACGGGTGTGTGGTCAACATCGCCGAATCCACAACGCCCATGTCAGACACGCTCTACAGGTCCAAAGGGCCCATAAAATATGTGGTTGAAGTAAAGGCCGGTTTTGCAAAATATTTCGAGATCGAAAAAGGCACGTGCATAAATTGGCGGCTTCTCTAAGCAAGACGTCTAAAGGCATCCTAAAATTTGATATAAATTAACTCGCGATGGATGGGGATCATGAAGAACAACAGAAAAATTTTAATCACTATCTTTATCCTGTCAGCTTTGTTGATGTCAAGTTGTGCCACAAGCTATAAACGCACCCCCTTGCCGGAAACCTACGGAGAAATTGCCCAGATACCCTACATCCCCGATGCCCGATTCTGGGGAGATACACTGCCGTCCGGGATACAGGAAAGCCTTGCCGAGACCAAAGAACAGATCAAAGAAAAAGAACCAGAAGCGAAATACAAATCCATAGATTACCTGGCAATTTCCGGTGGCGGTGCCAACGGTGCTTTCGGTGCCGGCCTGTTAGTTGGCTGGACAGCGGCCGGCAACCGACCTATCTTCAGGATCGTCACCGGCATTAGTACTGGCGGGCTCATGGCACCGTTTGCCTTTCTTGGCCAGAAGTATGATGCGAAACTAAAGAAGCTTTATACCACCACATCCACAAAAGACATAATAGAGAAACGCTCACTGTTCTCTCTCCTAACGGCCGATTCCGCAGCCGACACAAGTCCACTGCGAGAGATGCTCGAAGATGTCATTGACGTTAAAATGCTTGAAGAAATTATCGTCGAACACGACAAAGGCCGGCGTCTGTACATCGGCACTACCAACCTGGATGCCAAACGTCCGGTCATCTGGAATATTGGAATCATCGCTAAAAGCGGCGCTCCCAACGCCCTGCATTTGGTTCACGACATCATGGTGGCTTCAGCATCCATTCCCGGTGCGTTCAAACCCGTTTACATCGAGGTTGAAGCCGACGGACACCGATACGACGAAATCCACGTAGACGGAGGGACGTCGTCTCAGGTGTTCCTCTACCCCGCTTCACTGGATATGCGCTGGGTAATGAAACAAATCGGATTGGAAGGAAAATCTCGAACATATATCATTCGGAACTCGCGCATCGAACCGGATTGGGAAACCGTTACGCCCAAGATAATACCCATCTTGGGCAATACGATCTCCACTTTAATTCGAACGCAGGGGATCGGTGATCTCTACCGGATCTATCTGGGAGCCCAGCGGGACGACATTGATTACAACCTAGCTTTTATCCCTTCTGATTTCGAGGAAAAACCGAAAGAAGAGTTCGATCCCGAGTACATGAGCAAACTGTTCGATTTGGGCTACCGAATGGGTAAAAACGGCTACCCATGGGAAAAAGCACCCCCCGGATTCGAACCACCGTAATAACAGCGTGGATTGTCGTTTCAAATCTCCACCTGATGCTGCAAAAAATTGCTCTTCTTCTACTTCAATTATAACCATTTGATATGCATACATTTATTCCATGTCTTTTCCACACCTAAAACAACAGATGCACAATTTTATGTGCATTTCTGACATATAAAATTTGTATTTTAAAAGAAATTATTAGGGGTTCGGGCCACAGTAAGTTTTAAGCGCTAAAAACACCTATTTTTGGAGCGATAATCCATTTTCTGCTGCCGACCGCCAAAGGCGGCGGTTGAGCCGAGGTATTATATGCCGGAGAGTAAAAGCTATGCGGTTGGGTAGACACTTGCGGCTATTGTTTATCGTATCTTTAGCCTGGCTTCTCTTTTGGATTGCAGGGCTTCCAGAGTATTACCAGCAATATTCCACGAAATGCATGATCATATTTGACTTGGCAATTTTACCTCCAATTTGGTTTGTAATCTATCGAAGCGCGAAAAATGCAAGGCCGGGCAGAGGATTGAAAGTTTCTTTATGGTGGTCATTTTATATTTCATTTCCTTTATTCATTTATGATTTTCTTTATTGTGGTATTTACCTTGGGCATAGCACAAGCTTTCTATGGAAGTACTGGTATCTTAAAGTTTATTACATTATACCTTGGCTCCTTTTTCCTCCAACAGGATGGTTGGTTGAGAAAAGCCGATAATCAGCATGTTAATTTTTTAAGGAACCATCAAGATCAATCAATAACAGAGCATATAACAACTCAACTCAGCAGAAAGCCTGGGCGTGGCAGTTTGCGTGTATTGAAAGTCCGAGTAGGCCTGTTTGCTGCTGAGTTCGGGCGTTGGGCGATGAATAGGAGGTATTTCATTGATCAATCTGATGCCGGCAATTTTCTTCGGACACGGTAATCCGATGAACGCATTGTCGAAAAATGCTTACACTGAGGCATGGGCTTCTATTGGCAAATCAATTCCACGCCCCAAGGCCGTGCTTTCCGTGTCTGCCCATATGTACATACCGTTCTGTGCGGTAACCTCAAACCTTATCCCTACCACGATTCACGATTTTGGCGGCTTCCCGATAGAGCTGTACCAGGTGGAATATCCTGCACCCGGCAGCCCCGAACTTGCCCGGCGTGTTAAAGATCTGCTTGCCCCTGCTTCGGTAAGGCTTGATGAAAGCTGGGGACTTGATCATGGAACATGGTCGGTGCTGAAACACGTGTTTCCGAAGGCAGACATCCCGGTCGTCCAACTCAGTATTGATGAGACTCAGCCACCTATGTTCCATTACGAAATGGGGAAACGGCTTATGCCACTGCGGGAAGAAGGTGTTTTAATCATCGGCAGCGGCAATATCGTTCATAACCTGACTGCCTATGCATGGGGTAACCGCGATATCCATCCGTTTGATTGGGCTGTGCGATTTGAGGAATACGTACGGGAGTTGTTGAGCAAAGGCGACGATGCGCCTCTTGTTAATTACCAGAGTTTCGGCCATGACGCGATCCTGTCTGTTCCGACACCGGAGCATTACCTGCCGTTTCTTTATGTACTTGGCCTTCGCAATGAAAAGGAACAGGTCAGCTTTCCGGTACAAGGGGTGGATGGCGGCTCAGTCTCCATGCTTGCTGTTCAGATCGGCTGACGCATTTCCCAGCAAGTCCATACAGCCGATTCGTTACACCCGAAGCTGATCTTTGCGTTATGAAAATGTCAAACATTTCGTAAATAAATAACAAGGAGTGTAAACCATGGATAAAATCAAAATTGACAGCGGTGCGGCTTTTTTATACCCGATGCCGATGGTACTGGTAGGCTCTGTTGTCGAAGGTAGAGCAAATTTCATGGCTGTAGGCTGGGTTTCAAGAGTTAATTTCAAGCCCCCTTTATTTGCGATCGCATTGGGTCCCCACCATACAAATAAAGGCATTGACGAAAACAGAGCGTTCAGCATTAATATTCCAGATGTCTCACTCATCGAGAAAACGGATTATTGCGGACTGGTTTCAGGCAGTAAAACCGATAAATCCGAAGTTTTTAATGTTTTCTATGGTGAATCAGACAACGTACCGCTGATTGAGGAATGTCCGGTTTGTATGTCGTGTTCAGTGTGTGATGCTGTTAAACTGCCGTCCAATACGCTTTACATCGGAGAGCCGAAAGAAGTTTTTACGGAAGAAAAATATATGACCGATAATCAGTTGGATATCAAAAAAATTAATCCATTCACATTAACGATGCCTGACAATCGCTATTGGTCTGTTGGTGAGAATCTCGGCACGGCATGGAACATCGGCAAAAACTTAAAGAAAAAATGATCTTTAAAGACATTTTGCATAATATCTATATGACCTTCGTTCGCCTGGACACAGAAGAGCAAAAAACCGCTCCCCCTGGTTCGGCGCGGCGAAATACCCAGGAGGTTTCATATGGAAATCTAACATGTGTGGCATGGATGGACCACTATAGAAAACGCCGATAAACACCAAAATCTTCTTCATCATTAGGAGCATCGTGGAAAAAGAAGAAATTCAATATGTTACATGTGCTCACTGCGGTGCCCGGGTACATATAAAGGATGCCGTTCACTTTAAGAGTGTCTTTATATATGGCGAGCACTACCATTGTAGAAAATGTGATCCCAGCGGCCAATGGGATTGTATGATCGATGATGTGCCGATGCACTGAGAGACCTTAGAACTGCAACTCGGGCCACACCGCCGGTCAAACATTCATTCTCGATGTGGATGGCAATTTCATATCCAAGCTATGCCCAAACAAAATGTGCGTATATCTGATATCACAACTTACGGTCCCGGTGGCACTGATCAATGAAAGACTCAGCGAGGGTCTTGAGCCGAATGATTTTCATTTCATGCGATACGTCCGTTGCCCGGACACCGGGGTTGACTGTTACGGATACGGCGAGGTCATGCTCAAGGTTCAGGTGGTTCCGCGAGTCAAATAAAAAGTGAAGATAAAATTATAAAAACCATAATTCACCGATAAACGTAATATTAAACACCCTTCTCCATTTTGTTTACGATCAATTGAGGTTATAACGTCGCCATTCATATGGCCAGACACAGCCTGCGGTTTCCGTTGGCCGATGGTAGCGTTCGTTATGCATTGAAAAATTGAATAATATATAGTAGGTTGCAAATATGACTGATAAAATCTCTCATAACCGTTCTGATGAAACCATAGAAGCCAAAGTCGAATGGTTCCGGTCTCTATCCCTATCGGAAAGGATGGATTTACTCTGCAACTTTACTGACTTAGCCTTAACCTTAAATCCCGGCATTCTGGAAAAAAAAGATGCTCAACCGGCTAAAGGACGTATTCGAGTCCTTTCAAAAACATGATGTAAAATATTTAGTTATAGGAGGTATCGCTGCTGTTTTGTACGGTATCCCCAGAGCTACCTTTGATTTAGACATCCTGATTGAAGCCACCCGAGAAAATGCCCACCACCTTTTAAACGCCCTTTTAGATGCGGGTCTGGGTACTGCATCACTTACCAACGTTGATGAAGTTCTATCAAACGAAATAACCATCTTTAAAGATCGAGTACGTATAGACGTACAAATAAAGACTCCAGGCATTACTTTTAAGGATTCGTGGAAGCGTAAAAAAACCGTGGATTATCAGGGACAACAGTTCTACCTTGTTTGCTTGGAAGATTTGATAGCTTCGAAAAGAGCCACAGGCAGAGCTGTGGATCTTGAAGATGTCCGATTGTTGGAACTCCCGGATAACAGAAACAGAGCATAGTATCCATAGACACCCAATAATCCGTGCATAACTGCACAATTTTCTGTGCGGTTCATCTCAAGTCCGTTATGCACCTCTTTGTCCAAGGAAACATTCAACTGACAAAACAAATCCGAAAATATTTGATCTTTTTGAGTCCTTTATTGATTATCTTCATGGCCGGTGTTTTTGTAGAGCATTCGATTGCGGAGATGTATAAGCGGGTTGATAAAAATGGCGTCGTACATTTTTCAGATATAATGAAAGAGCGTACAATAATGCTTTAAGGCAATAATCAAATTTGATCCGATCAACCAAATTCATTTTATGGATAAGGAGACTTCAATTGAATGAGATAAAAGCTCAGCCGGAGCCGGAAGTTTTGATCCGACGGCAACTTCGGATGATGAGCATCGTACTCAACCGCCCGCACGTTTTGAACAGCCTCAACCTTGAAATGATCCGTTCGATCCAGAACGCCCTGGACCAGGCAGAGGCCGACAAGCGCTTCCGGTTCGTTTTGTTTTATGGCGCCGGCGAGAGGGGGTTCTGCGCCGGCGGAGATGTTAAAGCGCTGGCCCGGGCCATACAGCAGAAAAGCACCTTGCGTGCAGATCTGATTCTAAAAGAAGAATATGATATGCTCATGCGGCTTCATCGGTTTTCCAAACCGGTGATCGTCCTTGCCGACGGCATCACAATGGGGGCAGGACTGGGTCTGGCTGCTACGGCAGACATTGCAATGGCCACAGAACGCACGCGCATGGCCATGCCGGAGACCCGAATCGGTTTTTTTCCGGATGTGGGGGCAACCGGTTGGATGTTTGACAAATGCCCTGCGGGATATCCCGAATATCTGGGACTGACAGGCTATGAAATGAAGGGGGCCGAAACCGTACGCGTGGGGTTTGCAACCCATTTAACGCCATTTGATCGACTGCCGGAACTGAAAAATATTCTGGAAGGATATGCGACACGTTTGCCGAGCCCGAGAGCCCGGGCTGCCATGGAGCTGGCCTCGACACTTGACCCATTTTTTGTAAAGGACATTACTGCCAAGCCCGATATGGACGAATGGGTGGCCGCCTATTTTCAAGGAAAAAGCTCCCTTGTGGAAATCATAGAATCGCTCAGACAATGCAGTATACAAACCCATCTATGTGACCAGGTCTTTGAGCGGCTCTCGGAAAGATCTCCCACGGCGTTGGCGGTGACGCTGAAACTTTTACGGCACAACGAGCATCTTCCTCTTGAAGACGTGTTTCGGACGGAACTCTCAGCAGCGCGTTTCATTTTCAATCATCCCGATTATTTAGAGGGTGTGAGGGCGCGTCTGGTGGACAAGGACGATAATCCCAGGTGGCAGCCGGATAAAATAGAAGATGTAATTTTGATATGTTCTTGACTAGATTGCCGTGAGTGTGCTGTATGTAATTTATCGATAATTCTGTGTCCAAGGTATTTTTTTGAGGGATTTAATCGAAATTCTTGATCAGTTAAAAAAAAATGGAAGTTCGAAACCTAAAAACGTTTTTGGAGGTCGCCAAGTTATCAAGCTTCAGACGTGCAGCTGAAAGATTGAACTACGCTCAATCCAGCATTTCATCCCAAATCAAAGTGCTGGAGGAAGAAATCGGTGAGCTGTTATTCCAGCGGCAAGGAAGAACCATCGCTTTAAGCACAGCAGGAAAAAAACTGATCCGATATGCCCAAAAAATTGTTGAGGTGGAAAGAGAGGCTTTTGCAGCAGCATCATCCGCTGCCGAGCCTCAAGGTCTTATTTCGCTGCGTATTCCCCAGAGCCTTGGAACTTACTACCTGCCGACGATTATTGAGACGTTCAGAAAGGGTCACTCAATAGTTGATTTTGACGTGAGCAGCTGCGAATATCAAATGCTGCCGCATGAACTTAAAGCCGGAATAACCGATTTGGCCTTTCTTTTGACGGATTCTGTCGATTTTTCAGAATTGAAAACAGAATTTTTAGGAACCGTCGATTTATCGATAGTGGCCCATCCGAATCACCGTTTAGCGATTCGCAAATCGATCTTAACGCGTGATCTGAAAAACGAGCCGATTATTCTGCCCAAACACGATTGCAGCTACAAAATGGCTTTTGAACAACTTTTAGCAGAGGAAAAGGTTAGACCCGGCGCGGTTATTGAAATGAACAGCATCGAGGCGATAAAACATTGCGTTATGAAAGGTCTTGGGATTACGATGATTCCGGAGATCGCCGTATCCTCAGAAATCAAAAGAGGGGATTTGGTCGTTTTGCCCTGGCCTCAGGATGAACTTGAAACGGCTATTTTAATGATTTGGCACAAAGAGAAATGGCTTTCTCCCTTGCTGAAGGAATTTATGAATACCGTGCGCATGGTCTTCAGATCCATATAGAAAATGAAAAAATTCAAGGTTCAACTCCACGGGAAAAATTTTCTTTTCAATCTTGACGGTGAACTCAAAAAGTATGGGTTTTATGCCACGAAATTCGTAGAAGCAGAAAATCCCCAAGCGGCCGAAAAAATGGCCGTCATCCTAACTCACCAAAGTCCTAATTTAAGGGAAACCGTATTCAATGAAAGTACGGATCGCCCGAAAATTAATTTAAAAGAAATAGAGGAAGTCAGCTTTCTAAAATTTTTTGCCAATAAAACAAAAACAAAATTCTCGTTTTATCCCGAAGATGAAAAATAGGAAATTGCCTGTCAGCGAACCTCGAAATGCGCTTGACCGATCATTGCTTTCGGTTTTTGAAGCGGCCTGGACCCGGTTGTTTTTTTTGAACGCCGGGTATGACCTGAACGTGTTGCCCTGAAGTAAATCTGACATGAAAGATATCGCCCGGCAAATTCGCGCCATTATCGATACGGTCGAACCCCGACTATCTCGAATGAATCATGATGAAACAGGATTCAAACCCGACCCGCATGGGTGGTCAAAAAAAGAGAGT
>JBFESJ010000085.1:0-13832 GCA_041548585.1 Desulfobacterales bacterium | reverse complement strand
CATCGCTGAGGCCTGCTCTTTTTAACGCCGACGTATAATTTTCTTTGCTGCCGAGTCGTTTAACAAGCTTTTCTCTTTCGTTTTCTATTAATGTTTCATCTATGGTCAGCTTTCTTTTAACGGCTTCCTGATAAAAAAGTTCTTTATCGATCATCCTCTCAAGGGCCTGAGGTCTGTGAGACATTCTTTTTTTGGAAGAGAACCCTCCGTGAAACCTACCGGCAGGCATGATTTCATTCAGGGCATCCTCGAGATGGGCCTCGGTCAGAACAGCGCCGTTTACCTTGGCAACGATCTTTTGACCTGCTGTAGCCGTTGCATACCAGACCAGCATTAGGACCACAAAAAAACAAACGTGCTTAAAAGAAAAAAATGTATTGTTATCTTCTGGGCGTAGGTTATTCAAAGCTATCATTTACCTTTCATTTAAAATGATTAAAAAAACCGTTTGTCGATAATCTGGTTAAACTGCACCGTAACTATGAAGTCCGGGCAGATAATTAACACCGAAATAGGTAAAGAGGACCGCGGCAAAACCAATGATGGAAAGATAGGCAATGCGCTTGCCATGCCAGCCCCGCATCATCCTGGCGTGCAGCAACGTTGCATAGATAAACCAGGTAATCAGCGACCAGGTTTCCTTGGGATCCCACCCCCAATAGCGCCCCCAGGCAGAATTGGCCCAGACTGCTCCGGTGATGATACCGGTTGTCAGAAATAAAAACCCAAACATCACCAATTGATGGTTCAGTTCGTCCAGAACTCTGGGCAACGGAAAATGTGAAAGCAGACTGCTTTTACCCCCTGTGTCTCTTTGTTTAAAAAGATACATCCAGCTAATTCCAAAAGCGATGGCAAAGGCAGCGTACCCGATAAAACACGTCATAACATGGGCAATCAGCCAGTTGCTTTTTAATGCCGGCAGCAACGGTTGTATTTGATCACTGATATTCGGAGACATCGAGGCGTACGCTATTGCCAAAAATGCAAGCGGCGTCGTAAATGCACCGATGATGCGATTTTCGTATTTTTTCTCAATAACCAGATGAACAACGGCAATGGTCCACGCAAAAAAGATCAGAGACTCATAGAGGTTTGAGAGTGGGGCGTGACCGATACCCAGGCGGTAAGATTCCACCCATCGCATGACAATACCAACCGTGTTGCCCATTACTGCCAAAAAGACCGTCCATGTGGCCAGTCTGGCGGGTAAAAGTTTTCTGAATATCCAGGAAGCAATATAGAAACAAGCAGCTAAACCATAAATAAACGTTACGACTGATAAAATGTATGAACTGTTCATTATTTTTCCTTTTTTCCCCAAGCATGGGCCGTGGAGGTTTTCTCCAAATCAATCAGCCTTTGCGATATTTTCTTGATTTTGTTTTTCATTCCCATTTTATTTCTGTTGGCGGTGCCTGCAACCATGACCACGCTTTTTTTACCCTTTTTTATCACTTCAATACAGAGACGTTGATGGGACATGAAAAAGGTTATGAAACACCCGATGATCATCATTATAAACCCTGCATAAACAACCCAGACACCAGGGTCATTGGTCACTTGAAGACCGGTGTAGTACCGTTGGTTGTATCCGGCTGTGGAAACAATGATATCACCCTTCCTCATGGCGTCAAAACTCGGAAAACGTACAGGAAGTAAAACAAAAACAGAATTTCCATCTTTGGGAGTGAGTGTACCGAGAAACGCTTCTCCGACATTTTGGCCCCTGAAATCAACGGAGTTCCGATAATCTTTGACAACAAATTTTCCCATATCTTCCGGGAGTTCAATTTCCTGGCCGATGATCGTGTTTTGATTGTAAATCTTTCCTGTTTTTACGCTTTTAAAGCTCAACGTTAATTCCTTGGGAGGTAAGGGGCCATAGCTGGACTGGAAAAAATTGATCCCCTTATATTGAAGGGGATCATTTACGATGATATCCTTTTGCAAAACAGGTTTTCCATCTTCAAAAATTGAAAGCGTTGAACGGAACTCCTTTGGGGCGCCGGAATTGTAAAAATCTACATTAAAGTTGTCGCAACGAATGTTAAAATCCAGATTCTGAATCTGGCCTGAATTTCTTAACCTGATACTGCTTACCGTCTCCCCTTCCGGGATATTGACATACCCATCAAAACCGAAAATAGAACCCATTAAGGCGCCGATCAACAAAAGCAGAACACTCAAATGGACCGTGTAAACACCCAGTCGCGTCCAGCGCCATTTTTCGGCAAAAATACAAAATCCCTTGTCGACGTCTTCGACCCTGTAATATCCAAAAGATTTGGAGATAAAGGATTCATAAGTCTTTTGAAGCTGTTTGGGTGTATGTTCGTCAATAAACTCTTCTTTATTGGAAAGTTTTTTAAATCTTGAAATATTAAATGGCGGAATTTTTACAAATATGATCTTCCAGGTGGCAGACAATCGATCTACGGAACAGACAATAATATTAATGGTCAGTCCCATAATCAAAAGTTGAAACCACCAGGAATGATACATATCAAAAAGGTCAAAAACATAAAGGAGTCGATAAAGTGGTTCGCCGAAAGCTTTTAAATACTTTTCAGGGCTTTGGTTTTGGGGAATAAGCGTCCCTATAACAGAGGTGGCTGCAATTGAGAGCAGAAGTACAACGGACAGCTTTACCGATTTAAAAAATTTCCAGGAACTTTGCAGGTACTCAACATCAGCTATTTTACGAATACAATCCGCAATTGAAATTTTTAGTTTCTCTAACGGTTCAAAAAACATTAAATGATTTTTCCCATTCATGATTTTTCAATATCTCCCATTAATGAGTGCATAAAATTGCGGTCTTCACAAAAACCTTTGAATCACTTAAGTAAATCCAGGTAAGCAGAGATTTCGCCGCTTTGTAGGTTAGACCCACTCAAGATGGCGTCCCCAAGAGGATTTGAACCTCTGTCTTCCCGCTGAGGGCGGGATATCCTGGGCCTGACTAGACGATAGGGACATAAATGGTTGCGCATACCTACAAATTAACTCCAATTACCATATTTAATAACGTAACAATACCGTAAAGAAAATCCATATTATTGGTTTTAAATGGGCTCAGTTGGCCAGACCAGCCTAAAATAGGCTTTTAACCCAAAATATTAATTCCTCCTCGTCAAGAGGCTTGCTGAGACACGCGTAGATGTGGGTGCTCATCGCTTCTTCTAACTCGGGATGAAAAGAGCGGCTGGATAGTCCTACGATGCTTAGCGATGGTTTTTTTCTTTTTAGCTTTCTAAATAACGTTTTATCCACTTCTATGGTATCAAGGTCTAAAATGAGCAATCCGCAATGGTCTTCTTGTATGAATTCAGACAGATTTTTAACCGAATACATGGGAGTCGCCCGATAATCGAGCTCATCAAGAAACGAGCATATCCCTTGACATTGTTTTTTATTTGCATCCAGGACAACAATTCCCTTTTTCATACTAACTTTGACTCCATTATTGTGTCATTTCAATTACGACCTGAATAAACATCCCAAAAGAAATTGTGATCCTACCGGCCAAACAATTTCTATCCAGGTCATTGGCTAAGGTGGAGAACAGGCTTCCAAATTTACACGCTTAACTAAGCAATTGCTGTGCCATGATTGTAAAATTATCGTCATATAATATACGCAAAATGTTTCTAACAAATTGAAATAATATATTAAACAATCAACCCTGACAAAATGGAACAGGAAAAATAATTTCATTATTTTTTGATATTGCACAACATATTATAATCGTCAGGGATAAAAGCACGTTCAGAAGATGAAAAAGCATTGATAATTCTTATCCACCTGTACAATTTGGAATCATTTTCCGCTGTAGATTCAATTAATTTGAGTGATTTCAAGATGTTGATATGCGTACAAATTCCATACAGTTTTTGTCGTGGACGTACATAGGGGGGAGTGAATACATTAAATGGACCTTGAGGGATGCAGAAGAAGTGTGCATGTTTAGAGGTAATTCTTACATCCATTTGGACAGGGAATGTTGATTTTAAGAAATTCTTAATTCAAGTTTCGTTCCTTTATTCTGCTGAAGCATCATCTCTGATATGACTTGTATGGGTCTTATTCAAGTGAGCTTCGATGAAGGCGGGACCATCGCCATATATTTTCAAAAAAAGCGATATGAACATAGATACTGACCTATTTACAATAACCCCATAACCCTTTGAAGCGTAATAAGATGCTTATATTAACTGACTTTCGGAAAGTCGTTTAACAATATTTTTAATTAATTCTTTTATCGCCTTATTCACCGCGCCCTCACTGAATGTACCCGGCTGGGCATAAGGTAGCTGTGTATCCGACAAGCTAGACCAGATCATCTTCTGATTCCGGATTTCATACAAATTGGTTTCTATGTTGAAAACTTCGTATTCATAAGAAGTGGTTCGATGGCGAACAACCTGAGCATTATAAGATCTGCTATAATATCCGTAATATCCTCTATCATAATAAGAAGTCGAGCTCTGTACCTTTTGCGTCTTTTGATCAACCAAGGTCGTAACAATAACACCATCTGCTCCCACTTCTTTCATTTTTGATTCAACCGTGGGTCTATCTATCATTTCTTCAGATGGAATCTGGCTGTAACTCGGAACCGCATCCGTGCCCAGGGATTTCAGTTGATCGACGAATTCATCCTCAAACACTCTCCTTACCGTCGGGTCTTTGGAGACGCCGATGACAAAAATCTTTTTAATTTTCCCACCTTGATAATTTTTATCCACCCATACGGTTCCCATTGTCGTTGTTGAACAGGAAGCGCAGAACAGAAAAGAAACCATTACGAGTATGGTAAAAATTTCGAATTTTTTGTTCATTATAAAATTCCCTTTCAAATAGCTTGTATGTTAACGTATTGCATTTGGTTTATGCAGTTTTAGGTTTATTCTCTCTTAGGGTTTAATACACCGCGGCTTGCCGCGGGGGAGGTTCATTTAATCCAAAATTTAAAATAACTATGATAAATTTCTTTTCAACCCCAGAATATAAATAGATATATCAGCGATGACATTTCAGAAAATTCTTAACGATGGGAATAATTCGGTCTTCGGCATCTTCAAGAACATAATGGCCCGCATCTTTGAATGTATTTACTTTTGCGTCAGGGAAACGGCGTCGCCATTCCAAAAGAAAATCCACATCAAACACGAAATCATGTACACCCCATAAAATGAGCATGGGGATGTGGTTCAATCGATGCAGGTTGTCATCCACATATTTTGCAAGACGGTAACTCGGATCTTTTTCTCGGACAGGAATATCCTGAACAAACTTTAATGTGGCGATCCTGCTGTTCCAGCTATTATACGGAGCGATGAGACCTGATTTTACATCTTTTTTCAGTCCTTTGTAAGAGGCCATGAAAAGCGCGCCAACAGCAAAAATATTCAAGCCAAGTACGGCCAATGTTGCAAGCGGCTTGATGTTTCGTATCAACCGGAGTCTTATGGGGAGAACTTTGCCAGCAGGCAAGAGAAAAGCAGCGGTGTTCATAATGACAAATCGGTGAATCCTTTCCGGATGTCTCAGGGCATACGCCATACCGATCATCCCCCCCCAGTCGTGTAGCACCAGTGTCATTTTTTTATTTATACCGAGATAATCGAGAAGGTTTTCCAGGTCGTTGACACGGCTTTTCAGGCGATAGTCGTATTGATGGATATTCGGCTTGTCCGACAGACCGCACCCGATATGATCCGGCACAATATTGCGGAATTGTGATGACAGGCCTTTGACCAAGTTGCGGAAATAAAATGACCAAGTGGGATTCCCGTGAAGCATAACCACCGGATCTCCCGTTCCCTCGTCAAGGAAGTGATACTTTGAACCGTTTATTTCAATGAAGTGGGATTTAAACGGATAAAGATGGCGAATTGAAGAAATATCAATATGTTTGATCTTATGCAACATCCAGCTCTTTTAGCCCGAATATTTCATGAAAATGTTCGAGAGGACTTTTTATTAACAATGAAAACGGTTTGTTATTTACAATTTTGCTTATCGTCGTAAGGTGACAGTTTGTACTGAAAATTTATTTGTTCAATTTCTCAAAAATTTTCATACAAGATTCAGAATACTATTCATCAAGCTTAAACAGCTTTCGGGTCACGTCGAGATAGACGGATTTGTCTTCGTGTCTGCCCCTGCTTTTTAGCAGCATTGTGGGATCATGAAGTATTTTACTGACCATGGCATCCGTCATCCTGCTGATGGCCTTGAGGTCTTTGGCCGGGAGGTGTTTTACGGTATGCAGAGTTTTTTCTAATTCTCCTTTCGCTATCTCTTCAACCTTTTTTCTCAATCCAACAATCGTTGGGGTTACCTTCAGGTTTTCGTACCAGTGCCGGAAACTGATCACAGCTTCGTCAACGATTCTTTCCCCTTTTATTGCTTCTTTATTGCGATCCTCGACATTTTCATCAACAATTCCTTGAAGGTCATCGATATCATAAACATATGAGTTGGAAAGCCGGTTGATTTCAGGGTCTATATCACGAGGAACTGCTATGTCGATGAAGAAAAGCGGAAGATTGCGACGGCGGCGGGCGATTCCTTTGACATGATTTCGTGTAACAACGTAATCAGGAGAACCGGTTGAACTGATAATGATGTCAACCTGTTTTAAGGCGTCCTCAATTTCATCGAACCGGATCGCCTGTCCGTTAAATTTCTGGGCCAGGTCAACACCGCTCTCAAACGTTCTATTGGCAACCAGGATATCCCCTGCCCTGTTTCGAATCAGGTGTTCCACCGCAAGTTCCGCCATTTCACCGGCGCCGATAAGCAGCACTTTCTTTCTTTCAAAAGTTCCGAAAATTTTTCGCCCCAATTCAACGGCCGCATAACTGATGGACACTGCATTATCCCCGATCCCGGTTTCAGTTCGAACCCGTTTGGCCACGAAAAAAGTACGATGGAGTAATTTGTTTAAAAGAACACCGGAAGTCTTCATTGTGGTGGTCATTTGGTAGGCTTCTTTTATCTGCCCCAGGATCTGTGGTTCGCCGACCACCATTGAATCTAGACTGGCGGCAACCCTGAATACATGTCGGACGGCATCATCGCCTTCATGAACGTAGAGGGATTTTTCAAATCCGGAAACCGGAAGGTGTTTCAATTCGGAAAGAAAAAGTTTAACGGCATCCACCGCATTCGTTTTGTCTTGAACAACCATGAGGACTTCCACACGGTTACAGGTGGAAAACAGCATTGCTTCACGGACAGACGGCAGTTCCTGAAACGCTTTCAGGGCAGTGGATGTCTCATCCTTTGAAATAGCAAGGCATTCTCTAAGTTCCACCGGAGCTGTTTTATGATTCAATCCCAGTAAGATAATATCTGACATACCCATTGATAACACGCTGCTTAATACGATTGTTTATTATATAAATTTGAAGTGCCTGACCCTGACAAACCGGAAAAGTGATCAAAACCTGAGGTGGGCTAACGGTAAAGCGTCGCTAAGCTCTGGTTTTTCATATTAAAGTGCCAGAATCCAAGACGTTAGTCACTCTTGTCCGCCTTTATATTTTATCGGATTAGATCACTTCAGGAATTTCACAGGCCATTAGTTCAGAAGGTCCTTTGAAATAAAATATGTCTTCAAAAGTTCAAAACATAGCACACAGTTCCCCATTTACATCCGGGTAAAGTCTCCGTGATGCCCCTTTAAAAGAAAGTTAACGCCCAGAAACGTAAATAAAATAACCGCAAAACCGATGATGGACATAATTGCCGCCCGGCGGCCTCTCAATCCAACCGTGAAACGCTGGTGAAGGAGGGCTGCATACAAGAGCCAGGTAATACCGGACCAGACTTCTTTGGGATCCCAGCTCCAAAATCTTCCCCAGATCGATTTGGCATAAATTAAACCTGTTATCAGCCCGAAAGTCATCATGGCAAAACCGGTAACAATGCATGCATATCCGGTATTGTCCAGCAGGTCCAAAGAGGGAAGACGCTTGAAAAAGAAACCACGTTTTTTGGACTTAATGGCATTCTCTTGTAAAAGATACAAAAGTCCCGCACCGCAGGCCAGCGCCAAGGACGCTTCGCCGATAAAAATCGCCACCACGTGCAAAACCAGCCACAAGCTTTTTAAGATCTTTTGGGTCTCGCCCGGTACGTTCGGTAAACGACCTGCAATGACCATCATGATCGTAATTAATGGAGCGGCATAAATTCCCAGAATCTTGAGGCGAAATTTGTATTGAAACAGCAGGAAAACACCGGCGATGGTCCAGCCTCCCAAAGAGAGCGTTTCATGAAGGTTACTGACAGGAAAGTGTCCGGATTGGATAAATCGGAATCCTATCTCCGCTGTATGGCACAAAAATCCGGTTATCAGGAGGTATAAACCAGTTTTCTGAAGAAAATCTTTCTGAAGAAAAAGATAAATAAGATATCCTATGGTACTCATCATGTAACATATAATGACAACAAGAAATATAGGTTCCACTTAATTTGCCCTTTATGTGTTTATTCATGAATTTTCATTAATGATTCGAATTCATACCCTTCGCCTAAAATTTCATGAAGCAATGAATTGATGTTTTCGGTTTTGCCTTCCTTAATCATTTGAACGAGATCCCTTTCGATCAACTGTTCAAAAAGATGCTTGTGCGCCTCGGGTTCATGGTCTTCGCTTAAAAGTTTTTTGCGAATCGCGCCCATAAGGTTCAGAAATTCGGCATATTCGTTCCCAAATTCCTTTTCAAGATGTTTGCGCATTTTCTTTGCAAACGCAGGGCTTTTCCCGGACGTCGATATTGCGATGATAAAATCTCCTCTGTTTACAACGGACGGAAGGATAAAATTACATGCTTCCGGACGATCCGCAATGTTGCACAATAATCCACGGCGTTCAGCCTCAGCATGGATCTGCCGGTTCAATTCCTGGTTGTCGGTTGCGCCGATGACAAGAAACCGATCATCAAGATCAGCGGTTTGAAAAGGCCTTTCTTTGAGTTCTATCACGCCATTCTTTGAAAGCTCCTGCAATTTTTTGGTCGCAGCAAGGCTGACAACCGTTACATTTGCACCGCACGTGAGCAGCATCATGACCTTGCGGGTCCCCACGGATCCGCCGCCGACCACCAGACAATTTCTATTTTGTATATCAAGATATACCGGATAATATCTCATGTTCTAATTATGATGAACTCGTAAAAAATTAAAATTGAGACGGCAAAGTAAAAAGTTCAAGTTCAAGACGTCGCGAATTTTGTGGAATAAGGCGTACTTATGTGCGCCGCAGTGAACACGAAATGAAGCGCAACGTAGAAATTGGACTTTTTACGAAGCCGTCAAATTTCTATTTTCATCAAATCCTCTGCCAGAATTAAGGGGCCATCGTAGGCTTTTCGGCATTCCTTTTCTATATCCGCCTGATCACATTCAGGATAAAAATGCGTCAGAACCAGTTTGCGAACACTTGCCCTTCTGGCAATTTCACCGGCCAGAGACGGCGTAAGATGCCCGTCTACCTTCAATTCATCGGGAAGTGCCGACTCACAGATTAAAAGATCCGCATCTTTGGAAAGCATCACCAGATTATCTGAAAAATCCGTATCACCGGAATAGACGACAGATTCCCCGCCGGAACCGGTGATTCGATATGCAATACTCTCCGGGCTGTGTTCCACCGGAAGCGATTCCACCTTAAAATCATCAAATCGACGCATGTCATAATTGGTATTGTCAAGTTCAACAATGTTTAAAAGACCCGGGCCCAGGTCGATCCAATGGCCATAAACAAATTTCAAGTTTTCATAAAATTTTAGAAATCCTCTTCCAGCAATCAATGTCAGCGGCCTTTTACGTCGGCTCCCGTCGGGGTATTTGTTGGAAAACAAAAACGGGACCAGTTCACCGGTGTGATCCGGATGGAAATGGCTGTAAAAAACAAAAGAAACTTCGAAAACTTCAACACCGGCCTCCAGAAGTCTTCGCATCGTACCGGCTCCGGAATCAAAAAGCAGTATGGCGTCATCTGTTCTCATTAACACGGAACACGAACTTCTCTTGAGCGAAGGGACACATGTACCGGAACCGAGAATGGTCACAGACAGCTTGTTACGATTCGAACTCATTTTTTCCTTGCTCTTTTTTCAACCCGGTTTATGATCCACTTTAACAGTTTTTTATCATTCTCAAAGTCAACCTCGTCCTGGAGCGTTTTTAATGGAATCTCGGCGCGTGCCATACCCTTATGGCCACCGGCGGAACCAATAGCGCCGAAACTCTCCTGGGCAACTTTTCCGGCATTTTTCCGCATCTCATCATTCCTGAAGACAAGGACCAGTTTATGATCATACACACCGGAAACAATACTCCAGTCGACTGAGTTTATTTTCATAAAAAAATCTGCGATCAATACGCAGACATCAGGATTGACTACCGGACCGATATGGGCAAACACATGTCTTTTGCGAATACGCTTATTGACAAGCGCAATTTCGAAATATTTTAAAAAACTGAGCTTCAGTTCCGACCGCTCAATCTTGTTAACAAGGTGGAGGTTGGAATGACGGTAAAGAAACTGAAAGGCTCTGACGTCTTCGATTAAGGTTTGACGCACAAAATTATCCGTATCAGTTTTAATGGCGTAAAAGAGACCGGTGGCAAGTTTTGTCGAGGGCTTTATTTTTGCCGCCCTTAAGTATTCTGTCATGATACTTGCGGTGGCGCCGTATTTAGGGCGAATATCCACAAAACGCGCCTGGGCGCGGGTATCAGGATGATGGTCTATAATGGCATCCGGTGGAAAAGACGAAAATATTTCATGATGGTTCGGTTGGGAATCTACCATTACAAAACGGGTGAAGTTTTCTTTGACAACATCTTTAATCGGAATGAGATCAACGCCCAATACCCGAATCATGGCCATATTGTCCGGACGTTTAATGATGTTGATATTGGATATGGCCACACTGGATACTTTCCGCCAGAGCAGTCTTTTAACCGCCATGGCGCTGGCAATAGCGTCCGGATCGGCGTTAATCACAATGAGAACCGTGTCATTACCCAAAAACTGCTCATAAAAACGCCGCAACCTTTCAGTATTCGACATTGTCATTTATCAAACCTCGCAATTTATCAGACCTTATTAAATCAATTAGAATATATTACAATTTAAGTTTATGCAATAATACATTTTTCATTTTAAAAATATACAGTACCCTATAAAAATTTTCACATACTGCTTGACAGTTTAGATTGTTATCTGGTATCAGACTAACGGTTTTGAATCTGAACAACCTGTCTACTTATATAATTATAACAAATCAAATAGTTATAATTAGGCAGGACGCGATATACAATATGTTTTTCAACTATAAGAAAAACCGGCCGTGGATTGAAAACCTTTCTATAATTACACAACTTGGCCTGACCATGGTCGGTTGTATTTTTTTTTGTTTTTTTATCGGCCGGTACCTCGATAAGTTTTTTGGGACCAAAGGCATATTCGTAGCCCTTTTTACGGTTTTGGGCGTCATTGGTGGCGGAATTGTCGTTTATCGTCAGATCCTCGAAATCACCGAAAAAAAAGAAGAAGATAACAATTCCGACCATGGAATCGATTAGGGAAACACAGAAAAAATATTGTTCCAGAGCCATTACAGTCGCAATTTTTGTGGGTTTTTTTTTAATTATTGCCGGTCAGGTATCTGTTGGCAAGGGGCTCATTCTCGGAACAATTTTCAGTATTATCAATTTTATAATAATGGGTGAAACCCTTCCGCTTCGAATCGGAAAATCTAAAAATAAAACCTTTTTATTATCCCTTGTTTCCATATTCTTAAGATATATCCTTTTAGCGGTACCATTGATCGTCGCCGTTAAGTTTGATCAATACAACTTAATTTCAGTCATCGTCGGGATTTTTATGATCCAGCTTTTCATCCTGGCGGATCATTTGGCAATTCACATCAACGCTACCCGAAAAAAACGGGCCTAATATTATGGAAGATCTTGGTTTAATTCATCAGCTTATTGTTCCGCTTTTTGGTCACAAAATGACCTTTAACGTCGAAGTTATTGTGATGACCTGGATTGTCATGATTGCGCTCCTTTGCTTTGGTTTTTTCGCAACCAAACAAAAGAGTCGGCTTCCGGGACCGTTGCAGGTGGTCGGAGAACTTTTTGTCAAACATCTTTTCGAACTTACCGAAGATGCTTTGGGTGAAGAGCTTTCAAAGACCTACGCCCCCCTGATATGTGCCCTTTTTATGTTTTTGCTGCTTTCCAACTGGCTGGGCATCATACCCCACCTTGAAGAACCGACAAAGGACCTGAATACGCCGTTGAGCCTGGGTATCATGGGGTTTTTTATTGCCCATTACGCCGGAATCAGGGAAAAAGGGTTGGGGCCCTATCTTAAAGGCTACTGTGAACCCATGTTTATTATGGCACCGTTGAATATCATCGGAGAACTTGCCAAGGTCATTTCAATCTCTTTTCGTCTTTTCGGAAACATTATGGGTGGTGCAATCATTATCCTGGTCGTATCCTATCTGACATACAGTATTATTACACCCCCTTTTCTGAACGCCTTTTTCGGGATGTTCGTTGGAACGATTCAGGCGTTCGTGTTTACCATGCTGACAGTGGTATATATTGCGGTGCAGGTAAAATAATTTATGGCAATCGACATTCAAACTTGGATTAGCGTAGCTGCTTTTACGGGTGGCGGTATGGCCATGGGATTTGGCGCCATCGGAGCAGCGATTGGTGAGGGATTTACGGCAGCAAGTGCCAACGAGGCCATCGGCCGCAACCCTAAATTATCCGGCGATATTTTTAAGGCCATGCTGGTGGGACAGGCCATTGCCGAGTCTGCTTCGATTTTTGCATTGGTCATCGCCATGATGCTGCTGTTTACCAATTTTCCACAGAACACCCTGACGCCGTTCGTCCTCATGGCGGCCGGACTCAGCATGGGGCTTGGCGCCATCGGTTCGGGCGTGGGTTCCGGCTTTCCAGCAGGGGCAGCGTGTAAAGGCATGGCCCGACAGCCTGCGGTCAGCGGACGTTTGACAACAAATATGCTCATCGGTTCCGCGGTATGCCAGACGCCAGCCATCTTTGCGCTGGTGGTTGCATTCATTCTATTATTTCAGGATTTTTCCGCGTATCCCGTATCACCGATGTGGGCAGCCATATTGGGTGCTGGAATTTCTTCCGGATTTGGTGCCATCGGCTCCGGACTTGGCGGCGGTCTTGTGGCGGAAGCCAGTTGTGACGGTATTTCCAGGCAGCCCCTAACTGCCACACCGGTGACGAACGTCATGCTGCTGGGTCAGGCAGTGACCCAGACCACGGCTATTTATGCGCTTTTGGTCAGTTTTATCCTGATGTTCAAATCTTTCCCGGCCACCGATATGCTTGCACCTCCGATGGCATTGCTATCCGCCGGGATATGTATGGGCATCGGCGCCATCGGTCCGGCAATCGGAGAAGGTTTTGCCGGCCGCAGTGCAGTGGCATGGATTGCCCGGAACGAAGCACATCTCCCGGATCTGACGCGGCTGATGCTGGTCGGACAGGCGGTCGCCGAATCGACGGGGATTTATTCGCTGGTCATCGCCCTGGTGCTGATTTTTGTGGTGTAAAAAAAGTTTGCGTTTTAAGTGTTAAGCTTTAGGCTCTTATTTGTGAATTTCGTATATTTTATAACAATAAACAAACTATAAATAATCGTTCAGGAGGGACAAAATGGCAATCGAAGGTGCAGATATTGTGAAAGCAGCTGCTTTTCTCGGCGCAGGAATTTCAATGGGAGTCGGAGCCATCGGACCCGGTGT
>JBFESJ010000084.1:0-13954 GCA_041548585.1 Desulfobacterales bacterium | reverse complement strand
TTGAATCCATCGCCAAACGTATTCAGGAGCTGACCGAGTCGAATAAAACAAGCATTGATACGCTTCGAAGCACCCTTGACACTCAGATAAAACATTTGCAGGAGAGTAATGAGAAGAAGCTCGATCAGATGCGGGAGACTGTAGATGAAAAACTCCAGAGCACCCTTGAAAAACGACTCGGAGAGTCTTTCAAGCTTGTCAGCGAACGTCTTGAGGCTGTCCAGCATGGCTTGGGAGAAATGCAGAATCTTGCCACGGGAGTTGGTGACCTAAAAAGGGTTCTCACAAACGTTAAGGCACGCGGTACCTGGGGCGAAGTCCAGCTTGGAGCACTTTTGGAACAAGTCTTGACCCCGGATCAATATGATAAAAATGTAGGTATTAAAACCGAGTCGCAAGAGAGTGTTGAATACGCTATCCGCCTGCCCGGCAGTGACAACTCCCTGGAATCATGTGTATGGATGCCCATTGACTCAAAGTTTCCTCAGGAAGATTATCTGCGGCTTGTAGAGGCCGCCGATGCTGCCGATGTCGATGCGATACACAAAGCGACTTCGGCACTCATCCGCTCTGTACACAATTCTGCAAAAGAGATTCGTGATAAGTATGTCCATCCGCCGAAAACAACCGATTTTGCCATTATGTTTCTACCAACGGAGGGGCTTTATGCAGAAGTCCTTCGGCAGCCGGGCCAGGTAGAAAAAATTCAGCAGGATTATCGTATTGTGATTGCCGGACCCACCACCCTGTCGGCTATCTTGAGTAGTTTGCGCATCGGTTTTCGTACATTGGCCATTGAGAAGCGGTCGAGTGAAGTCTGGAGGGTTCTTGCAGCAGTCAAGGCAGAATTTGGAAAATTCGGAGATGTTCTAAGCAAGGTTAAAAAACAGTTGAATACAGCTTCGAATACGATAGACCAGACCGGTGTACGAACCCGGGCCATGGAACGCAAACTGCGGGCTGTGGAGGATCTACCCTTAGACGCAACATCAAATGTTCTGGAATTGCCGGATGCTGGAGCAGACGTTTGTAATGATGATGCTATTGAGAATATATGAAAGGATATGCGTTAAGTTTATTTAAATAATTCGAGTTGTTATAAATAAATTAAAGGCGGATGATGTTTAATGTTTGTTGGACAATCAACCCGAAACAGACTTATGAATTAAAATTATTATGGGTACAACGATACTTAGGATAAATAACAATCCTTCATAAGAGGTCCAGGCTTCATACCGGGTCTTCCCATTTCTTCGAGCATTTACATATTTAGAAAGAAAACCCAAACCCATTACCAGCCAGAATGTCAATAGCGCTAAAACGATTGTCGGTGTGTTCATCTCCGGCATTAGTCCTTTGTGTTTAAAACCCGTTAAAAAAGTATTACCCTTAAAACAGGGTATGAAGACGATTTCATAATAATATAGAATTGATGTATTTTCAAGGGTGTTATGGAGAGTTCCTTTATATGGCAGAACATAAAGAAATACTTGCTACAAGTATTCTTATTATAGAAAAGGCAACACGATGTTGAAATCTGTCCGGAAACAATGTAATTTAAAACGAATAAACAGGAAAACGGCGAAGTGAACTAAACTCCAAAGAAGGTCAAAAATGATTCCGTTTAATCCGGTTTCCTCATATCTATTTCGTGTTCCGCCTGAAAAACAAAACCATGAGATGCCTATGGGGTTGGTTGAAGAGGAAACCGAAGCGGAAATGTTGGAGCAAGAGGAGTATATCCGCTGCCGTCAATGCCGAAACGTCATCGCGAGTCCTGAGGACCGCATCATCGTCCAGGGGTCTCACCAGCATACGTTTGCCAATCCCCACGGAATTGTTTTTGAAATCGGGTGCTTCAGTGCCGTTAAGGGGTGCGGTCATGTAGGCCCTCCATCGGATGAATTCAGCTGGTTTGCGGGATACAGTTGGCGGGTTGCCGTTTGTCTTATATGCCTTACCCATTTGGGATGGCTTTTCTCCTCACCGGGAAAAGAGAGTTTTCATGGACTGATTCTGGATCGTCTGATTACCCAATAGTGCTCTCCGAATCGATTCAGGGTTCAATATATATTCCGATCCCGATATTGTTTTTTAAGGGGGTGCGAAACTTGAGTTATAATTTAGGAGGACGAGATGATCGGGGCGATTGCCGGAGATGTTATCGGTTCTGTTTTTGAGCAATATGCGATAAAATCAACGGAATTTGAGCTTTTTAGCCGGTTTTCAAGATTTACCGATGACACCGTCCTAACGATTGCCGTTGCCGATGCCATTTTGAAAAATGGCGATTACGCGACCTCCCTCAAGACATTTGGTGCAAAATATCCTAACGCCGGTTACGGTGCTTCCTTTTTCAGGTGGATATTCTCTTCAGACATGAGACCCTATAACAGTTGGGGGAACGGGTCTGCCATGAGAGTCAGCCCTGTGGGTTTTGCCTTCAATTCAGTGTCGGATGTCTTAGAAGAAGCAAAAAAGAGTGCCGAGGTTACCCATAACCATCCCGAAGGGATCAAAGGCGCCCAGGCTGCGGCGTTGGCGATTTTTCTGGCTCGGTCGGGCGGAAGTAAGGACGATATCAAAAAGGAGATAACCGGCCGGTTTGGTTATCATCTCGATCGAACGCTCAATGATATCAGACCGACGTATTGTTTTGATGTATCGTGCCAGGGCTCTGTCCCTGAAGCGATAATTGCCTTTTTGGAAGGAAATAATTTTGAAGATACCATCCGTAAAGGGATATCTCTTGGTGGTGACAGCGATACCATCGCATGTATTGCAGGGGGAATTGCCCAGGCGTTCTATCGAGACATTCCGCAAGAGATTGTATCAAATGTAAGGGGAAGATTGCCGGAATTGTTTTTAATCATCATTGATGAATTCAGCGAAAAATATGGGTGTTGATTTCCGTTCCGCTTCGCCAAGCGCTTTTTGGCAAAAGGCTCAAAAATTACTTTCCGGGAGGTTTTGAAAAGACTTCAAAAAACAATGCCGGGAAGCTTGAAACATCCCGGCATTGTTCACTAAAATTATGCCCTGTTCAGCTGGCTTAGGGCTCCTTTGACGGCATTGGCGGCGTCATCGATACTCAAAGTTCCGGTATTGATAATAAGATCGTAATTGAGAGGGGCTCTGATGTCATCATTGAAATATTTTTTAATAAATGCCCTTCGATTCGATTCCGTTTTTAACACTCTGGGTTTGGCGTCTTCAACGGTCACACCGTAATTTTGGGATACATTTTTTAGTCGCGTTTCAAGAGGGGCGATGACGCGGATGCTGAGCCTTTTTTCAGGAGGCAGAACAAAATTGGCACCTCTTCCCACAATAACTGCCCGACCATGTTTCCCGATTGTACCGATAATTTTCATAAGATGCTGAAGATACCGGTCCGGCCATAGATGACGCTTATCTACAAGAGATGATATCCACTCTTCTAAAACTGAAACACCTTTTTCGTCCAGGGTTTCGAGGAGTCGAACGCTTACACGAGCACTTTCAGCCATATCATGAATAAACTCCTGGTAAAATAAATCGAATTCAAGCTGTTCGGAGAGTCTTTTTGCCAAAACGTTCCCACCACTTCCAGCTTCTCTGGAGATGGTGATGACAGAAATTTCTTTTTCTTCTTTTTTCTTTTTCGTTGGTATAATCTGCCATCTTCGTACCTGTTCTTCGATTATTTGTTCGATAGAACGTGTTTTTGCTTTCATATTCCCTCCTTTCTCGCCGCCTGTTTATTATGATAATTGTACCTTCGTTAAGGTGTCAAGAAAAGATAAAGGGTCCAAAAGATAAGCGAGTTTCTTTTGACATGACAGTTGCTTTGTCTTATACTTTTTTTGTGGTGTATCTCAAAATCTTTATTGAATACAAGGCGTAAACAAAGGAGGAGAAGGTTATGAGAGTGGAAATAAAAAATATTTTTTGTGCCACTGATCTTTCAGACTTTTCCAACCATGCTGTGTCTTGGGGGATTGCCCTTGCTAAAGAGTTCGGTGCCAAGCTTTATGTATGCCATGTGGTCGATTTTCCAACCAGTATCACATATGGAAATGGACCCATATTTTTCGTGGATCAGCAGAATCAGGCCATCAGTAATGCTCACAAGCAATTCGAACAGTTGGTCGGTGATACACAAATCCAATGGGAGCCTTTGGTCACGATCGGCCATGCTGGTGATGAAATTTCCCGTCTGGCCAAAGAACAAAATGTAGACTTGGCCATTTCGGCCACCCACGGGCGGTCCGGGCTAAAACGGCTGATTGTCGGTTCTGTAACCGAACGCCTTATGCATACACTTCACTGCCCGTTGATGATCGTTCGGGGGCCTGAACATGATTTAAACATTTTGTCGGAAAAAGGGTTAAAATTCCATAAAATTCTGGTAGGTTGTGATTTTTCCGAAGATTCTATCCGGGCCTTTCAACACGGGCTAAGCCTTGCCCAGGAGTTTCAAGCCGAGCTTCACCTGGTCCATGTTATGGAGCCGCCCGTATATACGGACTTGCTCAAAACATCTGCTGAATATGGGGAAGAGCTTCAACTGGATTTACAGACCCGAATAAAAGACAAGCTTGAAAAGATGGTTCCTATGGAAGCCTTTAACTGGTGTACGACGAAGACCGCTCTTTTGGACGGCCAGTCTCACGAAGAACTGATCCGATATGCCGAGATAAATAAAATGGATTTGATTGTCTTGGGTACTCGAGGACTAGGGCTTGTGGAGCGGTTATTTATTGGCTCGACGACGGATCGCGTGGTCCGCCAAACGCCGTGCCCGGTGCTTTCGGTATGTCTGCCCGATTAGGCGAGAAGCTTTTTTCACCTTGGAGAAATTATGAAAAAATTGCCCCTGATTCAGACGCTTCTGCCGGGTCCAGAAGCTCGGAAGCTCATTGACCAAGATCAAATTTACGTTTCTCCTTCATATACGCGCTATTATCCGCTGGTAGTTGATAAAGCCCGGGGGCTTTGGGTACACGATGTGGATGGCAACATATTTCTGGATTTTACGTCAGGTATCGCCGTATGTGCCACAGGACATTGTCATCCAAGAGTGATTAACGCCATCAAGGAACAGGCCGATCTTCTGTTGCACATGTCTGGAACGGATTTTTATTACAGGCCTCAAATTATTTTGGCAAAAAAACTTGCCAATCTGATGCCGGGAAAAGGAGGCAAAAAAGTATATTTCGGCAATTCAGGAGCAGAAGCGGTGGAGGCAGCCTTTAAACTGGCCCGATGGCACACAAAGCGTGAATTAAATTTGGCTTTTTATGGAGCGTTTCATGGACGGACCATGGGTGCGCTCTCACTGACGGCAAGTAAGACCATTCAAAAAAAACATTATAATCCCCTGGTACCGGGAATCACGCATATTCCATATGCGTATTGCTACCGGTGTCCGTATAATCTCTGTTATCCAGAGTGCCGACTGGGATGTGTCCAGTGGGTTGAAGATACCCTCTTTCGAACAACCATTCCTCCCGAAGAGGTTGCGGCCATTTTCGTGGAACCGATCCAGGGAGAGGGCGGATATATTGTACCACCGCCTGATTTTCACAGAGAAATGAACAAGATCGCTAAAAAATACGGTATTCTTTATGTGGCCGATGAGGTTCAATCCGGAATGGGACGTACCGGAAAAATGTTTGCAATGGAGCATTTCGGTGTAGATCCGGACATTATCGCCCTTGCCAAAGGCATCGCTTCCGGCATGCCATTAGGGGCACTCACGGCACGGGCTGAGATTATGGACTGGGAAGCAGGTTCTCATGCCTCTACATTCGGGGGCAATCCTGTTTCATGCCAGTCGGCGCTGGCGACCATTGAACTCCTTGAGGAGGGGCTGATGGAAAATGCTACGGTTCAGGGCAACTATCTTATGGACGGACTTCGAAAACTTCAACAGTCGCATGAATGTATGGGTGATGTCCGGGGAAAAGGCTTGATGGTGGCTGTAGAATTTGTCAAAGACCGCGAGACCAAAGAACCTGCCAGAAATTGGCGAAACGAAATTATTAAAAATGCGTTTCAGAAAGGATTATTGCTTTTGGGGTGTGGTGAAAACAGCATTCGCTTTTGCCCGGCTCTAACGGTAAATCGCAAAGAGATTGATAACTGTCTTTCTATATTCGATGACGTTGTCAGGGAGGTAGCGGTATAAAGGGGATGCTTATGGCATATTGGAATGCTTTTACGCCTGCTTATAGAATGTCAAGTCCCATTCCCATGATTCCGAGCTGTGACGAAGAATATATACGGAGTTGTCGTCTCCCCGGATCTTAAAATATCGGTGGGACGGCGCCAGCCAACGATCTTGAATTTCCTTAACCTCGATTTTTCTACTGCCCAGCCAGATTCGCCGGGGCGTCTCTTCTCCCCGGTATCCGGCATAACATTCCACTTTAATTTCCATAGATTGCCCTCCAATGGTCAGCAACTGTCAAAACCGAAATAGGCGCATATCAATATGCCGTTATTTCAAAAAAGTAAAGCTGTTTTTACGGTTCAGGCAATATTGTTCCACGGTTTCAGAAAAATTTGGTTGCATTTTGGGGGATACAAGGTTAACTCGCTATTTTTATTTTGGTTTAATCATTAGTGGATTCTGATTTAAATGCTATTTAGAAAAAGTACAATTCATGGAGTTCATTCATGTCTCACCCATTAACCCCTATGAATTCAGGCCGGAAAAGTTCCAAACTGGCCTTGAGAATGAGCGTGGCCACACTATGCCGCCTGGCGCTCAATACGGCACGACGGTTTGCCTATCCGTTTGCGCCTGCGCTGAGTCGTGGAATGGGTGTGCCCCTGACCGCCGTAACCTCTATCATTGCAGCCAACCAGTCGACGGCGTTGCTGGGAATGTTCTTCGGACCTTTAGCGGATCGGTTGGGATACCGTTTGATGATGCTGGCCGGGCTGGGAATGTTGGTTATCGGCATGTTCGCCGGAGGGTTTTTACCTTTTTATGGTGTTGTTTTGGCGGCACTGTTTTTGGCTGGGCTGGGAAAGAGTGTTTTTGACCCGGCCATACAGGCATATATCGGCCAGCGGGTGCCCTTTCACAGGCGGGGGCTGTTCATCGGTTTGATCGAGTTCAGCTGGGCGGGAAGTACGCTGGTGGGTATTCCTTTAATCGGATTACTTATCGAGTATATGGGCTGGCGAGCGCCGTTTTTTGCCTTGGGCGGCGTCGGACTGATTGGCATAGTGGTGTTAAAAATTTTGATACCCAAGGACAGGAAAATGACAATACGGCATCAAAGTGCTTCCGGTCTATGGAATGCCTGGCGAAAGTTAGGACAGAACCGGGCTGCACTGGGGGCTGTCGGTTTTGCTTTTTTTGCCAGTGCCGCCAACGACAATCTTTTTGTGGTCTACGGGGCATGGCTGGAAAAATCGTTCAGTTTGAGTATTGTTGCACTGGGACTTGGCACCAGTGTGATCGGAATGGCGGAACTGTCAGGGGAAAGCCTGACCGCCGCTATTTCCGATCGACTGGGATTGAAACGGTCGGTGGCTTTAGGGATGTTGCTGTGCATTATAAGTTATATCGCATTACCCCTTCTGGGCCAAACCTTGTCCCTGTCACTGGGCGGTTTGTTTTTTATTTTTTTGACGTATGAATTTACAATTGTTTCGGCCTTGTCGCTTTGCACGGAATTGCTCCCCGGGTTACGGGCGACCATGATGTCGGGTTTTCTGGCGGCGGCCGGGGTTGGGAGGGTTGTCGGTGCGCTGATCGGGGGACCGGTCTGGATGACCGGTGGAATCCTTATGACCGGGTCTGTTTCGGCGGGCATGAGCGGCTTGGGGCTTATGTGTCTGATCTGGGGGTTGAGAGGGTGGAAAAGGCAGGAACATGAGGCTGTTACACAATGGGATGAGGGCGAATAAGAATACAACCCTTGTGGTAAAATGTTCCTTTGTCTGTAAAAATGTGTTATTCGTATCATTGTCATGATGAAAAACCTGAATGATCAAAGCCTGAACGATGCCCTAAAAAAAATGAGAAGCGATATTCCTCGCGTCATGGGAGTGCTGGGGCTCGACCGTCACAAAGCGGCGGATACGTGGGCCCAAATTATCGACAAAAAATTGGTGGCAAAGCTGTCTCCTGATTTCCCGTTGATGGCCACCATCTGTGGCGGCGGTTCATCCGGGAAATCGACACTTTTCAACTCCATCGTGGGAGAAGGACTCTCGCCTGTCGGCGGCCGCGCAGGACTCAACCGGCGGGTGCTCTTCTCAGCTCACGGGGAGCTTATGGAAAACCCGGACTTTCTCTCGACCCTGTTTGAGCCCTTCGGTACGTTACCACATCCCCTCAAAGATAAAAGTGAGCTTACGACCCCGGGGCATCCGGTGTATGTTTTGAGCAACGCGATTCCTAAAAATCTGATTTTGATGGACACTCCGGATTTCGATACCGGTGCAAAAGGCGTCTACATCAATCGGGAGGTTTCCCGGCAGGCCCTGGAATCCTCCGATATCCTGATCTATATCTTCACCAATTCCAACTATAACAACCGAGAAAATACAGATTTTATCTCAGAAATGCTCACCAGCATCGGGATGCGAAAATGCTTATTGATCTATCGCGTTTATCCCAGTTTTAAGACACAAGAGGTGCAAGAACACGCCATGACCGTTGCCAGAAATCTTTACGGCAACGCAGCGGATCAATATGTTTTAGGCGTTTACCGTACCGATGAAGACAATTTAGTGGCTTCGGGTGAGAAGTTGATGACCTTGCGGCCCGTTGGGGGAGAAGATCCTTCGTTTTTCAGTGCATTGAAGCGTATCGACACCGAAAAGCTCAGGCTCGAACTGCTGGCGTCCATCTTAAAGGATGTTTTGGCCCGGGCCGAAGAATTTCTCGAACAAACAAAAAGTTCCAACACGGAGCTGCATCTTTATCTTGATGCCCTGCAGACGGCCCAGAGTCACTGCGTTCATGAAGCCCTTCAGCATTTTCCCGTGGACCGGGTGATGAAACGTTTTGTCGACATATGGATGTCAACGGATCCTCCTTTTGTGAAAGGCATGCGCAAAACTGGTAGTATTATTGAACTGCCGTTTAAAGTATTGGTGGGTACGGTAAAAAAGGTTAAGGACACATTTTCAGGTGAAGAGAAAGCAACTCCCAAAGGGGACTTTAATGATGCCGTCAAAGAGGACTTGCTCAATGCCGTAAACCGAATTCATTATCAGACGTTAAACTCTGAAATATCGGTTAGTTCCTCCTTGAAAGATCCGGTGACCCGACGCATGCTGGACGCCGTTGAACAGATCAGAGCAGAAAGAGGCTTGAAAAACCATGAAAATCCCCGAAAAGAAGCCGAAGATGAAAAAGGGGCTTTAAAATTTATTGTTTCAGCCCATCCGGTTGTTTTACCGCACCAGGAAACTTTGCGGCGTATGGACTGGACATCGATACAGCAGTCGATTCTATCACAGCAAGAGGTCATCTCAGAGCTGTCCCACAGCATCGAAAAGGATCTTAAACACCTCGCCGACGGCTTTAGAAGTAAAATGGGGACCTGGACCAAAATTAGACAGATGTTTGCCGCGTTTTTAAACGTGGTGCCGGCAACGGTTGCCGTAACCTATATCCTTTCAACAGGAGACCCTGTGGGTGCCGTAGGCATCAAGGTTAAGCTCACCGGACTGTTCGGGCTCCATGATCTCTATGCCCTTATTGCGATTCCAGCCACCACAGGCCTTAAAAAGGCGGATCAGGATCAGCTTAAAGAGATGCTGGGCCCGATTATCCAGACGTGGTTAAATAACAAGCTTCAGGCTGTCCGGGATATTTTCGAGAAAGAAATCACCGGCGGAATCATTGAAGCGGCCACAGATGCACTGGGAACGTCGGATAAAATAATAAATCAGATCGAAAACAGCATTGAAGCATGCAAAAAAGCGATGATATCATGATGATTTCAAATGTACAGACCGGTTCGATCAAGGCCCTCGGAAAAATAGAAGGCTTTAAACATGATGTTCGAATGCTTTGCAATGCCATTGACCAGGCACCCATGTGGCAGCCCGGCGCCGGACTGAGAAAGCAGTGTGATGAAGTTCTCCGCATGATCGATCATCTTGAGGCGCGCTTTGAACGCAAGCTCATTGTGACCATCATCGGCCCGTGCGGCTCCGGAAAATCGACGCTGCTTAATGCGCTGGCACAAGTGGACAACCTGTCTGAAACCGGACACCGGCGGCCCACCACCCAGAGCATCGTAGTCCTCAGCCGCGAAACAAAAGACGCCGATCATTTGAAGGAACAGTTCGGTATTGGACATGTGGACATGCGATCGAGTCCCGCTGCCGCTTCCCTTGAGCATGTCTTGTTGATCGACACACCGGACACGGACAGCACCCAACAGGAAAAACACATTCACCTGGTCCAAAACGCCATTGTAATTTCAGACATCCTCATTTGTATGTTTGATGCGGAAAATCCAAAAAGAAAAGATCATGTGGATTTTTTGGCCCATTACGTGCGCCTGTTCAACGGAGACGCCCTGGTGGTGGTGATCAACAAATGCGATCGCCAGGACAAAAAAGAGCTGACCGAAACCATCGTTCCGGAATTTTTGGAATTTATCAAAACAGCCTGGGAAAAACCCATACAAAAGATATTCTGTATGTCCGCCAGACGGCATCTGCAAAACCCGCAATGGGACCCCACAGCCCGGCCAAAGCACGATTTTGATGAGTTTATCGATTTAAAGCAGATGATATTCGGGACCTTCAACCAGCCGGGATATAGCATCGACCGGCGAATCGAGAATGCCCAAAGCCTTCGGGATTACATCTTTGAAGAAGCATTCGTTGAAATTCAAAAGGATTCAAAAACGCTAAAGGAAACGAAAAAGCAGGTCCAGGAGGCTGAAAAAAACGCTTTGAATAACGCCCTTTCGGCGTTCAAAAAGGGAGATTCCAAACGGATGTTGGGCATTAACGTTCTCATATATCAAAAACTTGCCCATCGGTGGCTGGGACCGGTGGGGTGGCTGATTGCCATATGGGCCCGAATTTTAATTTTTGGAACCGGCATCGTGGCCATGTTCAGGTTCGGCAACCCCATTCGTCAACTGGCCGGCATGGTGTCTTCGCTGTTTCAGTTTAAAGAATCAAAGGCTGCCACAGTTGAAGCCAAAAGATCGGACTGGATCGATGCCGCCATGCGGGACTTTCGGCTCTCTGTTTTGCAGGAGTGGCCCAACATTGCGGAATCCCTTGTAAACGCCCGGTTCGAAACGCGTGTGCGAAAGATTGAAAATGTTCTTACAGACAATAATACCTTAGACGAAGATCTGAATTCCCTTTGGAGCGATGCATTGGATCACACCATGGAAACCGCCTCGCAACATCTCAGCGGTTTGTTTTTGCAGATTATTTTCAATCTGCCGGTACTCGGCATCCTGGGGCATGTGGGATGGATCACCGCCCGAGATTATTTTACCGGCCAATATCTGTCTTCTGATTTCTTTTTGCACGCATTTTTGACCATCGCTATCGCCCTGTTTTTAAGTTTTTTTGTGTTTCAGGGATGTGTTCGACTGGCGGCCGGCCCCGAGCGGATCACCCGCAAAGCCTTTGAAAAAATGAAACACCAGGTCGAACAGTTTCAGCCCATATCCATGAACCCGGTGGGAGAGCAGATAGATACTTTGTTAGACATTGGTTTTATCGATTCATCTGTTAAATAGATGGATCCTTGGCTTTGAAATTTTTGTTGTTTGCGGTAAAGATTAGATACAAATCATGAAAACACGAAAGGAAAAAAGCACGAAATTAAAACATTCTTTTCGTGCTTTCGTGATAATTTTTTTGTTTATCCGCTTAATATCGGATAAATAGGCATTTTCCAGGTAATGCTCGTTTACGTCAAACTCATACTCACGGCCATCTTCTGGGGCGGCACGTTCATCGCCGGCAGGGTGGTGGCAAAAGATGTGGGGCCGTTTTCCGCGGCGTTTTTTAGATTCTTCATTGCCTCGATTTTTCTCATTTTGTTTACCTACAAAATCGAAGGCAAACTGCCGGTTTTACGAAAAAGGCAAATCATCCCGGTTTTTCTTTTGGGAATGACCGGGGTGTTTTTATACAATGTTTTCTTTTTTAAGGGCCTCAAAATCATCCATGCCGGACGGGCGGCCGTCATTATTGCCGGGAATCCCATCTTCATTACCCTGTTTTCCGCATATTTTTTTAAGGAAAAATTAAGTCTGATCAAAGTGATCGGCATTATCCTTTCGGTTACCGGAGCCGTGATCGTGATCTCAAAAGGGAGCTTCAATGAAATTATCACCGGCGGTGTGGGGTGGGGAGAAATTTTCATCTTTGGGTGTGTGTTCAGCTGGGTGGCGTATTCGTTGATCGGAAAAGCTGTCATGGAAGGCCTGTCGCCGATGGCCGCGGTATCGTATTCGTCGGTGATCGGGGCGTTTTTCTTGTTTTTTCCGGCGTTTTTTGAGGGTGCCATACAAAACTTTCGCCATTATCACCCCGTGGACTGGGTGAGTATTTTTTATCTCGGGTTTTTCGGAACCGTCATCGGATTTGTCTGGTATTATGAAGGCATAAAAAAAATCGGGCCCATGAAGGCGAGCCTGTTTATCAACTTTGTTCCCATCAGCGCCGTGGTAATGGCATTTTTTATTTTGGATGAACCGATCACCCTGTCGCTGTTTATCGGCACTCTGCTGGTCTGCTCCGGTGTGTATCTGACGAACAAGAGATTCACCCCGGCTATTATGGCCACGAAGATACCAAGGCACTAAAAAATTATAAAAACTTCTCTTTGTGTCTTCGTGCCTTCCCGTCTGCCAGAGTAAGTACGGCGGGAATGTGTGGCAAAAATTTAAAAACCAATCACGAAAACACGAAAGAAAGAAAGCACGAAATTAAATAATCCTTTTTGTGTTTTTAAATTTTAGTGCTTTCGTGATAAACGTATTTGTTTTTGACTTTTCTGGATTAGGGAGTTTGAGAATGGATTTTGTTGATCAAAAGTATTTATCACCCACATCGATCATCGACAGTGATCATCCAACAGTTATCGAATATGCTAATGAAACCGTAAAAGATGCCGGCGGCGATCCTGTTGCTCAAGCCGTAAAACTCTATTATGCGGTGAGGGACAATATCTGGTATGATCCCTATTATCCCTTCTACCTTCCGGAGCATTACCGGGCCAGCAATGTGCTCAATAGCGGCCGGGGATACTGCGTGAGCAAGGCCGGGCTCCTCTGCGCCCTTGGAAGGGCTGTCAAAATTCCCTCCAGGGTGGGGTTCGCCACGGTTCGAAACCATCTGGCCACCCCGAAGCTCCTTGAGTTTATCGGTTCAGATCTTTTCGTTTATCATGGGTATACGGAATTTTATCTGTCCGGAAAATGGATCAAGGCCACCCCGACCTTCAATGTCGAATTGTGCGAAAAGCATCACGTCACCCCCCTTGATTTTAACGGCCGGGTAGACGCCATCTTCCATGAATTTAATCAGGAGAAAAAACAGTTTATGGAATATCTGGAATATCACGGAACTTATGTGGATATTCCCATTGATAACATCCTTGCCGAATGGAAAAAGGCGTACGGCGAGGATCGTATCAATAAATGGATCGATAATTTTGAAAAAACAGGTACCATCAACCCGGATTAACAGCAGTGAAAAAATCATTCGTATTTGCCTTTCAGCTTATCTTGCCATCTTATCCGCCTTATCATTTACCAAAACCAATGAGATAATTCGCCATTTTTGCACAGAAAACTGTGCACCCCAATATGCTTATAGCTATTGTCAGAATAACATTCCGTTTCAGCCGCCGGATAATTTCGTTTAGGTCGGCAAGAACTCGCAAACAAAAGCGCTTAAAAGAGAACAGGGTCATGGCTTTTTAGAATATCGTGTCGTAGTTTGATTTTAT
>JBFESJ010000083.1:0-14149 GCA_041548585.1 Desulfobacterales bacterium | reverse complement strand
TCCGTATCGTCGACCACCATTATCCGCATATTGGGCAACTCAGGCATATTTCAGGTTCCTACTTTTCTAACTGTGCAATGATTTGAGATATCAATGCTTGGGCGTTCTTAAATTGATATTTCATAATATGCCGATTTAAATCGGATACTTTCTGATTATACGTATCCGGCCACGTATAACCAATAATTTCTTTCATGAGTTCCTTGCAAGGTTTTGCTTCTCGATTCAAAATATATGGTTTTAGCTTCAACAACAATTCGAACAGAATGTCAGTTTCGGCCTCAGGAGCTTCGGATGTTTTGTTTTCTTTCCCGGAATCAGCTTCAACGATACTGCTTATCGAATCTAAAAGAATCATCAGTGCATGGTTGAATGATTTGATTAACGCTTCAATTTTATTTGCCTCTTTACGAATGACAGCAGCTTCCAATTCAGAGGCTGCACGTTCCAGATCATTTGCTCCGATACTACCGGAAACGCCTTTAATGGTATGAATCAGATGTTGAGCCTGTTCGGTATCATCGTTATCTAAAGCATCCTTAACCTGGGAGGCCACATCCGCAAATTCTCGATGAAACTTGGCCAAAAGGTTCATATAAAGGGTCCTGTTGCCGAGCGTCCTGGCTAAACCGGTCTCTACTTCAATTCCAGGTATATCTTTAAGGGGCCTGCCATCCTTTTGTTCAATTTTTTGGTCGATTTTGGAAGGTATGTCATCTGATATGATCCGTTGACCCGGCTTGATCCAAACCAATAGTGTTGAAAAAAGTTCGTGAGGGTTAATCGGTTTCGTAATATGGTGATTCATTCCGGCTTCAAGGCTCTTTTCCTTGTCGCCGGTCATGGCATGAGCAGTCATGGCGATAATTGGAAGATCTCTGAACCGTTTGTCTTTCCGGATTTCTCGAGTGGCTTGATGACCGTCCATAACCGGCATCTGAACGTCCATGAGTACAGCGTCAAATTTTCTTTCTCGGACCATACTCACCGCTTCGCTGCCATCGTTTGCGATGGTCACCACGAAACCAACTTCCTGGAGAATTTCTTGGGCCAATAACTGGTTGATCTCATTGTCTTCGACCAAAAGAATTTTAGCCCCCTGAATCGATTTTAACTTTTGTATCATTTTATCCTCAGGTAGCGGCGGTCTGACCAACTCAAGGGTGTCCCGGCTAAATGTTTGAATAATCGTGTCGAAAAGGGTCGAAGGGTTAAACGGTTTGATTAAATAACCTTCCAGGCCAATCTGATCGGCCTGCCGAACAATTACCTTCCGGCCATAAGCGGTCACCATAATAATGGTGGGAATTTTTGCAAGAACGGAATGATTCTTGATCCGCTTCGAAGCCTCCATACCGCTCATATCCGGCATCTTCCAATCCATTAACACCAAATCATAGCAGCGATCGGCGGCGGATCTCTCCAACTCCTTCAAACCTTCATATCCACAGGTAGCCAGCGTGACTTTAAATCCAAAAGATTCGAGCATACCTTTCAGGGCATCCCTTGAGGTTGAACTGTCGTCCACAACCAAAATTCTCATACCCTCCAACTCCGGAGGCGTCTCCGGAAGCTTCTCGGCCGTTTTTTCACTTCGCCCAAAAGTTGCAGTGAAAAAAAAGCGACTTCCCTGGTCAACCTCGCTTTCGGCCCAGATTTCTCCGCCCATCATTTCAACCAATCTTTTGCAGATAACCAGCCCCAAGCCGGTTCCCCCGTATTTGCGCGTGGTGGATATATCCGCCTGGGTGAAGGGTTGAAAAAGTTTGTCGATCTGTCCTTTGCTCATCCCGATACCGGTGTCTCGCACCGAAAATTTTAATGTTACCTGACTGTTCGACTGTTGTACCAGTTCCGTAGACAGTAGGATCTCACCCTGTTCGGTGAACTTAATCGCGTTATCGCAAAGATTGATTAGTACTTGTCCCAACCTGAGGGCGTCACCAACCAGAAAAGGGGACACACGGGGGTCAAGATGCAAAATTACCTCCAGGTCCTCTTTGTCCTGAGTTTTGGCAATGATAATATTGGCTACGTTATCAAGGGTTTCAGACAGTCTAAAGTCCACATGTTCGATATCGAGTTTTCCGGATTCTATTTTTGAAAAATCCAGGATATCGTTAAGGACGCCCAAAAGGGATTTTGCGGAAGTCTCGATTCTTTTCAAATAATCATATTGTTTTGGACTTAAATCGGTTTTGAGCGCCAGATACGTCATCCCGATAACAGCGTTCATGGGTGTTCGAATTTCGTGGCTCATGTTGGCCAGAAAATCGCTTTTGGCCTGGGTTGCGGCCTCGGCAGCTTCTTTTGCGATTCGAAGCTGACTCGCCTGTTTTTTTTCAGTGATATCCTCCATTATGCCTTCGTAATAAAGTATGTTATTATTTTCATCACGAATAGCGTGAATATTGAGGGACACATCAATAGCTTTACCGTCTTTTCGATACAGTTGTGTTTCAAAGCCCTTAACGGATTCCATGTTTTCTAATAATCGTTGAAGCTTCATTCTGTCATCTGAGTTGACGTAAAGCTCTGATCTTATATCGGTTACGTTTTCGATGACTTCTTCGGGTGACGCATAACCCGTTATTTGAGCATAGGCAGGATTAACGGTTAAAAACCGGCCTTTGTCATCCGCTGTGGTCTGATAGATGCCAATGGTCGCTTTTTCAAAAATACTGCGGTATTTTTCTTCAGCCCGCTTAATTTCTTCCTGGCTTTCATAAAGCTCTATTGACATTTCATTAAATGCATTACCCATCGTTCCGATTTCATCCCTGAAAGGAAAGGAAACGGTTTCGCCGAGGTGACCTTTTTGAATTTTGTTTATGGCGTTATGGAGCAGGGAAACCGGCCGAATGACGAATCTGGAAAGCATAAAATTCAGTAAAGCAGACATGAGAATCAGTATCGTTAGCAGAAGCGTTAAAAAGATGATAACGGACAGACGGGTTTCTTTAATCAACGCTTCGAAGTCGTAATAGATATCGATGGTACCGATTTTCTGACCGATGACTTCAATTTCCCGAGAATAGACACCCAGTGATTTTCCCTGATACGATGTGGTTACAAGTAACGCTGAACCGGTGTTGAGATTTCGATTTTGCCCCTTGAAATATTCAAAAAGTGCCGTGTCTGTGGACAAAAACAAGGTGCCGTCGGGCCTGTAGATGCTTACCGCAGCAATACCTTCCACTTTCAATATATCTTTGAGGGTCAGCGCCAGGGCTCTTTTTTGTTCGGCGAATATTTCGTTGGCAAAATCTTCATATTTTTGCTGAAAAATTGTGTCCAGCAACAATTCGATCTTTTTCACATGAGAGTCGTGTCGACGGATTTCAAAGGGATAGAGAATGGCGCCAAAAATAATCGCGATAACAAGACACGTGATAAAGATGGCAATATTGATTTTAAATCGTAGACTTTTGTATTTTATTTTTTCCATTTTTGTATACGATTAATTAGGGTTTCAAGGTCTTAAGATAACTCGGCTTACCGTTTCTGATTTCCATAAAAACGGCACTTTTTATGGGATCTCCATGATCATTGAAGTCAATGATCCCTGTTACGCCTTTGAATGACCGGGTATTTGCAATGGCATTTCGAATCTTTTTTCTATCGATGGACTGTGCCCGGTTGATCGCTTCGGCCAAAAGCATCATGGCATCATATCCAAGGGCAATATTGTCAACGGAAGCCTCCGAATGGATATATTTTTTCACGAATGCCCGGGATCTATCATTATCCAAGTGTACGGACCAGTGGGTGCTGTAAAACCCCTGTTTTAATCCTGACCCGCCTTTTTTGAAAAAGACCGGATTGCCCCATCCGTCTCCCCCGAGAAAAATTGAAGATGCCCCCGTGTCCTGAATCTGTTTGGCAATCGACCCGCTCTCATCGTGGCCGGGGATGAAAATCACGTCAGCACCGGCTTTTACGGCTTTTTTGACGTCTTTATCAAAAAGTTGCTGCTTGAGTTTATACTCCAGTTCAAGAACTACCCGACCGCCAAGTTTCGCAAAATTTGTTTGAAATATCTCAGACAGTTTAAGGCTGTAATCACTTGTAACATCGACGAAAATGACAGCTGTGGTTGCGTTTAAATCTTGTCGTGCAAATTTTGCGATTACCTTACCCTGAAAATCATCGGTGAAACACACTCTGAAAATATAATTCCCGATTTTAGTCACTTCAGGATTGGTGGACAAGCTTGAGATCATGGGGATCCCGATTTTCTGAGCCACCCTGGCAACGGCAATGGAATGAGAGCTCCAGTCCGGCCCCACGATGGCGACAACATTGGCTGCGGCCGCCCGTTTCGCCGCTATGGTGGAACCGATGGGTGTGCTTTGATTGTCGAACACCAACAGGTTAATTTTTCTCCCTGAAATTCCGCCTTGACGATTGATCTCGTCAACTGCGCAACCTGCTCCCCTGAGTGCATATGCGTTGGCTTCAGCCGCAGCTCCTGTCAAGGCATATATGGCTGCAACGTCAATGGTTTCATTTCCACAGGCCGGTGTTATTGACAGGAAAAGAAATAGAAAAGATAAACTAAAGCGAATTGTTTTTGAAACGCTACGCTTAAAGTTGATTCGTTGCATATTTGGTTTTTTTATATTGTGAATCATCATCATGTCTCTTCAAGGTTTAATTGCCTTGTGATACAATCGATGGCCATTTTCTAACTTCAAAATGATCACCTCTTTACCCAAAGGATCACCATATTTGTCAAAAGTTATGTTTCCGGTTGCTCCCTGAAAACCCGTTGTTCGTGCCAGAGCATCGCGTATTTTGGTTCGGTCGAGGGAGTTCGCACGGCGAATCGCATCAGTCATAACAAGGGTTGCATCATACGACAAGGGTTGGGATGTATTGATTATCTGTTTTTTGTATTTCCGGTGATATAAGTTTTTTAGATGAATACTTTTCTCAAATTGGACGTCGGGATGCCAGGGTGCGCTATGGTAGCTCCCGTTAGCTGCTGTTCCGGCGTATTTATATATTTCAGCCCAGGCGTCTCCGCCAAGAAACGTTGCCTTTACGCCCATTGATGCCGCCTGCTTGATGATGAGGCCGCTGTCTCTCGTGTATCCCGGAATATAAACCACATCGGGGCCAAGCTTTTTTGTTTTTTTAAGCAGGTCGGAAAAATCGACGGCTTTTCCCCTGTAGTTTCCGTCTAAAAGAACCTTACCTTTATATCGTTTAAACGCATTAATGAAATATTCACCCAGCGTCACACAGTATGCTTCATCTATATTTCTAAGTACAACGGCTGTTCTGGCACCAAGATCAGTGTACGCAAATTTGGCCATGGCTGCTCCTTGGAATGAATCGATAAAACAAACGCGGAAGATATAATTCCCAATATGGGTGACTTTCGGATTGGTGGATACCGGAGTTATCATGGGAATCTTTTCCTGTTGCAGAATGGGTGCTACGGCCAGAGAGTGAGAACTCAATCCGGATCCAATGACGGCAGTTACCTTTAGCTTTACCGCTTCTTTGGCAGCCAGGGTCGATCCAATGGGAGTGCTTTTGTTGTCCAGCACAATCAGTTCAACAGGTCTTCCGAGTACCCCACCCTTGTTGTTAATTTCTTCAACAGCCAATTCTATGACTTGAATATAGGCGGCATTTTGCACAGCGGCGATACCGGTTTTGGCAAATATAGCTGCGATTTTGATCGGCTCGGCTGCCATTGCAGGACGTGAAAATATTCCTAAGAGTCCCAATATAAAAACTGCGACTATTTTTCTCATCATAGCAACCTCCTGTTCGGTTCGTTTAAAATATTTTTACAAAAATACTGAGATTCTCAGGAAAACGGCATATGAGAAATAAGGTATAGTTTATTTTCATGGATGAAACGTCGCGACAGATCGAGTTGAAAAGGAAAATTTGAATTATTTTAAGTTCTTTTATACTAAATTGTATCGAGTTGGGTCAAATAAAATTGATGAATATGTATCATATTTTATAAGATGTAAAATCTGAATATTTCGCTTCGGCAAGATATTTAATTTTTGAAAACAAAATTATCATCGTGTAATTTAAAGCGGCATCCGCATTTATCTTTCCCAGCGGTTACCGCCGACATTTTTTAAATCGATATACTGAACCGTTCCCCGCTCACCGATAAAAGACGTAAGAAGCCAGCTGACCAAACTGATTAAAAGTGATCCAAACACGGCCGACCAGAATCCATCAACCCTAAAGCCGGAGATCACCCCGGAAACCATCATCAGGACAATTGCGTTTATCACAAAAGTAAAAAGCCCAAAACTCAGTATGTTAATAGGAAGCGTCAAAATTAACAGTAACGGCCGAAAAAACGCATTCAGTATTCCCAAAATAGCAGCAGCAAAGAAGGCGGATAAAAAACCACTGACCTGTATCCCGTCAATCAGATATGATGTTGCGATGATGGCAAAGGTCAGGATCAACCATCTCAGAAAAATTCCTTTCATTATATGTTCTCCTTAACTGGTGGCATAAAATTTGATACTCCTAGCTTCGTAGTTTTTTCGCCAGATCCGCCACCCTCTGACCCAGTTTCATCCCGTTTTCCTGGGAGCCGCTGTCCGGTACTCCCACACAGGCCGTTCCATAATGTCCGGTGGCGGACATGGGATCACCGACAATGATCATGCCGTAAATCAACATGACCTGGATAATAGACATCATGGTGGTTTCCTTACCGCCCGAAGGATCTGCGGAAGTTGCAAAGGCAGCACCAACCTTTCCTTCCATTTTTTTGCGCACCCCCACAAATTCGTCGAATATCTTTTTGAGTTGGGCCGCCATAACGCCGAAATAGACGGGAGAACCGGCAATAATGCCATCCGATGACACAAAATCCTCTTTGGTAACGTCATCGGTATGTTTCAAAAGGCCATAAACCCCTTCGACACTTTCAACCCCTTTTAGAATTGCTTCAGCCAGTTTTTTGGTGTTACCGCTTTTTGAAAAATAAAGAACCATGATCTGCATGTTAAACCTCCTTAGCCCGGATCAACTGAAAAGGCGCCTGAAATGAACTAAAATGGGTAAAATTGTAATCGGAATTTTGACTGATTATCACGAAAGCACGAACATTCAAAAACACGAAATATATTTTTTGTTTCGTGCTTTCATTATTTCGTGTTTTCGTGATTGTCTGATTTTTTTACTGCAACATGCACAGAATGAATAATAAAACGCTTAACACGATAAATGAAATCCGGCGCAAACATTCTTGCCTTGTTTAAAGAGCCGGTTGAACGTCTTTACCGCTTTTGATGTCTTTTCTTCGATTAAATCAATATTGTTTTTCTTCAGAAAATCACACAACGATCGGGTCGATTTCATCATACCGGGCGAACCTTTGCCCAACACCAGGATATCCGGTCGGGCATCAATAATATCCCGGATGTCATCGATGTCCACCTTGTGTCCGCTTTTACGCCACCAGGTCGTAACCACTTTTCCTTGAATGATTTTAATATCATTCGTATACGTTATGCCCTTAACAGCGATATTCCCAAATGAAAAGGCTTCAATCATCGTATACCTTCCAATAGGGCTTCTCTCTTTCCCATTTGTCGAGTATTTCCCGAGGCGGACGAACGACGATCGCCTTGCATTCGGCGGTGAGGGTTCCGTCCGGCAAACGGATCTCTCCGGCAACCTGTGCACGGCTCTGGGTCTGCTTGATTACCCAGCCGATCACCGTCAACGGGGTATTGGTCGGCGTCGGTCGACGAAAGGTCACTTCCAGTTTAAGCGCAACCATTAACGCATCTTTGCCGGATTTCAGCATGACCGCACGTCCGGATGTTTCATCCAGCATCGCCGAAACAATGCCGCCGTGGACGACTCCTGGATATCCGTTGAATTGATCGGGAACCGTCACCGTCGATCTGATCTGTTGGTTCCGGTGATCTTCATACCAAGTCATCCTCAAGGAAACATCATTTTCAAGTCCACATAGAAAACAGCCGCGAGAGTTTTTCTGTTTCTGCATCTTTTTATCTCCTTCGATCACCTTTAATTTCCATGATATTCCCATGCCCGCCAAAGGTCAAGCCTGCCCTTGACGTGGAAACCGGAAAATACTATAAATTAATAGATCTTAAGACCGTTTAAACAAAACATCAGATCCAGTGCCATGAAACAAAACATTACATATGAGCAGATTTTCAATGCAGCGAGCAATGGAATCATTGCAACGGATGAATCAGGAACTATTGTCTACATTAATCAGCAGGCTGAAAAAATGTTTGGCTGTACTGCTGAAAAAGATACCGGAGTTTTTATTTCTAACCTTCTCCCAATAACCGGTCCGCAGGTCATGGAATGCCTGAAAACCGGCACGTCCAAATGGGGGCACCATGTTATTGGAGAAAAACTCGATATGGTGCTCAATATTTCGTTGATTCGTATGGGGAAAATAATCCGTGGTACCGTCTGTAATTTTCAGGACATGAAGCAATTAAAAATTTCACCGGATGAGCTGGAGTCGAACAGTTATCTGAATCAGCAGTTAAAACATATTTTTAAAGCGTCTCACGACGGGATATGGGTCTGTGACGGACAGGGAAAAGTGATTGATATCAATGAAGCCTCGGAGAAACTGAATGGCATCCAGGCAGCGGATATCATCGGCAAGAATGTGACAGATCTTGTCAACGGGGGTTTGTTTGATCGTTCGGTCACATTGGAAGTGCTTGAAACCAAGCGCCAAGTGAGTGTTGTTCAAAAAATCAAACGGACGAAAAAAATTTTGCTGGCCACCGGTACGCCGGCCTTTGACGATGAAGGGAATATTTTTCTTGTGGTGGTCAATGAACGGGATATGACCCAATTGAACGCCATCCAAAAACAGCTTGAACAGTCCCGTATGGTTACGGAAAAATATAAGAACAAACTGGCCGAACTCAGCCTATTGGAACTGAAAGAACAAGAAATTGTTGCTGAAGATAAAAATATGCGTCAGGTGCTGCATCTCGCCCTTAAACTGGCGCATCTATCGGCATCCGATATACTGATTCTGGGAGAATCCGGAACCGGAAAAGGACTTTTGGCCAAGTTTATTCATAAAAACAGCAATCGAAGCAAGAAACCTTTCGTTCAAATTAACTGTGCGACTTTACCGGAAAACCTTCTGGAGGCAGAGCTTTTTGGTTATGAGAAGGGTGCGTTTACCGGCGCCCGGCAGGAGGGAAAAGCCGGCCTTTTTGAACTGGCCCACCAAGGGACCCTTTTTCTGGATGAGATTGGCGATTTGCCGCATCCTCTGCAGGCAAAACTATTGAAATACCTGGATGATCATGAGGTCATGCGCCTGGGAGGACTTAAAGCCAAGAAAATTGACTGCACGATTGTTGCGGCTACAAATCGAGATCTGGAGGGGCTGGTTCAAAAAAAACGGTTTCGAAAAGACCTGTTTTTCAGGCTCAATACCTTTACCATACGAATTCCGCCGCTCCGGGAAAGGATGGATGATATTTTTGAACTGGTCAACTTTTACATGCAAAAATACGGCAAAGCATACCGGTTAAATCGGCGAATCTCACCGGATGCCCTGAAAGTTTTGCAGACATATCCGTTTCCCGGCAATGTTCGAGAATTAAAAAACGTGATTAAAAAGGCTGTATTGATGAGTGAACATCATTTCATTGACGATGTTATCTATCAAAGTTTTCCATCGGGTATGAACAACTTTATTGCTTCAACCGATGAGTCACAGCAGGAAAAAGGGTTGGCACATCATATGTTTAATCTTGAAAAGGACATTTTACAACATGCCATGAGATGCTGCCGGACCACCAGAGAAATGGCACGGTTTCTGAAAATTAGCCAACCCACCGTAGTTCGCAAACTGAAAAAGCATAAACTTCACCGAAAAACGATACAATAACGAATCAAGTTGATATTCATCTTTTTGTTATTATTATAATTATGAAAAAATTATGGCTGATGCTATTTTGAATCATCCCCCCAACTGCCTTTCCCGAGCTTTTTGCCCAACCTTTGATTCAAAGATGAATCAAGCCATTTAAACGATCTTTTCTCCAACAAAGCACACAACTCTCTTGAATTACAACTGTTATCCTCATACTGGCAAACTCTGGAACAGATATTGCTGTGTTACAATTGGTACCATTAACGCAAAAATAAACGTTACCTTTACGTAAGGAGTCTTCCGATGACCCATTTAACAAACGATGCTCTGGGAAAATTGCGGGATCAATATATTCCCGCCGGACATGGGAGTATTACCTCCAGTTATGTCGCATCGGCAAAAGGAGCGCTGGTCTGGGATGTGGAGGGAAAAGAGTACATTGACTTTGCCGGTGGAATCGGTGTGATGAACGTCGGGCACTCCCACCCCAAAGTGGTTACAGCCATAAAGGACCAGGCAGAAAAGTTCACCCATACCTGCTTTATGGTGATGCCATATGAGCCGACGGTGCAATTGGCTGAAAAGTTGTGCATGGCAACGCCGGGGTCTTTCCCGAAGACAACCCTTTTCATAAACAGCGGGGCTGAAGCAGTTGAAAATGCCGTCAAGATTGCCCGGTACCATACCCAAAGACCTGCCGTCATTGCCTTTGAAAACGGCTATCACGGACGCACACTCTTGACCATGAGTCTCACCAGCAAGGTGAAACCATATAAGTTCGGTTTCGGGCCCTTTGCCCCTGAAGTCTACCGGATGCCGTATGCCTATTGTTACCGATGTCCTTTCGGTCTCGAATATCCCGGCTGCGAAGTATTCTGTGCGGAACACATGAAAGATTTTTTCATCAGCCATGTGGCTGCCGAAAAAACCGCTGCGGTCATTGCGGAACCGGTCACTGGAGAGGGTGGTTTTATAACACCGCCTCCAGAGTACTTTCCCAAGTTGATCAAGATATGTAATGACAACGGCATTCTATTTATCGCTGACGAAATTCAGACGGGTATGGGGCGTACCGGCAAGATGTTTGCCATGGAGCACTGGAACGTGGCCCCTGACCTTATAACCGTTGCCAAAAGCCTTGCGGCGGGGATGCCCCTGAGCGCCGTTGTGGGGCGAAAAGACGTTATGGAAACGGTCCATCCCTTTGGTGTGGGCGGCACCTATGGCGGAAACCCGGTGGCCTGCCGCGCAGGTCTTGCCGTCATGGAAATTTTTGAAGAGGAAAACCTGCTTCAAACCGCCGAAGCCTTGGGTAAAAAACTAAAGAAACGCTTTGATGCCTTCCAAAATGAATATGAACTTATCGGAGACATCCGCGGATTGGGCCCCATGCTGGCCTTGGAACTTGTAAAAGACCGACAGACCAAAGAACCTGCAACCGATGAAGCAAAGGCCCTGGTTAAATTCTGCCATGGAAAAGGACTGATTATCCTGTCCTGCGGCAATTTCGGTAACGTTATTCGAACATTAATGCCATTGGTCGTTACGGATGAGCAGCTGGATAGAGGCCTGGCCATTTTAGAGGACGGGCTTAGGTCCCTCTCAAAATAATGCCTCAATTGATTTAAAGCCGAGGATACCCAGATCCTCCCGACAACGGGATCTTCGTTTCACTACGAAAGGCGTCACGTGCGAAGCTGAATTAATCTGCCGCGAGCGCTTGACAACACAGGATATGGCATGTCATCGGCTTGTCCGCCTCGGGCGGGCTTTTCCGAAGGGTAAACAAAACGATGAATTTAAAATAAGGTAATATGAAATCAGGAACCCAACATAATTCACCGGTCTTTGAGAAGATCAAGCGTTCACTCGATCCTGCCTACAGTTATCTAATCTTTGAGAAGGATTCCGAACCGATGGATAGCGAGGTGTTTCAAGACATCATTGTCGGAATCTCACGTTTGAATTTGGGAATCTTTGAGTCAAAGATTCACCTCGACAAAAACCTCGGACTGTCTCTGCTGGTGGTGAGAGTTGATCCGGAAAGAACAGATAAGATTTTGCAATCCGTTATCAATATTGGAATGCCCAATGATATTATCTTTTATTCCTATGGCAGCCGTACGTAAAGTCCATGCCATAAAAAACAGAAAACAATAACCGAAAGGAGGAAAAATCAATGAAAGTAAACATCAACTTTTTTGGGAAACTCACAGCTTTTTTGGCAATCATCGCACTCATTGCCGCCGTCCCATTCGCCCCAGTACCAGCGGCGGCTGAAAATGTGGTCAAAGTGGGTAACATTATCCCGCTGTCGGGGCCCTCGGCATCGGTGGGGCAACAGGGGAAACAGGCACGTGAAATGGCGGTGGAAGAGATTAATGCAGCCGGCGGCATTAAATCTTTGGGTGGGGCTAAACTTAAAATGATTTACGCCGACTCTGAATCCAAACCGGAAAAGGGTGTAGCTGAGGCAGAACGTTTTATTAACACGGAAAAGGTGAACGTATTGACCGGCTGCTGGAACTCCGCCGTGAGCTACCCGACATCTGCGGTGGCGGAACGGTACGGCATCCCGTTCATTGTTCCGGTTTCCGTTGCCGACAAAATCACCGAACAGGGTTTCAAGACGGTGTTTAGAATTGCCGCAAAAGACAGCTGGTGGACCCGCGACCAGTTTGCCTTTCTCAAGGACATGGAAAAAGAATTTAATACAACAGTGAAAAAGCTGGCTTTTGTATATGAAAACGGTGATTGGGGCAAAGGGTTTGCCGGACAGTGGAAGGAGCTGGCTAAAAAGGGTGGTTACAAAGTTGTACTGGATGAACCCTATCCTTCCACATCCACGGACCTGAGTCCGGTAGTCCAAAAGATCAAACGCGCCCGGCCCGATGTGTTGATGCTGGTCTCCAATGCAGCGGACGCAATTCTGTTGACCAACACTTTGGCCGAGTATAAGGTCAAGTTAAAAGCCATCATCGCAAGCGGCGGTGGGCATGCTGATCCGTCCTTTTTAAAGGCAGCGGGAAAGAATGCAAAGTATATCTTTGATATCGTTGAATGGGAGACAGACGTCAACAAACCCGGAGCTAAGGAGGCCAATGCCAAGTACAAGGCCAAGTATGGGTATAACCTTACCGGCGAAGCTGTAGACGCCTATCTGGCAACATACGTGCTCAAAGACGCTCTGGAACGGGCGGGCTCCCTGGATCCTGCCAAAATCCGCAAGGCACTGGCCAGCACAAATTTGATGGGCGGGCCAGGGATGATCGTCGGCTACCAAGCGGTTGAGTTCGACAAGACCGGGCAGAACAAGCACGCTTCCTTGGTCATGGTCCAGATCAATGACCTGGGCAAAGGTTTGGAACGAATCACCGTGTGGCCCAAGAGCGCCCGTCGCGCCGGCTATACGCCAACATTTCCAATGCCTGCAAAATAACTGATAATTTGTCCTTTAAACTGGGAGCGTCGCTCACAGGGCGACGTTCCCCTCATAATCATTCTTTTTTTCTTATTGAGTGTCTGAGATGATATATATTCTAGAAGATGCAATAAACGGGGTTCTCATGGGATCAATTTATGGTCTGACTGCTCTTGGGCTTACCATAATATTTGGTGTTTTAAAGGTGATTAACTTTGCCCATGGGTCACTGCTGATGGTTGGTATGTACGTAGCTTATTGGGCTGTAATACTTACCGGCTTACATCCATATCTTGCGCTGATTATCGTAGTCCCTGTCATGTACTTCTTTGGCTTTTATCTACAGGATATTGTTATTAAACCCATATTTAAAGCTGAAAAGGATGTTCGTGAGCCTATTACGGTCATTATTGTGACTACGGGTGTCTGGTACATTCTGGACAACCTCACGCTGCTCATATTTGGTCCGCAGTACCGTGGCATTCAGGACAATCCTCTGAGAGGAAAAATGCTGGAGTTTGGAGAGATATTGATATCCGTTCCCAAACTTTGGGGGTTTGTGACTGCTGTTATTACCGCTACAGCGATTTACTGGTTCTTTCAAAAAACCCGTATGGGTCGGGCCATACGAGCTACCAGTCTCGATCGTGAAGCAGCCAGCCTGATGGGCATCAATCAGTTTAAAGTGTATAATGTCGCTTTCGGGATCGGAACGGCTACCGCCGGTATTGCAGCGGTTACACTCGTGCCTTTTTATAATATTTTTCCTACCGTAGGTGTGCTCTTCGATATTAAAGGATTCATCATCGTGGTGCTGGGGGGGTTGGGCAGTATCG
>JBFESJ010000082.1:0-14173 GCA_041548585.1 Desulfobacterales bacterium | reverse complement strand
TAGGGGGGATATTGCCGTCCCAGGCGGATTATTTTCAGGCCACAAAAGGCGGCGGACATGGTGATTACAGATTGCTTGTCATGGCGCCGGCAAGTGTTCAGGAGGCCGTTGACATGGTTATGACGGCATTTCCGCTGGCGGAAAAGTATCGAAACCCGGTGATGATTTTAGGAGACGGTCTGATCGGCCAGATGATGGAGCCGGTTGAATTTTCGGATCATCTTAAATCGGAACCGAGCAACAAGGATGACTGGGCGACAAATGGGATGGACACCCGGGGGCGCAAAGAACGCAAACTGGTGTAATCCCTATTTTTAGATGCACAGCTGCTGGAGGAACATAATTTAGTCTTAAAGGCAAAATACGACCGTATGAAACAAGAAGAGGTTCGGTATGAACCGTATAACATTGATTCGGATTACCGCGCACCCATTGTAAGCTACGGCACCATGAGCCGTGTGTGCAGAACCGCCATTGACAATATGAAGGCCCAAGGTATTGAGGTGGCCATGGTAAGACCCCAGACCCTTTTCCCATTTCCTATAAATCCGATAAGGGAAGCGGCCTCAAAAGAGGGCTGCGAGGCCGTTGTCACTTTTGAGTTAAGTATGGGGCAAATGGTTGAAGACGTAGAACGAAGCGTTCAGGGGAAACGTCCGGTTTACTGGCATGGGAAGGCCGGCGGAGAAATACCCACACCTGAAGAAGTTATTGATGCGGTTAAATCCTTTATTAAATCGTGATGAACTCAAAAATATAGAAATCATCACCTATCATATAAGGAGCAGATATAATGGCAAAAACATACCAGAAGCCCGAGGCTCTTTCTGACCAGGTTACCCATTACTGCCCGGGTTGTACCCATGGTGTTATTCACCGATTGGTGGCTGAGGTTATCGACGAGCTGGGGATTCGAGGCCGAACGGTGGGCATTGCACCGGTTGGGTGTGCTGTGTTGGCTTATAATTATTTCACCTTCGACTTTCAGGAGGCCGCCCACGGCCGCGCACCGGCAATGGCTACCGGTATTAAACGGGTTCGGCCCGACCTCATTGTTTTTACCTATCAGGGTGACGGCGATCTGGCAAGTATCGGAATGGGAGAGATCATACATGCGGCCAACCGGGGAGAAAAGTTTACCACGATATTTGTAAACAATACGGTCTATGGAATGACCGGCGGACAGATGGCACCCACCACGTTGCAGGGACAGCGAACCACAACCTCCCCTGCAGGGCGCGATGTTGAGGATGTCGGTATGCCCATCAAGGTTGCCGAATTGATTTCCGGTCTTCAGACACCTGCATATATCACAAGACAAACGGTGTTAAAGCCAAAGTATATTGTCAGGGCCAAGAAATCCATTAAACAAGCATTCCAGTATCAAATGGAAGGCCGGTGTTTCAGCCTGGTGGAATTTGTCAGCACCTGTCCGACCAATTGGGGGATGACGCCGGTGGAGTCGATTCAGTGGGCCGAAGAAAATATGCTTCCCTATTACCAACTGGGCGAATTTAAAACACCCGATTAATTTGAGGAGGACTGAATGCAAAACGAAGTGATGTTTGCCGGTTTTGGGGGTCAGGGAATTCTGTTGATAGGGAATATTCTTGCGCATGCTGCCATGGAACAAGGTTCTGAAGTGGCGTGGGTTCCGTCCTATGGTCCGGAGATGCGAGGCGGGACCGCCTATTGCCTGGTGGTTATCAGTGACAAGCCCATTGGCTCGCCGATTATCAGGAATCCCATGCATCTGATTGCCATGAATCGTCCTTCTTTGGAAAAATTTGCACCGGTGGTAAAGCCAAACGGAGTTGTGGTTATCAACAGTTCATTAATTCCCGTATCTTCGGGCCGTGATGATGTTGATGAATTGTTGGTGCCGGCAAATGATATTGCAAAAGATTTAGGGAGTGTGAAGGTTGCCAATATCGTGGCGCTTGGCGCTTTTGTTGCCCGCAGCAAGATTGTCGACTTTGAAATCATACGCAACTGCGTCAAAGAGACCTTCTCTTCAAGGGAAAAACTTATTCCGATGAATATGGCGGCGCTTGAAGCAGGCAAAAAGGCCGCTAAGTTGGAGTGACTTTTAAAAACCGTAGCCCGAATAAACCGGAAAAGAAAAAGATTCTTTAGTAACCCTTCACTTGATAGTTGAGTTAGTGGAAATTACAAATTACAAACAAATTACAATGACCGAAATTCAAAATTCCAAACCTTATGATCTTGAAGAAAGGCAAACGAATTGAAAAAGATATTTTCATCAATACTGAAAAAATCGAAATAGTTTAGATCATTGGTATTTGGAATTTGATGCTTGAGATTTGGCTGGAATTTGGGATTTCAAAAAATCCTTAAACGATTACAAAATTTATTCTGACCGCCTAACTTATAACATGAAACTATCTATTCCAGACTACATCTTGTCGTTAAAGCCGTATGCTCCCGGAAAACCTATAGAAGAGCTCGAAAGGGAATACGGTATCGATGATTCCATAAAGCTTGCCTCTAATGAAAATCCTTTGGGGCCGTCTCCTATGGCGGTTGAAGCCATCAAAAAGGCGATGGTAAAACTGAACCGCTATCCGGATGGAAGCGGTCATGATCTTATTCAAAAAATTTCGGATCATATCGGGTTGTCGCCCCAAAACATTGTTTTGGGAAACGGTTCAGACGAAATTATCGGTATGCTGGCATTTGCCATGCTTCAACCGGGTGACGAGGCCATATTGCCGACGCCCTCTTTTCTCATGTATGAAATAATGGTCTGCGGTGCCGGTGCCACGCCGATATTTGTTCCTTTAACATCGTTTTCGATTGATCTGGAAGAAATAAAAGAAAAGATTACACCAAAAACACGGATAATTTTTCTGTGCAATCCTAATAATCCCACGGGAACCATTTTTTCAAAAAAAAATTTTGAAAATTTTATACAAAAAATCCCGCCTGAGGTGATTGTCGTGGTGGATGAGGCGTATATTGAATTCGTGCGGGATCAAAATTGCGCCAAAAGCATTGAATATATTGACAACAGCAGACCTTTAATTACCCTTCGAACCTTTTCCAAAGCATATGGCCTGGCCGGACTCCGTATTGGTTATGGTGTTATGTCGGCTGAAATCGCAGATATTTTGAACCGGGTGAGACTCCCGTTTAACGCCAATTCACTGGCGCAGGCCGGCGCAGTTGCAGCGCTTGAGGACAACATTTTTCTCGAAAAAGTCATTTCACTGATACACGAAGGTCTCGATTTTTTTTATGATGCCCTCGAGAGACAGGGAATAAAATATTTCCCCACACAGGCCAATTTTTTCCTGGTCGATGTTGGCAGAGACGCTGATGAAATTTACGAAAATATGCTCCGGCAGGGGGTTATTGTCCGGTCCATGAAATCCTATGGTTACCCCAATTATATTAGAATCAACGTCGGACTTCATAAAGAGAATGTCCGGTTTTTAAAAGCGCTTGAGAAAAGCTTGGGGTGAGAAAAGATATCTGTTCACGGGGGTTGCTTTCCCGTTTCAATTTGGTGTCTACGTGTCTGGTCATTTCAATGAGTTAGCAGCGGTGGCATTCCTGCTTCCTCCGCGTTCTTCCGCGGAAAGCATGCGGGAGCCGCGGTCTCCCCCACTGCTAACTCATTGAAATGACGAAGCCACTCCGCCAATATCGTTGTACGGGAAAGCAACCCCCGTGAAACAGGTACGAAAAATTTTATCGCTTTAAAATGAAACGACTGATTATTACTATAGACGGTCCTTCCGGAGCCGGTAAAACGACGGTAAGCCGGATGCTGGCCGATCGTCTCGGGTACAGATATATTGACACAGGCGCCCTCTACAGGGGCGTCGCCCTGGCGGCGATATCATCGGGGCTGAGTCCTGATGACGATAAAGGCCTCGAGAAGCTGTGCGATACGCTTAAAATGAATTTTGTGCTGGATGATAAAGGATCGCGGCTTGTCTTAAACGATTCAGATATCACCGATCAAATCAGGACTCCTGAAATAACGATGTTTGCATCGGCGGTTTCCGCAAGGCCGGTTGTCAGAAATTTCCTTTTGAATTTGCAACGGAGTTTGGGCAGGGAGAAAGGGGTCGTGTTTGAAGGACGTGACATGGGAACCGTCGTATTTCCAAGTGCTGATGTGAAGTTTTTTCTGGATGCATCCCAAAAAACCAGGGCTCAAAGGCGATACAAAGAATTAAAATCGGTAAACCCCCAATCATTTGAAGCGGTTGAAAGGGATATGCTGCGCAGGGATAAAAATGACAGCACCAGAGATTTGGCGCCCTTAAAGCCGGCTGAAGATGCGATTCAAATAGATTCAACCGACCTCTCTATTGAAACTGTTGTTGACCGGATGATGGCCGTTATCGGCAAATAAAATTGCGAATGGTTCTTTCATTTCAATTCAACACCACCTGATGCTCGTTTAAATCCGGCGTGTTTCGAAAAAACCAAACTGATACATTTTCTCGAGTTTCGTTCCAATTGCCGTTCTGTTAGAGACAGGTGATGCGAAACCGGAATAATTTATTTAAAATAATCATTGTTTTTTGGGAATGAGTCTGATAGCAAGAACGTTTATGCTATAGTTTATAGGCTGTGGCAAAAATAACTGGCTTAGGGGGTATTGTATTTAATGGAAAATTTTGAAACAAATGATTCAAACAAAAAACTATCTGATGAGATGCCCGATGAGGGATCAGATGCAGAAGGTATGCAGGAAAAAGATGTATTAAAAACGGATTTAGCTTTGGAAGAAACACCATCTGATGACGTTCAAGATCCGATTGAGGCTTCGACAGATGTTCGGGAAACGAGCGCAAGTTCTGAAGCAGCTCAAGAAACAAATGATACTGCGAAAGAAGTCCCGGAGACAATCGGCAGTTCGGAAGAAAGTCCTGTTGAACAAGAAGGCTCTAAAGATGTAATCAAGCAGAGTGAAAACATGGACAGCATGATGGATATGTACGAAGAGAGCTTCAAGCGTTTCGCTGAAGGTGAAGTTGTTACCGGCAGGATAATTTCGGTGGACAAGGATTATGTCCTTGTTGACATTGGGTACAAATCTGAAGGGCAAATACGGATTCATGAATTTAAAAATGAAGACGGCAATTTAATTGCCAATGTGGGAGATCCGGTTGATGTCATGGTGGAATGGTGGGATGACGAAGAAGAACGCGTCATTCTCTCCAAAGAAAAAGCAGCCAAAGTAAAAGTATGGGAAGAGATCAAGAAATCTTACGACGAAGATCGAACTGTAGAAGGCATTATTGTCAATCGTGTCAAGGGGGGATTTTCCGTAGATATCGGAGTTCAGGCGTTTCTACCCGGTTCACAGGCAGATTTGCGTCCAATTCGCAACCTTGATGAAATGGTTGGGAAGACGTTTACATTTAAAATCCTAAAATATAATCGAAAACGGAGTAATATTGTTTTATCCAGACGAATCATTCTTGAAGAGGAGCGCGATTCCAAGCGGGCTGCAACATTAGCTACCATTGAAGATGGAAAAGTTATTGAGGGTATTGTCAAAAATATAACGGAATATGGTGTATTTGTTGACCTGGGTGGTGTAGATGGTCTTCTTCATATTACCGACATTTCATGGGGACGGGTTAAACATCCATCGGAACTCTTTTCAGTGGGTGATAAAATAACCGTTAAAATATTAAGCCTTGATATTGAAAGGGAGAGGGTTTCCTTGGGAATGAAACAACTTGCCGAGGACCCCTGGCTATCAGCTACAGAAAAATATCCGATAGGTTCCCGTGTTAATGGAAAGGTTGTCAGCCTGACAGATTATGGCGCATTTGTAGAGTTGGAAGAAGGTATCGAAGGGCTGATTCACGTTTCTGAAATGTCGTGGACCCGAAAGATCCGTCATCCTTCCAAAGTTGTTTCCGTGGGTGAGGTGGTTGAAACCGTAGTACTGGATATCAAGCCTGAAAGTCGGCGGATTTCTTTGGGTATGAAGCAGGTTGTTCCCAACCCATGGGATATTATAAGTGAAAAATATCCGGTCGGCACAACAATTGAAGGCAAGATTAAGAATATCACAGACTTCGGCCTTTTCATCGGCATTGGCGAAGGGATTGATGGGCTTGTACACATTTCCGATATTTCCTGGACAAAACGGATCAAACATCCATCGGAGTTATACAAAAAAGGAGACGTGGTCCAGGCGATCGTATTGGATATTGAAAAGGAGCACGAAAGGTTTTCACTAGGGGTAAAACAACTGCAGGAAGACCCTTGGAAAACGGTAGCCGAACGGTATGAAGTTGGGAAAGAGATTACGGGTACGGTGACCAATCTTACCGATTTTGGAGTTTTTGTAGAAATCGAGGAAGGGATAGAGGGGCTTGTACATGTATCTGAGATTAGTAAAGAAAAGATAAAGACCCCCATCGGTAAATTCAGCATCGGCGATGTCATCACTGCCAAGGTTATGAATATCAACAGCCAGGAAAGGCGAATCGGTCTTTCAATTAAGCGACTTGAGATTGAAAGTGAACAAAGCTTGTTGAGCGAATATGTCAATAACGCCAGACCTTCGACGTCGACTTTTGGAGAAATTTTACGGGAAAACCTTCAGGAAAAATTGAACGAGGAATAATTTAATCGTTATCCATTATACATTTAAAGATATTTGATCGTAAAATTCCGATGACAGCATTATGTTTTCACGTAGGCATCCATATCTTTTTTTCATCCTGATTTTTTCTACAGTTGTTGCTTCAGCGATGATATTAATGACCCTCCTTATTACGTTCGCTGCAAGCAAACCTGATTTTGAATTTGGAGAAAAAGTTGGCATTATAGAGATACACGGTATTATTGCGGATTCCAAAGATGTAATGAGTCATCTAAAAAACTTCCGTGAAGATCATGCTATAAAAGCGATCGTCGTTCGAATCAATTCCCCGGGAGGTGCTGTGGGCCCATCACAGGAGATTTTCAGGGAGATCAGAAAGACGGCCGTTACAAAGAATGTGGTAGCTTCCATGGGCACAATTGCAACATCCGGAGGATATTATATTGCTGCCGGGGCAAATGGAATTGTTGCCAATCCCGGGACCATCACCGGCAGCATTGGTGTCATCATGGGTTTTACAAATTACGAGGAGCTGCTCCATAAAATCGGATTGGTTCCTATTGTTGTCAAAAGCGGCGAGTATAAGGATATCGGATCACCGGTTCGAAAGATGAAGCCTGAAGAGAAAAAAATCCTCCAGGATTTTGCAAGAAAAATCCATAGACAATTTATTAAAGATATCGTTGACGGACGAAAAATGGATAGGGAAAAGATAGAATCGCTTGCAGATGGGCGCATCTTTACAGGACAAGAGTCAAAAGAATTTGGTCTGGTAGACCGTCTCGGAAATTTAGAAGATGCTATTGAGTGGGCGGGTCGACTTGGCGGGATCAAAGGAAAGATCTCAACGGTTTATGCAAAGGAGAAAAAATTATCCCTTTTAAAATATATTACCGATTCATCTGCCGAGAATTTATTAAACCATCTTCTTGGCACAAATTTATCTGCAGACTATATATATAGACCGGAATAAATCCTATCGTTGTCAAGGATTCGCGGTAGATGACAACAGTAAATATTCAAAACGTGAGGATTTAAGTAGAAAAACTTTAAGATAGATGGATATTAAACACGGCGCCCGCTATGTGGGCGTTTTTTTATTCAAGATTGATGGCTTCGTAAAAAGTCCAATTTCTGCGTTGCGCTGCATTCCACGCCCTGTTAAATTCTCGCTACGCGAGACGGCAGAGCCGATTTAACAGGGCAAGTCACTGCGGCATACGATAAGTACGCATCATTCCTCGGAATTTGCGCGTCTTGAACTTGAAGCTTTTTACCTTGCCGTCGAAACCTGAATGATTACTCAAAAACACTCACATCCCCCAGACCTTCCCGGATGATTTCCGGAAAGTCGTCGATCAGGGAGATGACACTCGAAGGATAGCCCGGAACAGCGCCTCCATCAATAACCACATCTAGTCTGTGGAGAAAAAAATCATGAATAAGTGAGGGATCATAAAGAATTGTACCGTCCGGCATTGTAGCGCTCGTCGTGATAATCGGGTTTCCCAAAGCTTCCACCAGGGAAAGGCAAATCCGGTTATCCGGCACCCGAATCCCAGCGGTTTTTCGATTGGTTAGCATGATCTTGGGAACCAGTTTCGAACCTTCCAACACAAACGTGTATGGGCCTGGCAGAAGTCGTTTCATGGTTTTATAGGCATAGTTTGATACTTTGGCGTAATGGCTGATGTTTTTTAGCCCCGAACAGATAAAGCTAAACGGCTTGATTTTTTTTCGCTGTTTTAACTGGTAGATCTTTTCTATTGCCTTTTTGTTCATAATATCACAACCGATTCCATAAAATGTATCGGTTGGATAGGCGATGATGCCACCTCTTTTGAGTATGTCAATCACCTTTATTATCAGTCGTTCCTGGGGGTTTATAGAGTTTATTTTAAAAAGCATGGTTATCCTGTTTTACCGCGGTCGGTAAATAAAAGCTTTTATTTAATCATTTGTCTTTCTCATCCACCTTGGTTGATGGTCTGCCTCGAAAAATCCGAATAAATTTATCTATTACGGGCAATGGCGTATTGTCAAGGCAACGATTCCGGATTTTTCGTGAACAAATTTAAATGCTTTATAAAAATAATAATATCATAATGTTATAATATGTCTATGTGTTTTGCCTAATAAAGATTGCAAAAGACAAATCTATTTGTTATGCGATACTATCCTATGATAAATAACGCTTTTTTATTAAAACTCTCCGACGACTTAGGGATTTAAAACAGAGATTAATGGAGGAACCCATGATAAAAATATCGCCTGAAGAGGCGTTTTCTTTTGATGATGTTTTATTGCTTCCAGGCTATTCAGATGTTTTGCCGCGTGATGTTGATACCAGAACCCCTTTAACAAAAAATATTACATTGAACATTCCTCTTGTCAGTGCTGCAATGGATACCGTAACCGAGTCTCGAACTTCCATCAGCATGGCACGTGAGGGCGGAATCGGTTTTATACACCGGAATTTGAGTATCGAGAGTCAGGCGATTGAGGTTGACAAGGTGAAGAAATCTGAAAGCGGTATGATTGTTGATCCGGTGACGATTCATCCGGATCAGCTCGTCATTGAAGTGTTACAGCTGATGAAAAAGTATCGCATTTCAGGAGTTCCCGTTACCCAAAAAGACAAGTTGGTGGGTATCGTGACGAATAGGGATCTGCGATTTGAGACAAATCTCGAGAAAAAGGTTTCTGAGGTCATGACAAAGGAAAACCTTGTTACGGTTTCAGAAGGGATTACCTTGGAAGATTCCAAAGGGCTGCTGCATAAACACAGGATCGAAAAGCTCCTGGTGGTTGACAACAGAGATCATCTGATCGGTATGATAACGATAAAAGATATTGAAAAGATAAAAAAATACCCGAATGCATGCAAGGATAAGATGGGCAGACTCAGAGCAGGGGCTGCCGTGGGCGTGGGCCCGGATATGGAAGCGCGCACAGAGGCCCTTTTGCAAGCGGGCGCTGATGTTATTCTCATCGATACCTCTCATGGACATTCTAAAAATGTGATAGAAGCTGTAAAAACTTTAAAAAGCAATTTCAAAAATATTGAACTGATTGCAGGTAATGTGGGTTCGGCGGAGGGGGCTAAAGCGCTGATTAAAGCAGGTGTTGACGGTGTCAAAATCGGGATTGGGCCTGGATCGATCTGCACAACACGCATTGTCGCAGGTGTCGGGGTGCCGCAGATTACAGCGATCATGAATTGCGCTCCGGTATCCGCTAAAACAGGCATTCCGTTAATTGCAGATGGCGGCGTCAAATTTTCAGGGGATGTGACCAAAGCGCTTGGCGCAGGAGCCCATGTGGTGATGATCGGGGGCCTTTTTGCCGGAACCGAAGAGAGTCCCGGAGAGCTTGTTATTTATCAGGGCCGTAGTTACAAGGCCTATCGAGGTATGGGATCCATAGAAGCCATGCAGAAAGGGAGCAAGGACAGGTACTACCAGGATGAAGATCTCCATGGCGACAAAATGGTCCCGGAAGGTATCGTCGGCAGGGTGCCTTACAGAGGCAAGCTTCCGGACAATATTTTTCAACTTATTGGAGGATTAAAAGCGGGTATGGGATATGTGGGGTGCCGCACGCTGGATGAACTCAGGAATAAAGCCCGCTTTATTAAAATCAGCGCAGCAGGCATGCGTGAAAGCCATGTTCATGACGTGATCATAACCAAAGAGGCACCAAACTATCGTCTTGACTAGACCGAATATTTCATGAAAATTTTCGACGGTCCTTTTTATTAGTCATGAAAACAGTTTGTTATTTATAATTTTGCATTTAGTTTTAAGGTGACAGTTTGGACCGACTTCAATCGAAAATCATCAATCGTATGTACCTGAGGCTCCATTAACATCCGTTTGTTTCAAAAACCTAAACAGTTTCAGATTCACCTTATTCATAACAATACATACTCATAAAATGACTCAAGCATCATCCCACTTTGTACATCTCCACGTCCATACCCAATACAGCCTTCTGGATGGTGCCATTCGGATCGATCCCTTATTGAAGCGTGTCGCCGATTTTGACATGGACGCCGTGGCAATTACCGATCATGGTACCATGTTCGGGGCATTGACGTTTTATGAAAAGGCCACGCAAGCCGGAATAAAGCCGGTTATTGGCTGCGAGTGTTATCTGGCGCCGCGACGTCTCACCGACAAAACTCCTCTTGATAAAAGTGGACTTTCACATCTCATTCTTCTGGCCGAGAATATGGAGGGGTATCGAAATCTATGCAAACTGACTACCATTGCCCAGCTTCAAGGGTTTTATTACAAGCCCCGCATCGATAAAGAACTCTTAAAACAACATCGTAAAGGGCTTATTGGCCTGTCAGCCTGTCTTCACGGTGAAATTCCGATGCTGATTCAGGAAGGTCGAATGGATCAAGCCGATGAGGCTGCGCGATATTACCTTAAAATCCTGGGAGAAGGGAATTTTTTTCTGGAAGTTCAAAACAACGGCATCGATGTTCAAGTGGCGGTGAATCAGGCATTGCTGGATATGAGCCAGAGGCTTTCCATCCCTCTGGTTGCTTCGAATGATTGTCATTATCTCGACAAAGGGGATGTTCGTGCCCATGATGTCTTGTTATGCGTCCAGACAGGAAAGACGGTTTATGAAACGGATCGACTTAAATTTGGAACCGATCAACTTTATTTAAAATCTAAAGCTGAAATGGTTGATGCTTTTAGTGATTATCCGGATGCACTTGAGAACACCGTGGATATCGCCAGGCGGTGCAACCTGGAATTCGATTTTAAAACCTACCATTTCCCGAAGTTTGATGTTTTATCCGGCCATACCGTAGATGAGATTTTTGAGGAAAAAGTCAGGGACGGATTTAAAATCGTAATGGAAGGTGTTAAAAAAAAGCATCCGAATACAGATGAGAAGCTTTATGATGACCGCATCGAATATGAGATTGACCTCATCAAATCAATGGGCTTTTCAGGATATTTTTTGATTGTGGCCGATTTTATCAGCTATGCCAAGAAAAACGGTATTCCTGTGGGACCCGGAAGAGGGTCGGCTGCAGGAAGCCTTGTTGCCTATTCTCTTGGAATTACAGATTTGGATCCCATCGAGCATGGTCTTATTTTTGAACGTTTTCTCAACCCTGCGCGCAAAAGCATGCCGGATATTGATGTCGACTTTTGTATAAACGGCAGGGAAGATGTTTTTAAATATGTGGTTGAAAAATATGGTGGGGGTGATTTTGTCGCCCAGATTATCACATTCGGAAAGCTAAAAACCCGTGCTGTAATTCGTGATGTCGGTCGTGCTTTAGATATACCGCTCAGCGAAGTGGATAGCATTGCTAAAATGGTGCCCGATGTGTTGAACATTGGTCTTGATGACGCCCTTGAACAAGAGCCCAGACTCAAGGACCTGGCAAAAAAGAAACCTGAAATTGCGGATCTAATCAGTATTTGCCGAGTATTGGAAGGGCTTCCACGGCACGCCTCAACACATGCAGCTGGCGTTGTTATTGCAGACAGGCCGCTGGTGGAATACATGCCCCTCTATAAGGGTAAAAAAGGCGAAGTTGTGACCCAGTTCGATATGAAATGTGTTGAAAAAATCGGTCTGGTTAAGTTTGATTTTTTGGGTCTTCGCAATTTGACGGTCATCGCAAACACCCTTAGTCTTATCGCCACCCAAGGGGGTACGCCCCCCGATCTTTCAAACCTTGATTTTAACGATCCTGCTACGTACCAGCTTCTCGGTTCCGGTGATACAACAGGCGTATTTCAGCTGGAAAGCTCAGGAATGAAAGATTTGTTGATGAGACTCAAGCCGGAATCCTTTGATGACATCATTGCACTGGTTGCTCTGTACCGTCCCGGCCCGTTAGACAGCGGGATGGTTGATGATTTCGTCGATAGAAAACACGGGAAAAAAACTGTGGAGTACATTGTTCCCCAGCTTGAACCGATTTTGAAAGAGACATATGGGGTTATCGTCTATCAGGAACAGGTAATGAAAATTGCCGGTGATCTGGCCAATTATTCCATGGCTGAGGCTGACGATCTTAGAAAGGCGATGGGAAAGAAAATCCCAGAGATTATGGCCATGCATCGGGAACGCTTCATGCAGGGGGCTGCAGAAAACGGTATTCCATCCGACAAAGCCGGAAAAATGTTTTATCTTATGGAAAAATTCGGGGGATATGGATTCAACAAATCCCATAGTGCGGCATATGCGTTAATTGCATATCAGACCGCTTTTCTAAAAGCGCATTTTCCGGTAGAGTTTATGGCGTCATTACTGACCAGTGAAATGCATTCAACCGATGGTGTCGTGAAGTATATTGGTGAATGTCGCAGTCAAGGTATTGAGGTTTTGCCTCCGGACATCAATGAAAGCGAAAAGACGTTTACCGTAACCGGTTCGATGATACGGTTCGGACTGGTTGCCGTAAAGAATGTTGGTGAAAGTGCCATTGAATCTATTATTGAGGCCCGGAAGAACGGGAGGTTCTCGTCGCTGTTTGAGTTCTGTGAACGCGTGGATCTTAAAAGAGTTAACAAGCGTGTTGTTGAAAGCCTTATAAAATGCGGCGCATTTGATTCTACAGAAAACTATCGTTCAAGAATGACGGCGTCTTTAGAGGACTGTATGGATTACGGGCAAAGAGTTCAGAAGGAAAAGGCGGATCCTCAAATGGGCTTGTTCAATCTAACAGAAGATCAGAAAGCCATTAACATGCCGACCCTGTCCGAAATCGATGAATGGGATGAGAAACAGTTTTTAGCGTTTGAAAAGGAGTCACTTGGGTTCTATATCACCGGACATCCTCTAAACGAATATGAAGATCTTCTGGAGAAGTTCACAAACACAGACTCAGTGAAACTGAAAGAACAAAATGACGGTGAATCCGTTCGGATCGGTGGTATGATCAGAAACACCAAGATCATAAAGACCAAAAGGGGCGATTTAATGGCGTTCGTGACACTTGAGGACCTTCATGGCGATGTTGAAATCATCGTCTTCTCAGCCCTTTATACAAAAGTATACGATCTTTTAACGGACGATAACGCCGTTTTGGTTCGAGGGTCCCTTCAAAAGGAGGAAAACTCGGTAAAAATATTGGCAGATACCGTTATACCCATGGATAAAGCAGAGGAGACATGGACCACGAGTCTCCGTTTTAATCTTGATATCACCCAAACGGAAAAGACGTTGCTTGAAAAGCTGAATACCGTATTAAAAAGACATCCGGGTTCTTGCCAAGCCTATATTCACTTGCTGAATCCGGATAAAACAGAGACGATTATCGCCCTGTCCCATAAGATGAGATTAAAGGCCGGTTCATCATTAATTCGTGAAGTGAACCGGCTTGTCGGATACAATGCAGCCGAAACGGTTTGTCAACCGGCTGAGCCTTCTTCAACATTCAATGGGTACAATGGAAAGCGAAGACGAAAACGATGAGTATGTTAGAACAGCGATCTGAATTGGCCCGTAGGGTGAAAATTTTCATGAAATATTCGGGTTAGGAATCAGGAGAGGATGATTTTATCAAAATGAAAGTGCCTTTATTAG